>JADLES010000244.1 GCA_020845995.1 Burkholderiales bacterium | reverse complement strand
TGCTCCAATTCCATGTTTTTACGGCGCAATCTCGCCTCACCCATCGGGTGGCCTCCGCTATCGGACTCAAACGCACTGCCCGCAAGGGTCTCCGGCGAGAACGGCGCCGTCAACTGCCGTGTCTAGGGTGATACGCCATGAGCAGCACGCAGAGGCCGCCGGCAGCGATGATGCCGACGCCGACGCCCGCGAAGACGATGCCCGCGAGCGCCGGCTTGCCGGCCGGCGCAATGTGCTCGAAGGCCCACGCCGAGGTGTGGATCAGCCCCCAGGCGCTCGCGACGCCGGCAACCGCGCGCAACATCGCCCAGCCCTCGAGGCCCGCATCGAGCGCCATGCCGAGGGTCGTGAAGCCGATCACCGCCAGACCGCCGCGGATCGCGACGTCGCCCCGCGCGCGCACCGCGCCCGCCCACAGCGCGCCTGCCAGATAGCCGAGGTAGTTGGCCGAGGCGAGCCAGCCGCCCTGCACCACCGACAGGCCAGCGTCGTGCAGCATCATCGGCAGCACCGGCGTGAAGGCGAAGCGGCCGATGCCCATCGCCACGGCGAGCGCCGCCAGTCCCGCGAGCGCCACCCGTGTCGCCGCCACGGCCGCAGTCTAGCTTGTCGCGCCATTGCGGCCTACGGGCGCCTGCTGGCGCGATCGGGGTCGGCGCGCCCGAGGCGCGTCACGCGGCGCCGAGAAAATCGTACGCGGGTCGGCTCCACGGCGCCCCGGTTTCGCTTTGACGTTATGACGTTATAGCGTTAGGATGCGCCATGGATGCCAAGAAGCGCGCGACCGTCTATGTGGATTCGGACCTGCATCGCGCTCTACGCCTCAAGGCCGCGGCGACCGACCGTTCGATCTCGGAGATCGTGAACGAGGCCGTGCGGCGCATTCTCGCGGAGGATGCCGCCGACCTAGCGGCGATCGAGCATCGGACCGCGGAGCCGGAAGTCGACTTCGCCGTCGTCGTCAAGAACATGAAGCGGCGTGGCCGCATATAGGTTGGTCGCCAAGGCGAGCGCCGCCAAGGAGCTCGCCGCGGTCGAGCCGACGAAGCTGCGACAGCGCCTCGCCGCCGCGATCGGGAACCTCGCGGAGAATCCGCGCCCGCCGGGCTGCGAGAAGCTGGCGGGCGCAGCTGACGCCTACCGGATCCGGCAGGGCGACTACCGGGCTGTGTACACCGTCGACGACCGGGCTCACGTGGTGCTGCTCGTCAAGGTCGGACACCGGCGCGAGGTGTACGGCTAGCTTGGGCCGTTCTGGCGGAGAGGGAGGGATTCGGTCACGTGCCGCGACCCCGGTCTGGCAAGCCGGACAACAGATTTCGAGTCTGCCGCATTCGACCGCTCCGCCACCTCTCCGCGGACGGGCGATCTTATCAGATGGTCTTTCCTCCGTTGCGGTCCTGAGGCGCGGCGCAACGGCCATGCGCTCCTCGCCTGAGACCGCTTCGAGGCCCGATCGAGCCCCTCAAGCGCGAATGGCGCGCACCTGGGCGCCGGCACCCACCAGCGCGGCGCGGATGCGCTGCGCGAACGCGAGCGCCCCGGCCTGATCCCCATGGATGCACAGGGTGTCGGCCCGCACGGGCACCGCCTTGCCGCTTTGCGCGCGCACGACGCCCTCGAACACCATGCTCCTCACTTGCTCGACCGATTGTTCGACGTCTTCGATCATCGCGCCGGGCTGCCCGCGCGGCGTGAGCGATCCGTCGTCCTGGTAGGAGCGGTCCGCGAACACCTCGGCGGCCGGCGTCACGCCGGCCGCCCTCGCCGCCGCGACGAGCTCGCTCCCGGAGAGCGCGAAGAGGATGAGCGAGGAGTCGACGTCGCGTACCGCGGCGGCGATCGCGCCCGCCAGCGCGCGATCCTTCGCCGCCATGTTGTAGAGCGCGCCGTGCGCCTTGACGTGGCTCAGCCGGCCGCCGGCGGCGCGCGCGAAGGCGTCGACCGCGCCCACTTGGTAGACGACGAGGTCGTAGACCTCGTCGGGGCTCACCTGCATCGGACGCCGGCCGAAGCCCTGCAGGTCGGGGAGCGAGAGATGCGCACCGACCGCGACGCCCTTCTCCACCGCGGCCTTCACGGTGCGCGGATCGTCGCGGGATCGCCGGCGTGAAACCCGCACGCCACGTTGGCCGAGGTGACGTGATCGAGGAGCGCAAGGTCGTCGCCCATGCGCCACGCGCCGAAGCCCTCGCCCATGTCGCAGTTGAAATCGATCGCGTGCATCACCGCCTCCGCTGGAAGTCAATCGCCTCGCGAATCTGCGCCAGCTCGCGCTCGCGTGCGAGATACGCCTGCTGCGCCTCGGCAAGCGTCACCAGCGCGAAGGCGAAGCGCTCGAGCGGGCGGGACTGCGCGAGGCGCGGCAGGTCGACCGCCGCCACGTACGCGGCGCGCCCGCGCCGGCACCGCCGTGAATCCGACCGACCAGCGCGGTGCCGCGAACGGCTCATCGCCCGCGGCGAGCGCGCGGTCGAGCGCGGGGTACCAGCCGGGCGCATACGATGGGACCAGGAGCTGGTCGCCCTTCCTGAGCGCCCGGCCTGCGAGCCCGCCGAGCGCCGCGCGCACGTACGTGCTGCGACTGCCCAGCACCTCCGGCACCTGGAACCCGCCGCGCACCGCGAGATACGCGCGGCAGCCCTGCGCGCCGGCGCGAAACTCGAGCACCGCGCCGGCGCGCACCAGCACCGGGCGGCCCTGTGGAAACGCCTCGCCCGCGATGTGCGGCGCGAGGTCCGCACCGCAGACCGCCACGAGGGCCGGTGCGCCGAAGCGCAGCACCGGCCCCTGCAGCGTGATCTCGAGCGCGGCATCGCGCGCGTCGTTGCCGACCGCCGCGTTGGCGAGCCGCGCCGCCCACTCGTCCATGACCCCGCTCGCCACCACGCCGTAGCGCTGATATCCGAATCGCCCGAGGTTCTGGACGATGGTGAGCAGCCCGGGCCGGAGCACCTCGATGCTCACGCCCGCTCCGGCGCCGCGTGCGGCGCGCCCGCGCACTGCGCGTCGTACTCCTCGCGCGTGATCGGGACGAAGCGCACTTCGTCGCCGGCGCGCAGCAGGCACGGCGGGTCCATCTCCGGCGTGAAGACGCGCAGCGGCGTGCGCCCGATGAGATTCCAGCCGCCGGGGGTCTCGAGCGAGTACACCACCGATTGGCTGCCGGCGATCGCGATGGTGCCGAGCGGAACCTTCAACCGCGGGCTTGCCCGCCGCGGCATCACTAGGCGCTCGTCCAGGCCGGCGATGTACGGAAAGCCGGGCGCGAAGCCGAGCATGTACACCACGTGCGGCGACTGCGCGTGGATGCTCACCACCTCGTCGGACGTCAGGTCGTGCGCCCGGGCCACTTCCACGAGATCCGGCCCGAACGCCCCGCCGTAGCAGACCGGGATACGGATCTCGCGCGCCGCGATCGCCTTCTGGGGAACACCGTTGCCGTGCCGGTCGTTGATCTGGGCTCGCCTTTTGCGTCGGGTGCGAGATCGCGGTGGCGCGCGATCGTGGTTCGCGCGTTTCAGTCCGGATGGGACCGGAGCGCAAGGCCGTGCTGCGCGCCGAGCCGGCGCACACGGTCCGGTACGAGCGGCGGCGCCCGGAAGAGGCGATCCTGCACTGCCTGGTGCGCGAACACCTCGAGACGTTCCTCGCCGAGGTCCAGGCCAGGTCCGGCACGGGCCTGCCCGGGTTCGTCAAGGACGAGTTCGAGGCCTTTCTCGAATGCGGCGTTCTGGCGCACGGATTCTTACTGGTGCGCTGTGTTGACTGCGCACACGAGAAGGTGGTGGCGTTTTCCTGCAAGCGACGCGGGTTCTGCCCTTCATGCGGCGCGCGGCGCATGGCCGAGAGCGCCGCATACCTGGTCGATCAGGTGATCCCGCGCGTGCCGGTCAGGCAGTGGGTGCTGTCGTTTCCCGTTGCGCTGCGAATCCTGTTCGCGGCGCAGCCCGAACTGCTCACGCCGGTGCTGCGCATCGTGCATCGCGTCATCGGGCGGTTTCTGCTCAGGCAGGCAGGCCTGAAGCGTGCCACAGCCGACACCGGCGCGGTCACCCTCATCCAGCGATTCGGCTCGGCGGCGAACCTGAACAACCATCTGCACTGCCTGGTGCTCGATGGCGT
>JADLES010000243.1 GCA_020845995.1 Burkholderiales bacterium | reverse complement strand
CCGTTGTCGAAGCTGCCGCCGGTGGCCATGCAGTGCGCCTGGTTGACGATGACGCGGGCGACCGGCAGCTCCAGCCCGAGCCGCAGCGCCTGCGATTCGTCCTTCGAATGCAGCGACACCGAGTGTCCCTTGCCCTGGTAGTCGTAGATGCGGGCGGTGAGCGCCATCGCCTCCTCGAAGCTCGCCGCCCTGTACACCGCGAGCACCGGCGCGAGCTTCTCGCCGGAGAACGGGCAGGAGGGGCCGGTTCCGCTCTCCTCCACCATGAGGAATTTCCCCGTGCGGGCGAGCCCCGCAAGGCCCGCGATCCGCGCCGCCGACTGCGCGGTGGTCGCCGGCGAGAGCTTGCCGTCCGGGAACATCACCGCCTGGAGCTTTGCTTTTTCAGAGGAATCGAGCAGCTCTCCACCTTCGCGCTTCAATGACTCGATCATTTCCGGATAAACCGAATTCAAAATGACAACCGAGTTTTCGGAAGAGCAACTGGTCGCGTTGTCGAAGGTCTTGGAGAGCGCGATCTTCGCCGCCGCGTCGGCGGGATCGGCGCTGGCATCCACGATCGACACCACGTTGCCCATGCCCACGCCGATCGCGGGCGTGCCGCTGGAGTAGGCGGCGCGGATGTTCGACTGCGAGCCGGTGGCGGCGACCAGGTCGGCCTGGCGCATCAGCTCGAGCGTCGCTTCCTTGGTGACCGGAGCCGGCAGGAGCTGGACGAGGTCTGGAGGCGCTTTTATTTTTTCAAACTCTTTGTAAATGAAATCCAACAGCAATTCACAAGTCGAATAGCCTTTCGGCGAGGGGGCGAGGATGATCGCGTTGCCGCATTTCAGAGCGTTGATGATCTGGTTGGCGGGCGTCGCGCCCGGGTTGGTCGAAGGCGTGATCGCGGCCACGACGCCGACCGGCCGCGCGATCTCGGTGATACCCTTCTCGGGATACTCGGCGATCACCCCGACCGTCCTCACGCCGGCGATGTCGCGCAGCAGGCCGAGCGTCTTGCGGTGGTTCTTGGCGAGCTTGTCCGCGACCTTGCCCAGGCCCGAATCGCGCACCGCCGTCTCGGCCAGGCGCCGGTTGTTCTCCGGCTTCATGATCGCCCAACCGCAGGCGAGCGCCGCCTCGTCGATGCGCTCCTGCGGCCAGCGCGCGAACCCGGCTTGCGCCGCGCCCGCGCGCGCCACCAGGTCCGCCACCGCGTTGCGCGCCGGATTCCGGATGCTCGGGTTGGCCGCCATGGCGCGATTCTATCGCGCGCGCCAGCGCCGCAGCACCGGATAGGCGAACGCGATGATCGACAGAACCATCACCACACCCGCCACCGGGCGCGTGAAGAGCACGGTCCAGTCGTTGTCGTGGCTGATCATCGTGGTCATGAAGGCGTTTTCGGCGAGCGGCCCGAGGATGGCGCCGAGCACCAGCGGCGCGATCGGAAAGCGGAACCGCTCGAACAGGTAGCCGAGGATGCCGAAGGCGGTGATGACGTACAGGTCGGCAAGGTTGTTGCGCGCGGCGAGCGCGCCGATGAAGCAGAACATCACCACGAACGCCGAGACCACGGCCTCCGGAAACGCCAGCACCTTCACCAGCAGCTTGATCGCGAAATAGCCGAGCAGGCACATGCCGAGCACGGCGACGAAAAGCGCGGCGAAAATGGCGTACACCGTGTCGCCCGAGGTCACGAACACCTGCGGCCCGGGCTGCACGCCCTTGAGGAGAAAGGCCGCCAGAATGATCGCGGTCGCGCCGCTGCCGGGGATCCCCATGGTCAGCAGCGGGATCAGCGCGCCGCCGACGGACGCCGTGGCCGCGGTTTGCGGCGCGAGGATGCCCTCCGGGATGCCGCTGCCCAGCTGCCTGCGGCGCCTGCCGTATTGGGCCTCCGCGCCGTAGGAGACGAACGACGCGATGGTCGCGCCCGCCCCCGGCACGATTCCCACCAGGATGCCGATGAGCGAGCTGCGCGCGAACGTCGCCTTGATCGCCATCAGCTCGCGCAGGCGGGGCAGTTCGGTGCGGATCGACCCGCCCCTCGCGGCCTCGAGCGGGCTGGTCCCGAACCCCTGCTCGAGGCGCGTGAACACCTCGCCCAGGCCGTAGGCGCCGACCATCACCAGCAGGTATTCGATGCCGTCGCTCAGCATGCGCACGCCGAACACGAAGCGCTCCGTGCCATAGGTCTCGTCGGTGCCGACCGTGGCGATCAGGAGGCCGATGAACAGGCTGATGAGCGCGTTGCTGACCGAGCCGCCGCCGAGCGACACGACGCTGGTCAGGCCGAACAGGATGATCGCGAAGAACTCGGGCGCCGAGAACGTGAGCGCGAGGCGCGCGACGGGCTGCGAGAGCAGCACCAGCACCACGGCGGCCACCAACCCGCCGCCGAGCGCCCCGAACAGCGTCCAGCCCAGCGCCTTGGCGGGCGCGCCGCCGCGCGCCATCGCATAGCCATCCCAGAGCAGCGGCACGTCGATCGGTTCGCCGGGAATGCGGAACAGAATCGAGGTGAAGGCGCCGCCGTAGGTCCCGGACACGTACATCGCCGTGAGCAGGATCACCGCCGGGGTCAGCCCCATGTGGTAGGTGAAAGGCAGCGCAAGCACGACGCCCATGACCAGCGTCAGCCCCGGCAGCACCGCCACCAGCAGGCCGAGCACCAGGCCGATCGCCAGCACGGCGAGGTTCGTCGGCTGGAGCACCGCCGCGAAGCCGCCGCCAAGATGCACGAGCAGGTCCGGCACGGCGGCCCTACTTCACGCCGATCAGCGAGAGCACGGCGAAGGAAAACGTCGCGAACGGACCGATTCCCGCTGGCAGGGAAACGTAGACGACGCGCATGAAGACGAAGACGAGCACCGCCGTTCCGGCGACGCTCGCGGTCGCGATGACCGGATACCGTCGATAGTTGCCGGCGCGCATGAAGGCGGCGAGATAGAGCACGGTCGCGACCGTGAAGCCGAGAACGCCGATCAGCGCCACATACAAGATCGTGACGCCGATTCCGGTCGCGAGCCGGCGCCACGATCCTGCCTCGGCCGCGTCGCCGGCCGGTGCCTCGCCGGCCGGCCCGTCGGCAGCCTGCTCGAGCAGGGATTGCAGCAGCCCCGAGATTTCCCGCCCGGCGGACAGGCTGCGCACGATCTCGTAGAGGCAAACCACCGCGAGCAGCCCGAGCACGAGCTTGGGCCATGCGTCGGGCCCGATGCGCCCCGCCGGAGCGCTGAACTCGAACCTCCCGGCGACCGCGTAAAGTCCGGCCGCCACTCCCAGCAGGACAGCGTAGGGAGCGGCCCTGGCGAGCCGGTCGAGCACGCTACTACTTCTTGGGGAGCAGCGCGGCGACCTTCTTCATCGCCGCCAGCTCGCGATCCATGAACTTCTGCGCATCCTTGCCGGGGATGAAGCTGTCGCGCAGCGCCCATTGCTGCTTCAGGTAGGCGTAGTACTCGGGATCGCTGGCCGCCTTCTCGATCGCGTCGGACAGGACCTTGACGCGCTTCGGGTCGGTGCCCGCGCGCACGATGATCGAGCGGAACTGCGGCAGGGTGATGTCGAAGCCCAGCTCCCTGGACGAAGGCACCTCGGGAAACACGTCGTAGACGCGGTCGGTGTGGAAAAAGATCACCGGCTTCAGCTTGCCGCCGTCGATCATCGCCCGCACGTCGCCCGCCTGCTCGTAGAGCACGTCGGCATGGCCGCCGAGCACCGCCGCGTAGCGCTCGCCCGGCTTGGCGTAGGGCACCGAGGTCATCCGGATGCCCTTGGACGCGAAGTAGTTGACCGTCATGTCGTCGAGCGTGCCGAAGCCCGTCACCCCCACCTTGAGCTTGCCGGGATTCGCCTTGGCCGCCTTGACCACGTCGGCCCAGCTCTTGTAGGGGCCGTCGCTGCGAACGAAGAAGCCCGACGGCTGGCGGATCAGGATCGCGAGCGGAATGTAGTCGCCGGGCTTCCACTTCGGGCTGGCGGTCGCGATCTG
>JADLES010000242.1 GCA_020845995.1 Burkholderiales bacterium | reverse complement strand
TAGGGCGAGACGCCGATCGCCCGTGTGCGCGGCTCGTTCGAGCGCGCCGCGCGCAGCAGCATGCCGAAGCGCGAATTCACCAGGCGGTGGATGAGCAGCAGCGTGCCGGCGAGCAGGCCGAACACCACGTAGTAGAACGTCGCCGCGTCGGCGAGATCGAACAGGCCCTCGAAGCGGCTGCGCGAGGAGAGCCGCAGGCCGTCGTCGCCGCCGTACTCGGCGAGGGACACGCCGAGGTAGTACAGCATCTGCGTGAAGGCAAGCGTGATCATGATGAAATAGATGCCGCTCGTGCGCACCGACACCGCGCCGATGGCGAGCGCGGCCAGCGCCGAGGCGCCGATCGCCACGCTCCATTGCAGCCAGCCGTTGTGGATGTCGTAGAAGCCGAGCACGCCGACCGCGTAGGCGCCGATGCCGAGGTAGGCGGCGTGGCCGAAGGACACCATGCCGCCGTAGCCGAGGATCAGGTTGAGGCTCGCCGCGGCGATGGCGAAGATCATGATGCGGCGAAAGAGGTCGAGGTAGAAGGGCTCGTTCAGCCAGGCGGCGAGCGGCGGCACCGCCGCGAGCAGCGCGAGCAGCGCGAGCAGCACCCAGGTGCGCGGCGAGGCGCTCATCGCGCCGCCGGGAACAGGCCGGCCGGGCGGAACGCCAGCACCGCCGCCATCAGCAGGTAGATCAGCATCGAGGCGAGCGCCGGCCCCGCCGCGTCGGCCACCGATTGCGTGAAGATCTCCGCCAGCGCCGGTTTGAGGAACGCGCGCCCGAGCGTGTCCACGACGCCGACGATGAGCGCGCCGGCGAGCGCGCCGCGGATCGAGCCGATGCCGCCGATCACGATCACCACGAACACCTGGATCAGGATCTGCTCGCCCATCCCCGGCTGCACCGCGTAGATCGGTCCGGCGAGCAGCCCGGCGAGGCCGGCGAGCGCGGCGCCGAAGCCGAACACGACGGTGTAGAGCAGGCGGATGTTGATGCCGAGCGCGGCGACCATCCCCCGGTTCGACGCGCCCGCGCGGATGAGCATGCCCAGGCGCGTGCGCGCCACGACGTACCAGAGCCCCGCGGCGGTGGCGAGGCCGGCGCCGATGATCACGAGGCGGTACAGCGGATAGCGCAGCCCGCCGCCCAGCTCCACGTGCCCGATGAGGTATCCGGGCAGGCTGCTGTAGATCGAGGAGCGACCCCACAGGATCGCGACCAGCTCGTTGAAGAACAGGATCAGCCCGAAGGTGGCGAGCACCTGGTCGAGGTGGTCGCGCTCGTAGAGGTTGCGCAGGGCGACCAGCTCGACCGCCATGCCCACGAGCAGCGTGCCGCCGAGGGCGAGGAGCACCCCGAGAGGCCAGGAGCCGGTCGCCTGGGTGAACCACGTGGCGAGATAGGCGCCGACCATGTACAGCGAGCCATGCGCGAGGTTGACGAGATTCATGATGCCGAAGATCAGCGTCAAGCCCGCCGCCATCAGGAACAGCATCACGCCGAGCTGCAGCCCGTTCAGCGTCTGTTCGGCGATCAGGACCAGATTCATCAAAAAAAAGGGGCGCCCGGCGCCCCTTCATCCAGGCCGCTGGCCTGCTACCACTTCATCTTGCACTTCTGCTCGTAGGAGTCCTTGTAGTTGGCGAACACGGTTTTCTGGATCTCCATCACCGGGTCGCCGCCGGGCGTCGGTCCCGCCACGGCCTTCAGGAGGTAGAAGTTCTGGATCGGCGTGTGGTTGTGGCCGAACGCGAACTTGCCGCGCACCGAGTGGAAGTTGGCCTTGCGCATCGCCGCGATCATGCCCTTCTGGTCGGCGAGGTTGCCCTTCACCGCGCGCACCGCCGAGTCGATGAGCATGATGCCGTCGTAGCTCTGCGCCCCGTAGAACGAGGGCAGCTTGCCGTATTTCTTCTTGTAGTCACCGACAAACTTCTCGTTGGCGGGATTCTTCAGGTCGGGGCTCCAGATGCGCGTCTCATACTGCCCGAGCGCGGTGTGCTTGAGCGCGGGGAGCGTGAGCTCATCGACCGTGAACACGGAGTAGAGCGGGAACTGGCCGCGCAAGCCGGCCTGGGAATACTGCTTGAGGAAGTTGATCCCCATGCCGCCCGGGTAGAACACCATCACCGCCTTCGGGTTCTTCGCGCGCAGCTGCGCGATCTCGGCCTGGTAGTCGGGCTGGTTGACGGTGGTGTACACCTCGCCGGCGATGCGGCCCTTGAACGTGCGCTTGAAGCCGGTGAGCATGTCCTTGCCCGCGGCATAGTTCGGCGCCATCAGGTAGACGTCGTTCAGGCCCTGGTCGCTCATGTATTTTCCCATCGCCTCCGGCGTCTGGTCGTTCTGCCACGAGGTCGTGAAGTAGCGCTCGTTGCACAGCTCGCCCGACATCTGGTGCGGGCCGGCGTTGGTGCCGATCATCAGGGTGCCCGCGCCGGTCACCGACGGCGCGACCGCCAGCATCACGTTCGACCAGATGATCCCGGCGACGAAGTTGACGTGGTGCTTCTTCACCATCTCGTCGGAGACCTGCTTGCCCACGTCGGGCTTCTGCTGGTCGTCGCCGTAGATGATCTCGGTCTCCAGGCCGCCCACCTTGCGGTTCAGGTGATCGAGCGCGAGTTCGACCGAATTCTTCATGTCCTGGCCGATGATGCCGCCCGGGCCGGAGAACGTGGAGATGAAGCCGATCTTGAGCTTCTGCTGGGCGGCCGCCGGCGCGGCGAACAACCCTGCCGCGAGCACGGCGGCGATCACTGCACGGTGTGTGTATTTCATGTTTTCCTCCTCGAAAAACCAGTCTAGCAAGCGGCCCGCAAGGTGTCTAGGATGCCGGAACATGCTGCGGGTCTCCGGCCTGACCAAGCGCTTCGGCGAGCGTACGGTCCTCAATGCCGTTTCCCTTGATGTGAGTCAAGGGGAGTACGTCGCCGTGCTCGGCGAGTCGGGCGTCGGCAAGTCCACCTTGCTCAACATCATCGCCGGGCTGGAGCCGCCCGATGCCGGGGAGGTGCGCTTCGAGGGCCGGGCGATCGGCGCGCTGGACGACGATGCGCGCACGCTGCTGCGCCGGGACCGGTTCGGCTTCGTGTTCCAGGCCTTCCACGTTCTGCCGCACCTGACGGTCGAGCAGAATGTGGGTTTGCCGTTGCTGCTGCGTGGCTTTCCATCCGGAAAAATTAGGGAACGATCCTTGAAAAACCTCAATGCGGTCGGTCTGGCCGGCCGCGAGGAGAGCATGCCGCGGGAACTGTCGGGCGGGGAGCTGCAGCGGGTCGCCATCGCGCGCGCGCTGGTGGGGGAGCCGAGGCTCGTGCTCGCCGACGAGCCCACTGGCAACCTCGACCAGGAGAACGCGCGCCAGGTGCTGGCGCTCCTGCGCGAGCAGGTCGTCGCGCACGGCGCCGCCGGGATCCTCGTCACCCATTCGGAGGCCGCCGCCGCGACCTGCGATCGCCGCTACCGGCTTACGAGCCAGGGTCTGGGCTCCGTTTCCTGAAAAGCTTGCGGGCGGGGTAGGGCAGGGCCTTGCCGCCGAGCGCTTCCTCGATCCTCAGGCCCTCGTTCCACTTGGCCATGCGCTCGGAGCGGGCGAAGCTGCCCACCTTGAGTTGCGGCACGCCCCAGCCCACCGCCAGGTGAACGATCGAGGTGTCCTCGGTCTCGCCCGAGCGCGCGGACACGATCGCGCCGTAGCCCGCCTCCCGGGCGGCGCGCCAGCAGGCGAGCGTCTCGGTGAGGGTGCCGGCCTGGTTGGGCTTGAGGAGCACCGTATTGCAAGCACCGATTGTTTTCGCTTTTTCCACTCTGAATGCATTCGTCACCAGGAAATCGTCGCCCACGACCTGCACCCTCGCACCCGCCGTGCGCGTAAACGACGCCATCGCTTCCGCGTGGTGCTCGGCGAACGGGTCTTCGATCGAGACGATCGGGTAGCGGCCGATCCAGGCGAGCAGCATCGCGTGCAGCTGCTCGGCGGACAGCGAGCGCTTCTCGAGCGCGAGATGGTAGCGGCC
>JADLES010000241.1 GCA_020845995.1 Burkholderiales bacterium | reverse complement strand
TTGGTGGCCAAGGGCGGAATCGAACCACCGACACGCGGATTTTCAGTCCGCTGCTCTACCAACTGAGCTACTTGGCCTTGAGGACACCCTGGGAGCCAGGGCGGTTTTACAGGGGCGCAATTATATCAAGCGGTGGATTTCTCGAGGCTGTAGCCCAAGCCGCGCGCGGTCACGATGCGCACGCCGCCGGGCTCGAGCTTTTTCCTGAGGCGGTGCACGTAGACCTCGATCGCGTTGCCGGAGACTTCCTCGCCCCACTCGCACAGGTGCCCCACCAGCTGGTCCTTGGAGACCAGGCGCCCGGCGCGCTGCAGGAAGATTTCCAGCAGGCTCACTTCGCGCGCCGAGAGCTCGATCGCCTCGCCGTTGATGCGCGCGACGCGCCCCACCTGGTCGTAGGTGAGCGCACCGTGGCGAAGGAGCGTGGGGCCGCCGGCCATGCCGCGGCGGGTGAGCGCGCGCACGCGCGCTTCCAGCTCGGCGAGTTCGAAGGGCTTGGGCATGTAGTCGTCGGCGCCGGCATCCAGCCCGCGCACGCGGTCGTGCACGCCATCGAGCGCGGTGAGGATCAGCACGGGCATGCGCGAGTCGCGGCCGCGCAGCCGGCGCAGCACCTCGAGTCCGGACTTCTTCGGCAGCCCGAGGTCGAGGATCAGCAGGTCGAAGTCGTTGGCATCGAGCGCGCTGTCGGCCTCGAGTCCGGTTTTCACCCAGTCCACGGCGTAGCCCGACTGGCGCAGCGCACGCGTCAGGCCATCGGCCAGGATGGCGTCGTCCTCCGCGACCAGGATGCGCATCGCTCTCCCCTTCCCCAGTGCAGTCTAATACAAAAGAAAAGGGGCGCCGGAGCGCCCCTTCTCAGGACAGTCGGCTCGCGCCGAGTTACATGTCCATGCCGCCCATGCCGCCCATGCCACCCATGCCGCCGTGGTCATGGCCGCCACCGCCGCCCTTTTTCTCTTCCACCTGCTCCGCGACCATCGCGTCGGTGGTGAGCATCAGGCCGGCGACGGACGCCGCGTTTTGCAGCGCCGTGCGCGCGACCTTGGTCGGGTCGATGACGCCCATTTCCACGAGGTCACCAAACTCGTCGGTCTGCGCGTTGTAGCCGTAGTTCACGCCCTTGCCTTCGCTGACCTTGTTGAGCACCACCGAGGGCTCGGCGCCCGAGTTGGCGACGATCTGGCGCATCGGCTCTTCCAGGGCGCGGATCACGATCTTGATGCCGGCTTCCTGGTCGTGGTTGGCGGCCTTGAGCTTGCCTTCGAGCGCCTTCCTCGCGCGCAGGAACGCCACGCCGCCGCCCGGCACCACGCCCTCTTCCACCGCCGCGCGCGTGGCGTGCAGCGCGTCCTCGACGCGGGCCTTCTTCTCCTTCATCTCGACTTCGGTCGCCGCGCCCACCTTGATCAGCGCCACGCCGCCGGCGAGCTTCGCCACGCGCTCCTGGAGCTTCTCGCGGTCGTAGTCGCTGGTCGCTTCCTCGATCTGCACGCGGATCATCTTGACGCGGCCCTCGATGTCCTTCTTGTTGCCGGCGCCGTCGATGATGGTGGTGTTCTCCTTGCCGGACTCGATCTTCTTGGCGCGGCCGAGGTCCTTGAGGGTCACGTTCTCCAGCTTCAGGCCCAGCTCCTCGCTGATGACCGTGCCGCCGGTGAGGATCGCCATGTCTTCCAGCATCGCCTTCCTGCGGTCGCCGAAGCCCGGCGCCTTGACGGCCACCGTCTTGAGGATCCCTCGAATGTTGTTGACCACCAGCGTCGCCAGCGCCTCGCCCTCGACTTCCTCGGCGATGATCAGCAGCGGCTTGCCGGACTTGGCCACCTGCTCAAGGAGCGGCAGCAGCTCGCGGATCGAGCTCACCTTCTTGTCGTGCAGGAGAATGTAGGGATCGTCCAGCACCGCGATCTGCTTGTCCGGGTTGTTGATGAAATAGGGCGAGAGATACCCCCGGTCGAACTGCATGCCCTCGACGACGTCGAGCTCGTTCTGCAGGCTCTTGCCGTCCTCGACGGTGATCACGCCTTCCTTGCCGACCTTGTCCATCGCGTCGGCGATGATCTTGCCGATGTCGTTGTCGGAGTTGGCCGAGATCGAGCCGACCTGGGCGATTTCCTTGGAGGTCTTGCACTCCTTGGAGATCTTCTTCAGCTCGTCGACGACCGCGACCACGGCCTTGTCGATGCCGCGCTTCAAATCCATCGGGTTCATGCCCGCGGCGACGTATTTCATGCCTTCGCGCACGATCGCCTGCGCGAGCACGGTGGCGGTGGTGGTGCCGTCGCCGGCCACATCCGACGTTTTGGAGGCGACTTCCTTCACCATCTGCGCGCCCATGTTCTCGAACTTGTCCTTCAGCTCGATCTCCTTGGCGACCGAGACGCCGTCCTTGGTGACGGTGGGGGCGCCGAACGAGCGCTCGAGCACCACGTTGCGGCCCTTGGGGCCGAGCGTGACCTTGACTGCGTCGGACAGGATGTTCAATCCATGGACCATCTTGGTCCGCGCGCCTTCGTGAAAACGTACTTCTTTGGCTGCCATGCAAATCTCTCCTGGTTGGCTTGTTCGTGGGTTCGCGTGGAAGCGGCGGCTCAGTGGCCCTCGATCACGCCCATGATGTCCTCCTCGCGCATGACGAGGAGTTCTTCTCCCTTCACTTTCACGGTCTGCCCGGAGTACTTGCCGAACAGCACCTTGTCGCCGGGCTTGACGTCGAGCGCGATCAGCTTGCCCGCGTCATCCTTCTTGCCCTTGCCGACCGCGACGATCTCGCCCTGGTCGGGCTTCTCTGCGGCGGTGTCCGGAATCACGATCCCCCCGGCGGATTTGCGCTCTTCATCGATGCGCTTGACGATCACTCGGTCATGCAATGGACGAATCTTCATACGAGTCTCCAATCGAATTCGTTAATATTTACAGACACTTGCTGGCATATCGGCACGGACGTACCGGCCAGTTGCTAGCACTCATGAGTCGCGAGTGCTAATGATAGCGGCCGCCGGGGCGGATTTCAAGTGTTGACTAGAATCCGGCCGTGTCTGTCCTACACACCCGGATTGTTCTTGTCCTGCTGCTTGCCCTGGCGAGCAGGGGCGCCGAAGCGCAAAGCGCGCTGCCCGCAGCGGTCGCGCAGGGGCTGACGGCGGCGAAGGTTCCCCTGTCCAGCGTCGCCATCGTCGTCCAGGAAGCGGGCAGCGGCCGCGCCGAACTCGCGCTGAACGCCGCCGCGCCGATGAACCCGGCCTCGGTCATGAAGCTGCTGACGACCTACGCGGCGCTCGAGCTGCTGGGGCCCGCCTACCGGTGGAAAACCGAGGCGTGGATCGCCGTCGCGCCGCGCGACGGCGTGCTCGAAGGCGAGCTGATGCTGAAGGGGGGCGGCGACCCGAGGCTCGACCTCGAGTCGTTCTGGATCCTGCTGCGCGAGCTGCGCGGCAAGGGCTTGCGCGAGATCCGCGGCGACCTCGTGCTCGACCGCGGCTACTTCGAGGGCGCGGCGGGCGACGCCGGACGCTTCGATGGCGACCCGTTCCGCCCGTACAACGTGCTGCCCGATGCGCTGCTGGTCAATTTCCGTTCGCTGCGCTTTGCATTCCAGCCCGACCTCGAGCGCGGGACGGTGCGCATTCACGTCGAGCCACGCCCGCCCGCGCTCACGGTGGCGAGCGTGCTGCGCCTGGCCGAGGGGGCTTGCCCCGAGGGCCGCGCGTTTCGGGACATGCTCGCGCCCAGCTTCGAGCCGGCGCGCCAGCGCGCTGCGTTTGCCGGACGCTATCCGGCGAGCTGCGGCGAGAAGGACCTCAACGTCGCGCTCCTGGAGCCCAACGACCAGGTCGGCGGCATCTTCCGCCAGCTGTGGACCGAGCTGGGCGGCGGCTGGACTGGGGTTGCGCGCGACGGCGGGGCGGGCGCGGGCGCGCGGCTCCTGCACAGCCACGAATCGCCGCCGCTCGCCGAGATCGTGCGCGGCACCAACAAGTTCTCCAATAACGTCATGGGGCGGCAGCTGTTCCTCACCATCGGCGCGGCTGCGGGCGGCGCGCCGGGCAGCGCGCCGAAGGCGATCGCCGCGCTGCGCGCCTGGGTCGCGGCCAAGGGCATCGCCGCCCCGGAACTGGTGCTGGAAAACGGCGTCGGGCTCTCGCGCATCGAGCGCGCCAGCGCCGCGACGCTCGCCGCGCTGCTGCAAGCGGCGTGGAAGAGCGCGGTGATGCCCGAGTACATCGCCTCGCTGCCCGTCGTGGGCGCCGACGGCACCATGAAGCGGCGCCTGAAGGCCGACGGCGTCAGCGGTCAGGCGCACATCAAGACAGGGCTCCTTAACGACGCGCGCGCGATCGGCGGCTACGTGCTCGACCGCGGCGGGCGGCGCCACGTCGTGGTGATGCTGGTGAACCATCCGAACGCGGGCGAGGCGCAGTCGGCGATGGACGCGTTGCTGCGCTGGGTCTACGAGCGCTAGAGATTCAATTCCCGCCAGATCGCGTCAACACGCTTCTTCACGTCGGCGCTCATCGCGATCGGTTTTCCCCAGTTTCGCGACGTCTCCCCGGGCCATTTGCTGGTCGCGTCGATGCCCATCTTCGAGCCAAGGCCCGAAACGGGGCTGGCGAAGTCGAGATAGTCGATCGGCGTGTTCTCGGCGATCAGCGTGTCGCGCGCCGGGTCCACGCGGGTGGTGATCGCCCAGACGACCTCCTTCCAGTCGCGCGCGTCGACGTCCTCGTCCACGACCACGATGAACTTGGTGTACATGAACTGGCGCAGGACGCTCCAGACGCCGAACATGACGCGCCTGGCGTGCCCGGCGTACTGCTTACGCATGCGCACCACCGCCATGCGGTAGGAGCAGCCCTCGGGCGGCAGGTAGAAGTCGAGGATTTCCGGGAACTGCTTCTGGATTAGCGGCACGAAGACTTCGTTGAGCGCGACACCCAGCATCGCCGCCTCGTCGGGCGGCTTGCCGGTGTAGGTGCTGTGGTAGATCGGCGCGCGGCGCGCGGTGATGCGCTCCACCGTGAGCACGGGAAATCGTTCGGCTTCGTTGTAGTAGCCGGTGTGATCGCCGTGCGGGCCTTCGAGCGCCGTGTCCTCCGGATGGATCACCCCCTCGAGGACGATCTCAGCGGTAGCCGGAACCTGCAAATCACTGCCCAAGCACTTGACCACTTCGGTGCGCGAGCCGCGCAGCAGGCCCGCGAACTGGTATTCGCCGAGCGCATCGGGCACCGGCGTCACCGCGCCCAGGATCGTCGCCGGGTCGGCGCCCAGCGCCACCGCGACAGGAAACGGCTCGCCCGGCTTCGCGATGGCGTGGTCGCGGAAATCGAGCGCGCCGCCGCGATGCGCGAGCCAGCGCAGGATGACGCGGTTCGGCCCGATCACCTGCTGACGGTAAATGCCGAGGTTCTGCCGCGGCTGGTGCGGCCCGCGCGTTACCGTCAGGCCCCAGGTGATGAGCGGACCCGCGTCGCCCGGCCAGCAAGTCTGCACCGGCAATTGCGCAAGGTCCACGCCCTTGCCCTCGCGAATTGTCTCCTGGCAGGGTCCGGAGGACATTTCCCTGGGTTGCATGTTGAGAACTTGCTTGAGCAGGGGCAGCTTTTCCCAGGCGTCGCGCCATCCCGTCGGCGGCTCGGGCTCCCGCAGTACCGCCAGCAGAGCCCCCAGTTCGCGCAGCGCCGCCGGTTCGGCGACACCCATCGCCAGGCAGATCCGGCGCACCGTGCCGAACAGGTTGCCGAGGACCGGCATCGAGTGACCGGCCGGATTCTCGAAGAGCAGCGCCGGCCCGCCCTGGCGCAGCACGCGGTCGCAGATCTCGGTCATCTCCAGCCGCGGCGAAACCGGCGCCGCGATCCGCTTCAGCTCGCCCTGTCGCTCGAGCTGGGCAAGAAAATCGCGAAGGTCCGTGTAGCGCACGGCTAGGCTCCGCCGCGGCCGCGCGGCGCCGCGAGCTGCTCGGCGACCGAGTCGCCGAACTGAAAGAGCAGGCGGTTGCGGCCGCGCACGGAAAATACCCGCTCGGTCGCGGCGAACGAGAGCGTGAGCGTGGTCTGCCCAAGCCAGAAGAAGAACAGCAGCCCGACGGCGCCCGCGAACAGCGCCAGGGCGACCGGCACGAACAGGCGCGCGAGATGCTGGATCGCCTCGAAGGAAGCGAGCAGCACCTCCTGCAGCCACTCGGCGCCGCCCTTCTTCACCTCTACCGCGCGCGCCTGCATCCAGGCCTGCAGCGGGCCCGACGTCCCGGCGAGGATCAGCGCCGCGAGCGCGAGGCCGATCGCCCAGTTCAACTTGCGCGCGTCGCGCTCGAAGGCGACGCGCACCGAGGCGAGGTGCGCAAGCGGCACGGTTTCCATGGCATCGTCGCCGTGCAGCACCAGCCGGTCGGCGTACAGCGCCAGGCGCGCCCCGCGCCGCGCGCCCGAGGCGAAATCGAACTCGGTGAGCAGCTCGACCCGGCTCACAGGGAATAGGAAGCCACGATGCCGGCAAAGATGGCGAGGCCGACCCAGTTGTTGTGGCGGAACGCGCGAAAGCAGCCTTCGCGCGTGCGGTCGCGGATGAGCGTGTAGTGCCAGGCCATCATCGCCGCGGCCGCCGCGAGCCCCGCGTAGTAGGGCCAGCGCAGCTCGAGGGCCACGCCCAGCCACGCCAGCAGCGTGGTCATGAGGACGTAGCAGATCATCACCGCCGCCACGTCGTAGCGCCCGAGCGTGATCGCCGAGGTGTGGATGCCGACCTTGAGGTCGTCCTCACGGTCAACCATCGCGTACTCGGTGTCGTAGGCGAAGCCGTAGAGCACACCCGCGGCGAAGAGCGCCCAGCACCGCCAGGGCAGGGCGTCCTGCGCGGCGGCGAAGGCCATCGGCACGCCGAAAGCGAAGGCGATGCCGAGAAAAACCTGCGGCAGGGGGAACACGCGTTTTGCGAAGGGGTACAGGCAGGCGATCGCCAGCGCGACGAAAGAGAGCAGGATCGCGAACCGGTTGAGCAGCAGCGCGAGGCCAAACGCGCACAGCGCGAACACGGCGCCCACCGCGAGCGCCTCGCCGGGCGCGATTTCGCCCGCCGCCAGCGGCCGGTCGCGCGTGCGCGCCACGCTGCCGTCGAAATCGCGGTCCGCCCAGTCGTTCATCGCGCAGCCCGCGCAGCGCATCAGGAACGTGCCGGCGATGAAGATCAGCACCATCCCGGGCTGCGGCC
>JADLES010000240.1 GCA_020845995.1 Burkholderiales bacterium | reverse complement strand
TCGTTCCTGTCCGGGATGTGCTTGCAGAGCAGCTCCAGCCACTGGACGCCCGGCATCGCCTGGAAGTTGCGCTTCAGAGTCGCGTGCAACCGGCTGCGGTAGATCACGGCGCCCCTCGCTGCGTCGTAGCTCATCTTCTCCAGCGAGAACGGCGCCCGAAGCATGTAGCCCGCGAGGCTCTTTCGGCCCACGGCGTCGGCCGCAGCGACGCGAACGCGGTTGTGCACGCTGAAACCACTGTGGCGCCACGAGAGCATCTGGCCGGCGAGCGCCGGATCGATTGCGTCGCGCCTGACCAGAAGGCCCAGCACCGCGCGTCGCAGCCGCTCGGCCAGGAGCGGCTCCGGGATCGGCGGCAACGGCACGAAGCGTCCCGAAGCCTCGAACACGCCGTCGGCGACGAGCGCGTGGATGTGGGGGTTGAAGTTGACCAGGTCGCCGAAGGTCTGCACGAAGAGGATGAAGCCCGGGCGCGCGCCCGGGTGCTCGACCCAGTCGCCCCAGGCGAGGACGCGCTTCTGGTGGCAACTGGGGCAGAAGTAGCGCGTCTTGCAGGAGAACGCGAGAAGAAGCTCGTGACCGCAGCCGCCGCAGCGGATGCGCGCAAACCCTTGGTGCGGATCGCCGCAATCGAGAAAGCGCTCGAGCACGTTCCTCTCGACGACGCGGCGCACCTCGCCCGAGGCGCGCAGCTCCGGCAGGTGCCGGCGCACGCACTGCCACAGCGGGTTCGCGCGGGCCCTGCGCGGGCGATAGATCGCGGGGCGCTCGGCGTCCATGCGGCGATGAACGCAGAAGCCGCCGGCGCCGGCAGACGCAGCAGGCGGCCGCGTGGCATGGCGGAACCGCAGTCAACGCAGTGGTCGGTTCGGGCGTTGAAAGCGAAAGACGGAAGACGGAGTCGGTACGACGGGCACCATACCCGTAAGGTTCTTTTCTGCGGGGGCAGGTCATGTCGTCGCGCAATCCGGTCCCGGAGCGGCGCCCTGTGCACTATGGCGCGACACGGAGGCCTTGTTCGGTCTGCGTCGCGTAGCGCGCTTCGCCAACATCGAGCGCCCGGCGCTGCGCAAGTTGAAGCAGATCGACCTGGCACGGCGCATCGAGGACCTGCGCGCGCCGCCGGCCAACCGGCTGGAGCAACTGAAAGGCGATCGCGCAGGCCAGTGGAGCATCCGCGTGAACGATCAGTTCCGCGTCTGCTTTCGCTGGACAGGAAGCGATGCCGAGGTCGTCGAGATCGCGGACTATCACTGACGGAGATCGACATGAGCAGGAAACTCAAACCCGTGTCGCCTGGCGAGATGCTCGCCGAGGAGTTCTTGAAGCCGCTGGGCATGAGCAACTACCGGCTGGCGAAGGAGATCGGCGTGCCTGCGCAGCGCATCGGCGAGATCCTCGCCGGCAAGCGCGCGATCACCGCGGACACCGATCTGCGGCTGTGCCGCTTCTTCGGACTCTCGGACGGCTGGTGGCTACGTTTACAGGCGGACTACGATACCGAGGTTGCGAAAGCGAACCTTGCGAGGGCACTCGCGAAGATCAGGCCATGGAAGGAAACAGCGGTGCAGACTGTGGATGCGCACTGATTCGCTGGGACCGTGCGGAAGCGTCGTGACGGTAAAAAAATCGCCGCCAACATTCGATGCGACAGCACGTTAGGGCAATTGATGCCGGAGTCTTTTTGGGCCGTGTCCTGAACAAGAGAGTGGCTTCTTGCACTCGGAAATTCGCATGCAGAGAAGCGATAGATCTCGATACATCTCGAAAGCTGGCCATTGTGGAAGCGCCGATCGGTCTCGATACATATCGATCGATGATGAAAGCCGCGATGAGGGATGGCTCTCAAAATGACGGTAAATCTGTCGGTAGAAATTCGGCACGGGGATGAGTGCTTTCAGGCCAAACAACGGCCTACCGAAGCCGGTGATGATTGAGTAAGAATGAGTAAAAACCAGCGTAAAACAAGGTAATAGAATTGTCTCTTCACGTCAGATATGAAGTATTGAATACGGGATTTGTCTTCTTCGTGGAGCGTGTGATCGATTGCGAATGATACAAATCATCGGATAGAATTGTACATTAACCGAGGATTTGTATCTAATGGCCCGCGACGGCTCAATTTCTCAGCGAGAACGCGCACTTGCCTTTCTGAAGACGAAGGGCATGGCGCGGCTGAGCGAACTGATCTCGCAGGGTGTTACCGCGGCCACTGTTTCCCGGCTTGAAACCGAAGGTGAGATTGTCCGGCTTGCGCGCGGGCTGTATCAGCGCCTGGATGCGGCTATCGACGCGCATCACACCCTGGCCGAAGCGGCCAAGCTCGTGCCAAAGGGCGTTATCTGCCTCACCTCGGCGCTGGCGTACCACGAACTGACCGATCAAATACCGGCGAAGGTCTGGATTGCCATTGGGCCGAAAGATTGGCGCCCGAAATTCATTTATCCAGATGCGCGCTTCGCACGTTTTCCGAGCAACCACCTGCGAACTGGCGTCGAGCGCCACGTCATCGACGGTGTCGATGTGCCGATCTTTGGGATTGCCAAGACCATTGCGGATCTGTTTCGTTATCGCCGCATCATCGGTATCAACGTTGCTCTCGAAGGCCTGCGCGAAGCGCTCAGAAAACGCAAAGCCACGCCAGCGCAGATCGCAAGATTTGCCAGCGATGCGCGGGTGTGGAAAATCATGGAACCGTATGTGAGCGCATTGACTTCCGATGGCTAGGCAATCTCGCGACATCGGTGCCTCGGTGCGCGCTCGACTGCTAAACCTTGCGCGCGAGAAGGGACAGGCGTTCGACCTGCTACTCACTCGGTATGCGGCCGAGCGGTTACTCTATCGCCTCAGCAACACGCCACACCGCGATCGCTTCGTGCTCAAAGGTGCGATGCTGATGACGACCTGGTTTGACGATCCGCACCGCCCTACGCGCGATGTCGACTTCCTCGGCTATGGCGATTCCACACCGGAGTCCGTGCTCGCGGTATTTCGCGAAATCTGCGCGATCGAAGAGGGCGACGGAGTCATATTTGATGTCGATGCGTTGCGGGTCGAACTGATACGCGAGGAATTGGAATGTGGCGGTCTTCGCCTGCGGACGACTGCCCGGCTGGCCGGCGCGCGGACTACCGTGGTCATCGACATCGGATTTGGTGACGCGATCGAGCCGGGTATTGAGGAAATCAACCTGCCGGCATTGCTGGACTTTCCTGAACCAAGGCTACGCGCGTATGCGCGCGAGACTGTCGTGGCGGAGAAATTTCAGGCAATGGTGATGCTCGGCCTCGCCAACTCCCGAATGAAGGACTACTACGACATCTGGATGCTGAGTCGAAGCTACGGCTTTGACGCAGAACGCCTGAGCCGCGCCGTCGCTGCAACGTTTGCGCGGCGCGGAACCGCGATCCCGGAAGAAGTGCCCGACGCGCTTACCGCAGCTTTTGCGACCAATGCGACAAAGCAACGGCAGTGGGCAGCATTCATCAGGGACTTGGCCGCGGATGTGCCGGCACTCGAAACAATCGTCACCGATCTCGCGGATTTTCTGATGCCCTATGCGCAGCAGGCCAGACATCGGAGCAGGGGTGGCTGAACCTGATCCATCGACGGAACTGAAGGCCGAACACGCCCGTCTGATCGCACTGCTGGAAGCGAACGGCATTCAATGGCGCGTGGAGACACAGCACGTGCCGGCGATTTCAATGCCGGAGCCCTCACGCTTATCTACGGACAAAAAGGTGGCTCTGTTTCGCCGGTTGTTCCGGGGACGCACGGATGTCTACCCGATCCGTTGGGAAAGCAAGACCACGGCGAAGTCGGGTTACTCACCTGCATGCGCCAACGAGTGGCGCGCCGGTGTCTGCGAGAAGCCGCGTATCAAGTGCGGCGACTGTCGCAACCGCATCGCATTCTTTGATCGAGCGCGATCCGGCGACCGGCGCGCGCAGCCTGCGGCTGCCGCTGCCGCCGCCAGAGACGGCGCGACGACTAGCAGATGCGCTATCGGTGATTGCGGATTCGCTTCGTGGGAGTAGGGCGGGGCAGTGACGGTAGAAAATCCACCACAAAGACTCGCTGCGACAACACGTTATGCTATTTGACGCCGGCACCTTCTCGTGTCCGGTTCAAGTACCCGAGGGGCTGCTTCCACCCGCGAGATCGCATGCGGCGAGGCGATAGATTCCGAACTTCTGACGGTAAGACATCCGGCGTCGAGAGATGAGCATCAGGCCAGACAACGACTTGCCGAAGCCTTTGATGATCGCGTGGGAGTAGTCCGACGTGACAGCCCCCCGCCACATCCACCTGATCGAGCCCATGCGGCTGGGCCACGGCCCCCTCTGGCTGCGCTACATGATCGGCGCGCTGGAACCCTGCCTGGACCGGCTCACGGTCACGCTGCCGGAACTGCCCGAATACGAGAGCGTGCAACGGCAATTCCCGGCCGAGCGCCTGAGGTTTCGCACCTTCCCCTGGCACGGCGACAAGATGGGCTGGATGCGCACGATCGAAAGCGCGCGGCGCGTGAGGGCGGACGCGACGATTTTCACCTACCTCGACGTCGTCCTGCGCAAAGCGGCCGCGGCGCCGATCGGCCGGCTCGCCGGCCCCTCGGTCTGGGGCGTGTGGTTCATGCCGGTGCCGCGCAGCCGTGCCAGCGCCTGGGATCTCTCCTGGCTCCTGCGGCGCGACGCTCGCAGGCAAAGACGCAAGCAACGGGTCCAGGAGCGTCCGCCCCGCTGGCTCGCCGGCGCCTGGGTCTGCGACCCGTTGCTGCGGGAGCGCATTTCGCCCCGAGCGGGACAGACGATCGGCGTCCTGCCCGATCCCTGGCCGTCGCGCCCGGCGGCGGGCATGGCGGATGCGAGGCGCCAGCTCCGCCTGCCCGAAGGAAAGAGCCTCTTCCTGCACCTCGGGGTCCCCGGTCCGCGCAAGGGGTTGATCGACGCGGTGGCGGCGTGGCGGCGCGCGGGCGGCCTGGACGACGCGGTTCTCGTGCGCGCCGGAACGATGGATCCGGGCGAGAGCGATGCCATGGCGCCGCTGCTCGCGCAGGGTCGCGCCATTCTCCACGAAGGGTACGTGCCCGATGAGCGCCTCGACCTGTACCTGCGCGCGTGCGACTGGGTGCTTATGCCCTACCGCCATCATGAGGGCTCTTCCAGCCTGCTGTCGGGAGCGGCGGCGGCGGGCCGGCCGGTCATCGCTCCCGATTACGGGGTGCTCGGCGGCCGCGTGCAGGGCTCGGGCCTTGGCATCGTGTTTCCCCATCTATCGGTGGATGGTTTCGCCGATGCCCTCGGCCGCGCCGCCGGCCTGCCGATCGAGTCCTTCGCCGAGGCGTTGCGGCAGTACTCGGCGGGCCACACGGTGGCCGATTTCGCCGCGGCTCTGCGCGCGCCGCTGGGGCTGGCCGCGCGCGCAAGCTGACCGGGCGGAGCAGGGCGCTGTTCAGCTACCGCCACGGCTTTCACGCCGGCAACCACGCCGATGTGCTCAAGCACGTGGTGCTGGTCGAGCTGCTCGCGCACATGGCCGCCAAGGACAAGGCGTTCGCCTTCATCGATACGCACGCCGGCGCGGGCAGCTATTCGCTCGAGAGCG
>JADLES010000239.1 GCA_020845995.1 Burkholderiales bacterium | reverse complement strand
GAGAGGCCGACCCTGGTCCACAGCGCAGTCCGGCCCAGCGTCTGACGGCGTCTCGCCGGAATCAGCCGCGACGATTTATTTTTATTGCCCAACAAAACCATTTAATGAGATGCTTACCCATTTCATCCAGGAGGCCATTCCGATGCGACGCTTCGCCCTTTCCCTCGCGGCCATCGCCGTCGCGCTACCCGCGGCCGCGCAGGACAAGACGTTCGACTTGAAGTTCTCTTCCTGGGTGCCGCCGTCGCATGCCATGCACATATCGGTGAAGGAATGGGGCGATTCCATCGCCAAGGCGACCAACGGCACGGTCAAGGTGACGCTCTATCCGTCGCAGCAGCTGGGCAAGGCGGACGATCACTACAACATGGCGCGCGACGGCATCGCCGACGTCACCTACATCTCGCTCGGCTACCAGGCCGGCCGCCTGCCAATGGGCGAGGCGGGCAACCTGCCCTTCCTGATGACCAATGCCGACGGCGGCTCGCGCGCGCTCGACGAGTGGTACCGCAGGTACTACACGAAGGAGATGCCCGACGTCAAAATGTGCCTCGCGTTCGTCCACGATCCGGGCGCGCTGCACGCGAAGAAGCGCATCGTGCTGCCCGAGGAGTTCAAGGGCATGAAGATCCGCTCGGCGCACGGCACGCTCGCCGCGTACGTGACCGGCCTCGGCGGCACCAACGTGCGCGTGTCGGCGCCCGAGGCGCGGCAGGCGCTCGAGTCCGGCGCCGCCGACGCGATCACCTTCCCGTGGAAGTCGATCGTGCTGTTCGGCATCGACAAGGTCGTCAGCTACCACATGGACCTGCCGTTCTACGTCTCCTCGTTCACGTGGCTGATCAACAACGACAAGTACAACCAGATGTCGGCGGCGCAGAAGAAGGTGATCGATGCGCATTGCACCAACCAGTGGGCCGGCAGCGTCGGCAAGACCTGGGGCGACTACGAGGCGGCGGGCAAGGCCGAAATCAGAGGCATGGCGGGACATACCGTCTATACGCTGACGCCGGCCCAGATCGCCGCCTGGCGCAAAGCGGCCGAACCCGTGTACAAGCAATGGGCCGATGCCGCGCGCAAGGCGGGCTACAACCCCGACACGGCGCTCGGCGAGCTGCGCGCCGCGCTCAGGAAATACAACGCCGAGTTCAAATAGGCCTTGGCGAGGGGAGGAGGAGGCACGCGCGGGCCGCGCGCGATGGAACGCATCGTCCTGTGGGTGGAGCGGATCGCCGGGGCCTCGCTCGCGGCGGTCGCGCTCCTGGTGTTCGCCGGCGTCACGATGCGCGACCTCTTCGGCACGAATCTGCCCGACAACTTCGATTTCTCCCGCTACCTGCAGGCGATCGCCATTTTCTGGGGTCTCGCGGTCGCCACGTACCGCAACGCCCACATCCTGGTCGATGTCGTCTATGAAATAAGCGGCGCGCCGTTGCGCCGCGCGATCGACCTGTTCGCGACCTTCGTATCGGCCGCATTCATGGCGCTTTTCGCCTACATGCTCGTCGTGCGGTTCCCGTCGGTGATCCGCGAGCACCAGCTGACGAGCGATCTCGGGCTGCGTGTCTGGCCGTTCTTCGCCGTCGCGAGCCTGGGCATCGTCGCCGCCGCGGCGGTCGCGCTCATCCGCCTGACCAAGCTCGCGCGCGGGCAGTCGATCGAGCGCCACGAGCACTGAAAGAGCCGCCCGTGCCGCCGCTTCGCGCGCTGTCGCCGCTCGCCGTTTCCGCGCTCGCCGGCCGCGCGCGCGTCGAGTAAGCCGCCTTGGACAAGGACCTCATCGCATTCGGCGGCTTTGTCGCGCTCTTCGTCCTGATGGCGCTGCGCGTGCCGGTTGGCATCGCGATGGGCATTGTCGGCGTCGGCGGCTTCGCGCTCGCGGGCGGCGTGACGCCGGCGTTGCGCCTGCTTGCGCAGTCGCCCTACTCCACGGTCAGCGACTTCAACTTCAGCATCATCCCGATGTTCATCCTCATGGGCACTTTCGCCGCGACCTCGGGGATGAGCGCGGAGCTGTTCCGCGCCTCGCGGGCCTGGCTGGGGCATTTGCGCGGCGGGCTCGCGATCTCGACCATCAGCGCCTGCGCGGGCTTCGCCGCGATCAACGGCTCGTCGGTCGCGACCGCGGCGACGATGACGCAGGTGGCGCTGCCCGAGCTGCGCAAGTCGGGCTACAGCCCCGGACTGGCGACCGGCGTCATCGCCGCCGGCGGCACGCTGGGGGTGATGATTCCGCCCTCGGTGATCTTCGTCCTCTACGGCATCATGACGCAGACCGACATCGGCCAGCTCTTCATCGCCGGCATCGTGCCGGGGCTGCTCGGCGCGGCGATGTACATGATCACCGTGCGCATCATCGGCGCGCGCGACCCGAGCCGCATGCCGGCCGGCCCGCGCGCGAGCTGGAGCGAGCGCCTGGCGACGCTGAAGGACATCTGGGCGACGCTGACGCTGTTCCTGTTCGTGATCGGCGGCATGTACGGCGGCTGGTTCACCGTCACCGAGGCCGCGAGCATGGGCGCGGTCGGCGCGCTGATCATCGGCGCGGCGCGCGGCCGCCTCAACGGCGCGCAGATCATGCGCTGCCTGATCGACGCGCTGCGCACCACCGCGTCGATCTTCATGGTCGTGATCGGCGCCTTCCTGTTCGGCTATTTCCTGACCATCACGCAGACCACGCAGAAGCTGATCAACCTGCTGGTCAACCTGCCGATCGGCGCCTACGGCGTGCTGGTCGTGATCCTGCTCGTGTACTTCGTTCTTGGCGCGATCATGGACGAGCTGGCGATGATCCTGCTCACGGTGCCGATCGTCTTCCCGGTCATGACCACCCTCGGTTTCGACCCGGTGTGGTTCGGCGTGATCATCGTCATGACGGTCACCCTCGGGCTCATCTGTCCGCCGGTCGGCATGAATGTATTCGTCATCAACTCGATCGCGCGCGACGTGAACCTCGGGACGATCTATTGGGGCGTCGGGCCGTTCATCCTGAGCGACATCGTGCGCCTCGCGCTGCTCTGCATCTTCCCCTCGCTCGCGATCTGGCTGCCCAGGACCATGGGATGACCACGCCGTCGCCCGCCCGCCGCTCCACGCCGCCCGGACCGCAACTGCCCCTAGTCGGCCTGGGCTCCTGGTACACCTACGACCGGATGGATTTCGACGAGATCGTCGCCCTGCTGCGCCTGGCGCTCGAACGCGGCGTCACGCTCTTCGACGTCGGCGTCTACGGCCGCTATCCGTCGCGCTACCCGCTCGCCAACCCGCGCCAGGGCCGCGTCTGGACCGACGTCGTGTTCGCGCACGCGATGCGCGTGAGCGGCATCGCGCGCGCCTCGTACCTGACCGCGGTGAAGATCTGGCTGTGGGCCTATCCGCGCCTCTCGATCGAGGCCCAGCTCGACCACGCGCTGCTGCGGCTGGGCGATGAAGCCGCCGACATCCTGACGCTCGGCGACATGGAGTACGAGGTCGATGTCGAAGCCGCGATCGAGGAGATCGCCCGCGTAATCCGCGCCGGCAAGGCCCGCTGGTGGGGCGTGAACAACTGGTCGGTGGCGGAACTTGCGAAGGCGCGCGATTACGCCGCGGCGCGCGGGCTGCCGCCGCCCGTCCTCGCCCAGCTCAAGTACAACCCGGCGCGGCGCACGAAGGCCGAATCGACGGCGTGGCTCGAGTTCTTCCAGGGTAGCGGCGTCCGCTTCCAGGCTTCCGACATCTTCGAGAGCGGCTACTTTGCCGGACGCACCGAGCTGACCCGAGGGGTCGCGCGCGACCCCGGCGAGATCCGCCCGCTCATCCAGGCCGCCGCGCCGCGTTTCACCGAGGTCGCGGCGAGCGTCGGCGCGACCCCCGCGCAGCTTGCCGTCGCCTTCTGCCTCTGCCACCCGGAGATCGGCAACGTGTTGTTCGGCTGCACTTCGCGCCAGCAGCTCGAGGACAACCTCGGCGGCATCGCGCTGCACGAGCGCCTGGGCGCCCGTATCCGCGCCCTGGTGGAAGAATTCTGGTTCGACCGCGACAAGGTCGACCCGGCGTCGTCCTGGTCGGCGCGTCGCCTGGAGCCGACACCTCCCACGGGTCGCCAGGGCAAGCCCGGCTGAATCCAGGCCGCCGGGGCCCAGCCCTGCACGGTCCGCATCCTCATGGCCGGGCGGCCGGGCCGCGCCGGTTCGCCGGCGCACCGCGGCTCCACAGGGCGGCGCGCCACCGCCAGCCAATCGCGCCGGTGAGCAGCAGCCCGAGGCCGGCATACAGCATCGCGGTCGCCGGGAAGCCGATGCCGGCGATCAGCGGCCCCGTCCCGAGCAGGCCGAGCGGCAGCCCGCAGACCGCGAGAATGCGTATGCCCAGTACCCGGCCGCGCATTTCCTCGGCGCTCGCGCGCAGCAACACCGCGGCGAGCGGCGTCATGTTGTAGTTCTGCATGAATCCGGCGATGAAGACGAAAGCGAGGCCGGCGCCGATCGTTCCCGTCTGCCCGATGGCGAAGATCGCGGCGAACCACGCCGCGGCGCCGATCAGCATGGCGCGCCCGGCGCGCCGCGCCACCCGGTTCGCGCCCACCAGCAGCGAGCAGACGAGCGCGCCGCTGGCGTAGGCCGAGGCGAGCCAGCCCAGGCCCGTCTGCCCGACCTCGTAGACTTCCCGGGCGAGATAGGGCAGCAGCCCGAGGAAGAACGGCAGTGCGAGCAGGTTGACGAGGAAGGCGATGCCGACCGCGCCGAGCAGTTCGTGCTTGCCCCAGACATGGCTGAAACCCCGCGCCAGGTCGGCGAGCGGATGCGCCTTGACGTTGCGCCGCGGCGAGCCGGCGACCTGGAAGGAAAGACCGAAGGCGCCGAGGTAGAGAAGCGCGACGGCGACGTACGCCGGTCCCATGCCGAGCAGCGCGACGCCGCCGGTGCCGGCGAGCGCGCCGGCGATGCGCGCGCTGTCCGAGGTGGTGCGCGAGATGGCAAGCCCGCCCAGCAGGATCTCCGGCCGAATCGTCTGCGCAACCAGCGCGCTGCGCATCATCAGGTCGGACGGTTTGAGCAGACCCACCACCGCGGCGATCGCGAACACATGCCAAGGCTCCAGGCGCGCGCTCAGCGCCAGCGCCGCGATGATCGCGGCGAACGCCGCATACAGACCGCGCGAGGCGCACAGCAGCGTGCGCGTGCCGGCCCGGTCGGCGGCGACACCGAGAAAGGGCGAGAGCAGCGCCCCGAGCCAGGCGAGCGCCCCGAAGAGCACGAGCTGCCGCACCGAACCGGTCGCTGATAGCACGTACCAGCCGAGGATCAGGGCCTCCATCTCGAACGCCCAGGAGGTCGCGAGATCCGCCGACCACTGAAAGCGGTAGCTGCGCACGCCGAACGGGGCGAGCACCCCGATTCGCAAACCAGGCGGAAGCGCCCGCACGGTTTGATGCCGCGGACCCGGGCGTCCCTGGCGGCGTCGCGCGCCGGACCTACGAACCGGACTCGATGGGCGTGACCTTGACCCGGACGCAGAGATCCAGATTCAGGTTGACCGGGCTCACGTGGTCCCAGTCCAGTTCGAGCAGCTCGTTGTAGAAAACGCCCTTGCCCCTTGCCACGGGCATTCCCCGGCCCCAGTGGCCGGCGCAGGCGGCGATGCCCAGGCCCTCCGGATGCACCAGCTGCGTGAGCTTGAGGCGGCCTTTCACGCGGCGCCCTTTCTCGTTCTCCACCCAGACCATGGCGCCGTCGGCGAGGCCTTTGCCCCTGGCGGTGTCGGCGTTGACCGCGATGGTGTAGGAGAACGGGTCGAGGCTGGCCGCCTCGTCGAGCCAGGGGTTCTCCATCGTGTAGCTGTTGGTGTGAATGATGTCGCGATAATAGAAGGCATACAGATCGAATCCCGGCGCCTGGCAGCGATGCGACAGGCAGGGCAGAAAATCGGGCAGCGGCTCGAAGTATTCGCGCGGGACGTCGATGCCGCGGGGAGCGGTGATGGCGTTGGTCTTTTCGTACAGCGGCGTCATGAACTCCCAGTAAATGGGAACGCGCACGTCGACGAACGCCCGCCAGTACACCTCCTCGGGCTTCTTCGGCCATTTCGCGAGCCCGTGCTCGCGGAACCAGGCAAGGCCGCGCTCGCGCCCGAAGTTGCTCTTCAGCTCCGCGTCGCAGATCTCCTCGTGGGTGTAGCGCCGGTCGCCCTGCAGCCGGAACTCGGGGACGAGGTTCATCGCCGCGTTGAACGCGGCGTTCGAATCGGCGCGCATGCCGATGCGGTCGGACAGATCGAGCAGGATGTCCGCCAGGGGGCGCTGCTCGCCCTCCGGCGGCAGCACGGGCTGGCGAATCGGCCATGACCAATCGCCCATGCCGCCGGGGTGGGAAAAGATGAACGGATAGTTGGAGCGCGAATCCATCGATTGCAGGTAGCTGCAATCGGGGAGCACGATGTCGGCAAACATCGTCGTCTCGGTCTCGAACAGGTCGATCGACACGAGGAACTTGTACTGGCACAGCGAGCGCGCCATCGACTCGCTGTTGGCGATGCTCATCATCAGGTTGCAGCCGAAATTGATCAGCACTTCGGGCCGGTAGGGCAGGTCCAGCCGCTCCCACCAGTCCTCGCGATCGTCCGAGTTGAGGAACGGCGAGGTCATGCTCATCACAAACAGGTCCTGCAGTCCCATCAATTCGGGCAGCCGCGGTTCGCCGACCGGATACGGCAGGTGGTAGCCCATCCACATGCCCGCGACCATGAGGCCGTCGGGGCCGGGCTTGGGGACGTAGCGCATCCGCCCGGTTTCCGGGATTCCGCCGCTCGCCGGGTTGAAACCCAGGCAGCCGCCGACGACGTCCGAGGCGCCGACCAGCTCGTTCAGCAGGTCGATGGCGACGAAGTTGTACAGCGAGTTCATGTGGCCCTGGGAGCCGCGAAAGGCGATCGCCGCCACCGGCCGATAGGGCAGCGTCACTCCGTCCACGACGATCGTGCTGCCGATGCGCGCCTCGCTGGCGAATTCGCCGGAAAGCCTGCGAGTGACGGCCGCCGGCACGGTGCTGATCGATTCGGCCCACTCCGGGGTGAACTTCTTCAGGTGCTCCGCCAGCTTGGCGAACGCCGGCTGGCAGGCCACGCCGGCCGCCTGGAAATCCCCTTCAAGGGCCATGTCCGCCGCCTCGACCTGCGTATACGGACGGGCCGCGCCCGCGCGCGTATCCCAGACGAGCGGCTGCCCCGATTGCGCATCGCGCACGTAGAGCTTGTCCGGCCCGATCAGGTACGGCGCGTTGGTCTTGGCTTGCAGGAACGGGCGATCGTAAGCCTTCAGTTCATGCACCAGAACGTGACACATGGCGAGCGCAAGCGCGCCGTCGGTCCCCACCCGCAGGGGCACCCACTCGGTGGCCTTGGCGGAGGCGAAATTGCACATCGGATCGACCACCACCATCTTCATGCCGCGCGCGCGCGCTTCCGCCGCCAGCCCCATGTTCGAGCACGAGGCGTGGCCGGCGCCGTGGCCCTTGGAGGCGCCGAAATAGATGGCATAGTTGCAGTAGCCGAAATCCGGCACGACCGACCACGAGGCGTGCATGATCCCCGACAGGAGGTGCGCGCCGTTGCCGCAATGCAGGCCGCCGCCGGCGGTGGAGCGGTTCGGCGTGCCGAACGCGGCCGCGAAGGCCCGGAACGGCATCGAGGCCGATGTCACCGTCGTCGTGTGCTGGATGAGGAGCTTGCGCGGATCATCCGCGCGCACGCGCTTCAGTACCGCCGCAATCTCATCCAGGGCCTCGTCCCAGCTGATCTCCTTCCACCTCGGGTCTTCCCCGATCCCCTTTTTCGGATTGGTGCGGCGTAGCGGCTTTGTCAGCCGGTTGGGGTCGTAGTGCGAGAGGATTCCGGACACGCCTTTGCCGCACAGGCGGCCCTTGCCGGCCGAGCTCTCCGGATTGCCTTCGATCTTGACCACGACACCGTCGACGCGATGGGCGAGGATCGAGCAGCTCCCGTAGCACAGGGCGCACGAGGATGCGACCCATGTATCGTCGCGTTCGATGACGGAATCGGGAAGTGCGCGGTTCATCTTTCGCCTCTGCGGTCCTGACCCAGTTTGACCCATGCAACCTGCCACGGTATAAGCAAAAGCATAGCAGCAAGGCGGTTCACCGGGTTGCCGGAGGCAGTGTGACGGTTCGCTGGGATGCGGTCGTGCAGGAAAACAGGTTCTGGTCCGAACCCCGCCGAGGCGTGCCCGATGCCGCGTGCGCCGGCGAGCCGGTTGCGGTCCAGGTGTGGCTGTTCGGTCGTCTTGGCGATGCCGGGCTGCCGCGTCCTCTCGAACTGACGCTGCGGCCCCCGGTGCGGATCTGCCACGTGATCGATGAGCTGGGACGGATCGGTGGCGAGGAGTTGCGCCGCAAGCTGGCAGGCCCCGGCAGCGGCAAGCTCCCGGCCTGCCGCGTTTTCGTCGATGGCGCACCGATCGAGGATGCGGACGCACCGATCGAGGTGCACAGCGCCCCGGCGCGGGTCGAAGTCATCCTGCTCACGGGGATTGAAGGAGGCTGATCCGCGTGCGTCCAAGACTGCCGCCTGCGGAGCGCGCTCGATGAGATGGGGAATGGTCATCGATCTGCGCCGCTGCATCGGCTGCTACGGCTGCCAGCTTTCGTGCAAGGCTGAGCACGGCACGCCGCCCGGTGTGCTGTTCGCGCGCGTCCTGAAGCAGGAGGAAGGGCAATATCCGAACGTGCGCCAGCTCTTTCTGCCGGTGCTGTGCAATCACTGCGAAGAGGCGCCCTGCGTGGACGCATGCCCGACCGGGGCGAGCTTCAAGTGGGAGGAGGATGGCATCGTCGACATCGACCCGGACAAGTGCGTCGGTTGCCGCTCCTGCATGATGGCCTGCCCCTACAGCAACCGCTATTTCAACGACAGCCCGCAGCATTACTTCGAGGACGGCGCGACGCCCTACGAGCAGGCGCGCACGGGACGGCACCAGACCGACGTGGTGATGAAGTGCAACTTCTGCCGCGACCGGGTGCGCGCCGGCAAGAAACCCGCCTGTGTGGCCAACTGTCCGACGGTCGCGCGCATTTTCGGCGACCTGGACGATCCGACGAGCGAGGTGTCGCGGCTGATCAAGGAGCGCGGCGGCTTTCCGCTGCACCCCGAGGCCGGTACGCGGCCCTCCGTCTACTACCTGCCGCCATGAACGGAAAGGGTGAGCGATGCAGCAGACGCGCGCCAAGTACGAGCAGCTGATTCGCGACCTGCGCGGTGACCTGCGACCGCAGCGCGAATGGTGCGAAGGCCGGGGGTTATTCCTGGTGTTCGGGCACTTCGTGGGCGGCGTCGCGGCCGGAGCCTGGCTGTTTTCGCTCCTCTTCGACAGCCGCGCGGGGCTGGGCGTCGCTTTCGCGCTTGGCGCGCTGTGCGGGATCTCGCATCTCGCCTTTCTCGGCCGGCCGCAGCGGTTCTGGAGGATGGCGGCGCAGTGGCGGACTTCCTGGATCTCGCGAGGGTTCGCCGGCCTGAGCCTGTTCCTGGGCGGCGGCTTTCTCTACCTCGTTCCCCGTTACCTGCCGCAGGCGCCCTGGGCTGCCGACTCCGCGATTGCCGATGCCGGTTATGTCCTGGCCCTCGCTGGAATGCTGGTGCTGATCGTGTACAAGGGTTTCGTCTACGCCACGTCGAAGGCGATCCCGTTCTGGAACTCGCCCCTGCACCCGGCCATGTACATCGCCTTCGCGCTGCGCGGAGGGATCGCGGCGCTGCTGATCACGCTCGCGCTCGGCGGAGAGACCGCGGCCACGCGCGACCTGCTGCTCCTCTGGACGGCGGTGACCGCGGTGGTGACCGTCTTTTTCGCGCTGGAAATGCACGCCGCGCTGACCGGCGGCAACCCGGCGGCACGCCGTTCCGTCCACGAGCTGCTCTCCGGTCGCGTCGCAATCGCCTTCTACGGCGGCACGCTCACGCTCGGCGTGATCGTTCCCGCCTGGTTCGTCTGGGCCGGGCTCTCGGGGCCTCGCACCCTCGCGGCGATGGTGGCCCTGGGCGTCACTTCGGTGATCGGCGATTTCTTCATGAAATACTCGATGATCAGGGCCGGCGTGCATCTGCCGGTCTGGACCCGGCAGACGCTGCAGCGCGGCTAGCGCGCCTGATCTGGATCAAGTCGCGATGCGCGATTCGACCGGTAGAATTTCACCGCCCCGTCCGGAGCGGACCCCTGAAGAGGATTCGGAACGATGAACAGAGACGTCATCTACGCGGTGAAAGGGCCCCGGCTGCTGCCCGAAATGACCTCGGAGGAAGTGGGCGAGGCGCTCAAGCACACCGACATCATCCTGATTCCCGTGGCCTCGACCGAAGTGCACGGGCCGCACCTGCCGCTCGCCGCGGACACGATCCAGGGGACCGACGCGGTGCGAAGGATCGTGGCGCGACTCGCGTCCGAGGGCATCCGGGTGGTCGGCGGCCTGCCGATCCCCCTGGGGGTTTCGATGCAACAGATGGATTTCCCGGGGACGATCTCGCTCACGCCCGATACGATGATGGCGGTCCTCCGGGACGTGTGCAACAGCGTCATCAAGCATGGCTTTCGCAGGATCGTCCTGATCATGTCCCACGACGGCAACCTCGGGACCCTGTACTCCGCGGCCGAAGAGATCTCCAAGCAGCCCGGCGTGCGCGTGCTGCTCATCAATTGGCTGCCCTTTCTCAGAAGCAAGTACACCGAGGTGCTCAAGTCGAAGTCGGGCGGCCACGGCGGCGAAGGCGAGACGGCGCGGGTGCTGGCGTCGATTCCCGAGCTGGTGCGCCTGGATCGCGCGCAGGTGGGTCCGGAAGAAGGCGGCACGGGGCCGAAACTGGAGGCCGACGTCTCGGTGCACTTCGGCGGCGGAACCTTCGACCCGGCGCGCGGACTGAGGGACAAGACGCCGATCGGCTCCTTCGGCGACCCGCGCGGCGCGACCGCGGAGATCGGCGAAAAGTGCTACGCTATCATCGAGGATTGGGCTTGTGAGGTGATCCGGCGCCACTTCGCTCTCTGACCGCGCGCGCTGAAGGAGACGGACATGCTGATGACGGTTCCCGGACTGCGGCAGGACCGACACACGGGGAGCAGGATGGTCGGTCTTTGCGGCATCTGCCCCGGCGGCTGCGGCGTCGAGATCGAGTTCAGCGACGGCAAGATCGAGCGGCTGCGGCCGCTCCAGGATCACCCGGCCGGCGTCGTCTGTCCGCGCGGCGCCAAGGCGAAGGAGATCGTCTACTCCCCCGACCGGCTCATGCACCCGCTTGCGCGCGTCGGCGCGAGGGGCGAGGGGCGCTTCGAGCGCGTCGCCTGGGAGGCGGCGCTGGACCGGATCGCCGAGCGGCTGTTCGAGATCAAGAGCCGGTTCGGCGCCGAAGCGGTGATGACCTACATCGGCCGCGGCCTGTTCGATAGCGGTCTGGTGGAAGCGTTCGCGCCGCCGGGACTGAACAACTTCAGCTCCAAGAGTCTCATTTTCCCGTTCGGCTCGCCGAATAATGCCGGCTGCGGGTCGATCTGCCAGACCTCGTACGGCATGCTGGCCGCCATACCGACGTTCGGCTTCAGCATGGACACGACGTACGCGGACTTCGGCAACGCGCGGCTGGTCGTGGTCTGGGGCGCGAACCCGGCGACCGACTCGCCGCCGACCGCGGTCGGCAAGATTCTCGCCGCGAAAAGAAAAGGTGCGCGGGTGATCGCGATCGATCACATGCGCAGCCACGCCGCCGGCATCGCCCACCAGTGGATACCGGTGCGCTCCGGAACCGACGGCGCGCTGGCGCTCGGCATGATCAACGTCGTCATCCGCGAGCGGCTCTACGACGAGGCGTTCGTGCGCGACTGGACGCTCGGGTTCGAAGAGCTGCGCGAGTACGCCGCGCGCTTCACGCCCGAGGAGGTGGAGCGCATCACGCGGGTCCCTGCCGGCGTCGTGGTCGAGACGGCGCGCGCCATCGCCACGGCGAAGCACGCGACCCTGTCGATGTATACCGGCCTGGAATACACCGACAGCGGGGTGCAGAACCTGCGCGCCGTTTTCATCCTCTTCGCCATCACCGGGAATCTCGACGTTCCGGGCGGCATCATGCTGCGCGCCAGGCGCACGTCGCCCTACCGGCGGACCGATGTCGCGCCGCCGCGCCACGTCAAGCCGATCGGCTACGACCGGTATCCGCTGTTCTGCGAGCTGACCCAGGCCGCGCATTTCATGGAGGCGCCACGCGCCATCCTGAATGGCGACCCCTACCCGATCAAGGCGCTGATCGTCGGCGGGGCGTCGATCATCACCGGCTATCCCGATCCGGACCTGTGGCGGCGCTGTTTCGAGGCGCTCGATCTGCTCGTCGTGACCGACCGCTTCATGACGGCGGACGGGCAATACGCGGATTTCGTCCTTCCGGCCACCACCTACTTCGAGAACCGGGGCTACCAGAAGTTTCCCGGCTACGTGCAGCTGCGCGAGCGCGTCATCGAGCCGCTGGGGGAATCGCGCCCCGACTACTGGATTTTCACGCAACTCGCCCGGCGCCTCGGCTACGGCGACGTGTTCCCGGAGGACGAGGACGCGCTCATCGAATTCGTGCTGCGCGATCATCCGGTGGGCCTGGACGAGCTGCGCCGGCATCCCGAGGGCATGCCCTTCGGCAAGCCCGAGGAGACCCGCAAGTACGAAAGCGGCCAGCTGCGCGGGGACGGCAAGCCGGGATTCCCGACGCCGTCCGGCAAGGTGGAGATCGCCGCCAGCCTGCTTGCCAGGTACGGGTTCGATGCGCTGCCGAAGTACACCGATCCTCGCGAGGGTCCGGGCGCCGACCCGGAACTGGCGCGCGCCTACCCGCTCGTGCTCAACACCGGGGCGCGAATTCAGTCGACCTACCGTTCCCAGCACCTCAATATTCCCGGCCTGCTCGCGATGCAGCCGGAACCGCAGGTGCTGATCCACCCGGACGATGCCGCCGCGCGCGGCATCGAGGACGGCGAGCTGGTGAACGTCTGCACGCCGCGCGGCAAGGTCCCGTTCAGCGCGCGCGTCACCGACGCGGTCATGACGGGCGGAGTGGAAGTCAACGTCGGCGGCGGCGGCCCGATCCAGGCCAAGGCGTGGCGGCGGGCGAATGCCAATTACCTGACCGATTTCAACGGCCGCGACCCGATTTCCGGGTTCCCGACGTTCAAGGCGCTGCTCTGCGACGTGCAAAAGGTCGTTGCCGATGCGGAGCGGCCAGCGGCCTGATTTGCCTCGGTGAGTTTCTCTCATCGGCTGGCGTCGTACGCGCACGAACTGCGCTTCGCGGACCTGCCGGCGGAGGTCGTCGAGCAGGCGAAACTGCTGACCCTGCACGTCATCGGCGTATCGCTCGCGGGCCGGCAAACCAGGCAGGGCAGCGACGCCGTTCGCCTGGCGCTGGGCATGGGAGGCGAATCGGCTGAGGCAACCATCTGGGGCGAGCGCGGCCGGGTGTCGGCCTCGCAGGCGGCCTTTGCCAACGGCACGCTGGCGGACGTTCTCGACTGGGAGGACTGCAGCTGGACCGGGCACCCGTCGGCGGGCGCCATTCCGGCGGCCTTCGCCGTCGCGGAAAGAACGGGGGCGCCCGGCCGGGACTACCTGACCGCGATCGTCGCCGGCTACGAGGTTTACCAGCGCATCGCCATGGCCGTGCAGCCGTCGCACGAGACCTACCTGAAGTTCGGCTGGGGACTGACCAGCTGGCAGATCCTCGCCGCCGCGGTGCCGGCCGCCAAGCTGTTGCTCGAGACGCCCCGCCAGATGCGCCAGGCGATCGGCATTGCCGCCATCATGACGCCGATCGTCAACCGCAAGATCCAGCTGGACCGGTCCGACATGTATCACTACCAGCACGGACTCACCAGCCGGGACGGCATCGTCGCCGCGGATATCGCGCGCAGCGGCATCACGGGGCTGGAGGACGTGCTCGACGGCGACCACGGCTACTGGGTCACTCTCTCCGACAAGTGCGACTGGGACTGGATGACGCGCGAGCTGGGCGAACGTTTCCTGATCCAGCAAACCCTGTTCAAGCGCTGGCCGGTCAACATGTGGGTGCAGCAGTTCCTGGACATGGTCGACGACATCCGCCGCACGGAGCGCTTCGCCGTCGACGCTATCGAATTGATCGTCGTCAGCCCGGATTTCTCGAAAACGGCGGGCGCCAGCCGGATGATCAAGCGGCCCGAGGGATACCTGAGCACGACCGACGCCCAGTTCAGCATTCCGTTCTGCATCGCCAAGTACCTGCTCGATCCGACGCCGTCGGCGGACTGGTTCGCCCCGCAAAGCCTGCGCGATCCGGCGACGCTGGCGCTTTCGGCCAAGGTGGATGCAACCGGCGAGAAGACTTCGCCGCTCGATGCCTTCGCGCTTTTTCAGCAAGGCGACTATGTCCGGGCCGCGATCCGCATCGGCTTGCGCGACGGCCGGACGATCGAGCGGCGCACGCATTTCCCAAAGGGCCATCCGCGCAATCGCATGAGCCGGCAGGAGCTGTCGGACGTTTTTCGCGTTGCCGCCGCCCGGTCGTTTGCCGCCGAGCGGATCGAGCGGATCATCGCGGCGGTCCTGCGACTGGACGAAGCGGACGGTCTTCGCGATCTGGCCGGACTGCTGCGCGCGCAATAGGCGCGCCGCGCAGGGCCGCCATCACCCGTTCGGGTGGAGGAACGGCCAGGGCGAAGCCTCCGAGCCGCGCTCGCACGGCACCTCGATCAGCGTCGGCCCGCTGCGCGCGAACGCCTGTTCGAGCGCGGCGCGCAGTTGCGCCGGATTGCCGGCGCGGGCGCCGGCCAGCCCGAAATCCTCGGCGAGCCGCACGAAATCGGGATTGCTCAGCGCGGCGCCGATCTCGCGCCCGCCGAACGCGTTGCGCTGGTCGCGCAGCACGTTGCCGTAGCTCGAGTTGTTGAAAACCACGGTGACCAGCCCGATGCCATGCTGCACGGCGGTGGCGAGTTCCTGCACGCCGAACAGAAACCCGCCGTCGCCGGTGACCGAAACCACCGGCCGACCGGGATGGGCGACCTTGACGCCGAGCGCGGTCATGAAGCCGAAACCGACGTTGTCCTGGTAGCCGCCGGTGACGAAGGTGCGCGGCTCGTAGACCGGGAACCCGAACCGCGACGCAAATCCGACCTGCGAGATCTCCTCGACGAAGAAACCATCGCGCGGCAGCACTTCGCGGATCGCGTCGAGATACGCCATCTGCGGCTGCACTTTCTGGAATTCCTCTCTCGCTGCCCGCTTGATCGCGCGGAACTCCTCTTCGCGCGAAGCCCGCCCGCCGAGCGCGCCGGCGAGCGCGTCGGCGAGCGCGCGGGCGCCCCGCTTCGCGTCGGCGACGATGCCGACATCGGGCTTCAGCCGCACCATCTCGGTCGGATCGATGTCGATGCGGATCACCTTGACGCCGTCGGGAATCCTGCGCCAGCGCAGGTACTGCAGCTCCAGGCGGCTGCCGATACCGAGCAGGACGTCGGTGGCGAGCCAGGTCCGGTAGCCCGACCCGCACGAGAACCCATAGGCCGTGTCCTCGCCGACGATGCCGCGCCCGCTGCGGTGCGCGGTCACCGGCGCCTGCAGCAGACGCGCCAGTTCCATGACCTCGGCGCCGGCATCGAGGGCGCCGCCGCCGACCGTGATCATCGGATTCTTCGCGCCTTTGAGCAGCGCCACGGCGCGCGCGATTTCCTCCGCATCGGGTTCGGGCGACGGCGGCGGCACGACCGGCACGTCGAGGTCGACCGCGGCCTTCATGGCAAACACGTCCCACGGTACTTCGACCGCCACCGGGCGCACGCGGCCGCCGGTGAGCTGGCGGAAGGCCTCGGCGAGCACCGCCGGCGCCTCGCTCGGGTGGTTGATGCGCTCGGACCACTTGGTCAGTCCGCGCAGAATCGCCAGCTGGTCCGGCAGTTCATGCAGGATGCCGCGGCCGCGCCCGATGTTGAACGACTGGATATTGCCGGTGATGCACAGCACCGGCGCGTTGGCGCCGTACGCCGTGCACAGCGCCGCCGACGCGTTGAGCACCCCCGGCCCGGGTACGCAGGTGAACGCGCCGATGCGGCCGGTCGACTTGGCATAGCCGTAGGCCATGTAGCCCGCGCCCTGCTCGTGGCGCGTGACGATGAAGCGGATGCGGTCGCGGCATTCGTGGAGCGCGTCGATGAACGCATAAGTGTGCGCGCCGGGAATGCCAAAGACGGTGTCGATGCCGCGCCGCGCCAGCGTCCGCGCGATCGCCTGCCCGGTAGTGAGAGGGATGCTCATATCGCGATCGTGCCGAAGCTAGGCATCCGCCACGCCCGTTTCCAGGAATCGGTTGATCGCGGCGGCCGTCGTGCCGGTGATCCCCAGCGCCTGGCAGGTGCGCCCCTGCGCATGGTAGTCCACGCCGTTGATGATTGACGCAATCGTCAGCAGCGAGGAGGAAACCGGCGTCGGCGCGCCCAGCAGGCGCCCGAGCGACACCATCAGGGACACGCCGGTCTGCGCGTCCTCACTGATGTATCTGTGCGTCATCGACGGCGGTCCCGCAAGATCGCGAAACATGTCGAGTTCGGGATGCGCATCAAGGCTGGCGATCTTCCTCAGCATGGGCGAGTGAATTTGCGCATAGCCGAGCTTCGCGAGCACCGCGTTGCGCTCGGCGGCAACCGCCTCGATGCAGCGGACCACCGACGGCGACAAGCCATGCCGGAACAGGTTGAAGCGGCCGTCCGCGAACTCCACCGCACCGGTATTGAGAATCGCTCCGGCCAGGTGATTGGGAATGTTCGGCGTGGCAAGCGCCATCTCGAGCACGTTGGCCGCCGGCGACCAGTCGAAGAGCCCCGCCAATTCGCGGATCAGGCGGTCCGTGGCCTGCGCCGGGAAAGCCGCGATCTTCTTCTGTCCCGGCGGCATGCCAACGAAGACCGACGCGGGCCCGATCAGCCGGCAGGGGAAATAATTCCCTCCCATGCCGCCGATCAGCACGTCGGCTTTGACCCCGTGCTCGCGAAGGGCGCGGGCAAAGACAAGGCTGCCGCCGTTGTCGGGCGCGATCACGACCGTCTGGCCTGGCCGCAGCAGCGTGCGCAGCCTTCCGGCAAGACTCTCGTGGCGCGTCGCCACGACCGCCACGAGAAGGACACCCGCCCGCGAGACTTCGGCGTCGAAGTCCAGACCGACACGGGCGGCGACGAAGCCCGCCGGCAGGGCGCCGCTCACGTGGACGCCGCCCGCCGCGAGCGCCGGTGCAAGCGCATCCTGATGCCCGGGTTCTTCGCACAGAATCGCATCGAACCCGCGCCGCGAAAGATCCGCCGCCAGGGTGTGGCCGGTGCCGCCACCGCCAATGATCGCGATCTTCTTCAACGGAGCGGTCCATCGGCGCTCATCGCCGCCAGCGAAGCGCGCAGGAAGTCGCGCACCGAGCCCGCCGGCCGTCCGCACAGCCGCGCGACCTCGCCGGTCGTCGCCGCCGCCGCGCCGGCGCGGATCAATGTCAACACCTCCTCGAGGTGACGCAGCAGGAACGGCGGCGCGCCGCTCGCCCGCATTTTCGCCACCGCGGCGTCGATCCCGATCGGCGCGTACGCGACCGGGCGGCCGAGCAGCTCGGCCGCGCTCGCCGCGAGATCGTCGCCCGACACGGCCGCTGGCCCGGTGATCTCCACGGCGCCGGCGACGCGCGGCGCAAGCAGCAGCGCCGCGGCCACGGCGGCGATGTCGGCCACGTCGATGTAGCTTACGCGCGCGCCGCCGATCGGCAGCTCGAAACTCCCCCGCGCCATCGCGCGCGGCGCTTCCGCGAGCGAGCCCTGCATGAAGGCGTTCGGCCGCACGCATGCGTGCTCGATGCCGGCCGCGGCGAGCGCCTCCTCGACCGCGCGATGCGCAGCCCCTGTCGAAGTCGGCGACCCGGGCTGCATCGTCCAGGCCGAGCCGGACAGTTTCACGATCCGCTGCACGCCCGCGGCACGCGCCGCGCCTACGAGGTTCGTCTGGTGCGCGGCGAGCTGCGGGTGCACCGGCGAGGCGATGAATACGCGTTCAACGCTCGCGAGCGCCGCCGCGAGCGACGCCGGTTCTCCGAGATCCGCCGCCGCGGTCTCGACGGCGCACCCGAAGGCCGTCCGCAGCCGCGCCGCGTCTCGCCCGATCGCGCGCACCCGGACACCGGCGCCCAGCAGCGCGCCCGCGACGAGGCGGCCAACCCGTCCATTCGCCCCGACCACGGCGTACACCATCAATCGATCTCAGCGTTGGAAGTCCGCGCGGAAACTTCGCGCACGCCGGATTCTACACGGCCGCCGACAGAAACCCCTTCGCGCACCGGGATTTGGCGAGGCATCCGGGCACGCAGCATGCGAACCAGCGGCGGCGGCGAAGCGCGGGGCGCTATCATCACACTCATGCCGAATCACACTGCGAGCAAGCAGATCCCGATCTATTGCTACCAATGCGTTGCCGGTCCCGACCTGCTCAAGGTCGAGGTGCAGGACGGCGTCGCGAAACGCATCGAATCGAACTGGGAAATCTGCTCGCAGCACCCGGGGGGCGGCCGCGTCTGCGTCAAGGCATACGGACTGATCCAGAAGACCTACAACCCGAACCGGGTTAAGCAGCCGATGAAGCGGACCAACCCGAAGAAGGGCCGCGGCGAGGATCCTGGTTTCGTGCCGATCAGCTGGGACGAAGCGTTCGATCTCGTCGGCGCGAAGCTGCGCGAGTTGCGTGCCAGGGGCCTCACCGACGAATCGGGCTTCCCGCGGCTCGCGATGACCACGGGCGGCGGCGGCACGCCGGTCCAGTACATGGGCACGCTGCCCGCCTTCATGGCGGCCTGGGGCCCGCTCGACCAGGGCTTCGGCGCGGGGCAAGGCGTCAAGTGCCACCATTCGGAGCACCTCTACGGCGAGCTGTGGCATCGCGCCTTCATCGTCTCGCCCGATACGCCGTACGTGAACTACATCATCAACTGCGGCAGCAACGTCGAGGCTTCCGGCGGCGTAGCGGGCGTCTGGCGCGAGGCCGATGCGCGCGTGCGCGGCGCCAAGCGCGTGCAGGTCGAGCCGCACCTTTCCATCACCGGCGCGGCCTCGGCCGAATGGGTGCCGATCCGGCCGAAGACCGACGCCGCGTTCCTCTTCGGCCTGATCCACCGCATCCTGCACGAGAGGAAGTGGGAGGAGGTGTGCGACCTGCCCTATTTGAAGGGGCGCACCGGCTCGCCCTACCTGGTGGGCCCGAACGGCTGGTTCCTGCGCGACCCCGCCACGGAAAAACCGCTGATCTACGATCTCGCCGACGGCAAGGCGAAGCCCTACGACGGCGATATCGCGCAGCCAGCGCTGGCCGGGTCGTTCCGGGTCGCGGGGATCGAGATCGGCGCGGACGGCGAGCGCTTCACGCACGCCTCCGTCGACGCGCAGCCGAGCTTCCAGCGCCTGCTCGATCACGTGAAGCCGTTCAGCCCGGAGTGGGCGGCGGAGGAATGCGGCGTGCCGGCGGCGACCGTGCGCCGCATCGCCGACGAATTCGCCGCCGCCGCCTGCATCGGCCAGACGATCGAGATCGAGGGCCGCACCCTGCCCTTCCGGCCGGTCGCGGTAATGCTGGGCAAGACCGTGTGCAACGGCTGGGGCGCGTATCCGGCCGTCTGGGCGCAGAAGATCCTCGCCATCCTGATGGGCGCGCTCGAGGTGCCCGGCGGCACCCTCGGCACGACCGTCAAGCTGGTGCGCCCGGCGGTGTCGCGCGTGGGCTCGGTTCTTCCGGGCGTCGATGGATTCATGCAATACCAGTTCAACGAAACCTCGGCGGACGGCTGGATGAAGAAGCCGCACATCCGCAACGCCTACAAGACGCTGGTGCCGCTCGTCTCGGACTCCCCCTGGTCGCCGGCCCTGGGCCCCGCGCACCTGCCGTGGCTGTTCCTCAAGCACCAGCCCGACCATTGGCCGAGGATCACGACGCCGGATGTCTGGTTCTGCTATCGCACCAACCCCGCCATCTCGTCGTGGAATGCCCCGGAGATCGCCAACCGCCTGGCCGAGTTCCCGTTCATCGTCGCCTTCGCCTACACCGAGGACGAGACCAATCACTTCGCCGACGTGCTGCTGCCCGAGTCCACCGACCTCGAGAGCCTGCAGCTGATCCGCATCGGCGGCACCAAGTTCATCCAGCAGTTCTGGAAGCACCAGGGCTGGGCGATCCGCCAGCCCGCGGTCGAGCCGCTCAACGACACGCGCGACATGACCGACATCGCCACCGAGCTCGCGCGCCGCTGCGGAATCCTCGAAAAGTACGTCGAGGCGATCAACCGCGGCGCCGCCGGCGCCGCCCTGCGCGATCGCCAGGGCCGCTTCGATTATTCGCTCGACCCCGCGCAGGCGCCCGGACGCGACGAGATCTGGAACCGCGTCTGCCTCGCCGCGAGCGACGAGCTGACCCAGGGCGAGGAAGTGCGCGATCTCGCCTGGTTCAAGGAGCACGGCTTCATGCTGCGGCCGTTCTCGCAGCTCGACTGGTACCTCTACCCGGCGCTCGAGCGCCAGGGCCTGCGCTTCGAGCTGCCCTACCAGGAGCGCCTGACGCGCCACGGACGCCAGCTCGCGCACCGCCTCAGGGAGATCGGCGTCGGCTGGTGGCAAAAGCAGCTCGACGAGTATGAATTCCTGCCCGGCTACGAGCGCTATGCCGACATCTGGATCGACTACGTGCGCGATGCGGGCGCCGATCCGCGGGAATACCCGCTGTGGGCGATCACCGCGCGCTCGATGCAGTACTCCTGGGGCGCCAATGTCGGCCTGCCGCTGATCCACGAGGTGGCCGACAACATCGCCGGGCATCGCGGCGTGATCGTCAACCGCGGCACGGCGCGAAAGATGGGCATCGCCGAGGGCGACGACGTGGTGCTCGAGTCGGTCTCGGGGCGCACCGAGGGCAAGGCGGTGCTGCGCGAGGGCATACGGCCCGACGTGGTGCTGATGATCGGCCAGTTCGACCACTGGAAGACCCCCTACGCGAAGGATCTCAAGCTGCCGAGCCTGAACTCGCTCACCGACCTGTCGCTCAAGCTGACCGACAACACGGGTAGCGGCGCCGATCTGATGCGGGTCAGGCTGCGCAAGGCGCGATGAGCACACCGGCGCAGACCCCGCGTTGGGGAATGGTGGTCGACCTCAACCGCTGCGTCGGTTGCCAGACCTGCACCGCCGCCTGCAAGCACGCCAACGACACGCCGCCCGGCGTGCAATGGCGGCGCGTGCTCGACGTCGAGACCGGGTCATTTCCGGACGTCGAGCGCCTGTTCCTGGTCACCGGCTGCCAGCACTGCGCCGAGCCGCCCTGCGTGCCGGTCTGCCCGACGGGCGCCACCTCGCAACGCGCGGATGGGCTCGTGGTGCAGGACTACGACGTGTGCATCGGCTGCGGCTACTGCGCGGTCGCCTGCCCTTACCAGGCGCGCACCATCGTCCATGAGCAGCGCTGGTACTACGGGCGCGAAACCGCGCAGGAGCGCGCTGTCGAGCATGGCGAGCGGCTCGGCGTGGCGCAAAAGTGCACGTTCTGCAAGGAGCGCGTCGACGACGGCCTCGCGCGCGGCCTCAAGCCGGGCGTGCACCCCGAGGCCACGCCGGCCTGCGCGGCGGCGTGCATCGCGCAGGCGATCCATTTCGGCGACTTCAACGACCCCGCGAGCAACGTCTCCGGGCTGACCCGCGAGCAGCCGTACCTCAAGCTCAACGCGGACCTGGGCACCGACCCGCAGATCCGGTATCTCTACACCACGCCCGCCGTGCCGGGGCGCGCCGCGGATGCGGCCGACGAGGAGCGGCTGAGCGACCCCGCCAATCCCCTCAACGGCGCGCTGCAGCAGTTCTGGGACTGGCGCGCCGCGATGAACTGGATCTTCGGCGGCACCAGTTCGGGCATGGCGGTGGCCGCGTGGCTCGCTTCTGCGGGCGGCGCCGTGCCGGCGGGCGCCGTGCCGGCGCTGCACGCGGCGGCAGCCGGGCTGATGGCGCTGGGGCTGTTCTTCGTGTTCCTCAAGATCGGCCGCAAGCTGCGCTTCTGGCGCGCGATCTCGCGGCCGCAGTCGAGCTGGATGACGCGCGAAATCTACGTGGTCGCGGCGTTCTACCCGGTGGTGCTCGCCAACCTCGTTGCGCCGCGCTCCTGGCTCGCGCCGGCGGGCGGCGTCCTCGCGCTCGCGTTCCTCGTCTGCCAGGCGATGATCCTGTACCGGGCGCGCGGCATCCCCGCGTGGCGCGCCCCGCTCGTCCCCTGGATGATCGTGGCGACGGGATTGCTCGAAGGGGTGGGCCTGCTCGCCCTGCTGCTCGCCGGGCTCGCCGGCAGCGGCGCGATGGCGCCAGGATTGCCGCTTGCCGCGCTCGTCCTCGTGGCGCTGAACGCGACGCTCTGGATCGCGTATCGAGCCGCGGCGCGAGAACAAGGCATCCGTCCGCTCTCGCGGCAGGTGATCGCGCGCATGAGCCTCCCATTGCATGCCATCGGGCACGCGCTGGCTGCGGCCTTGTTCCTGCTCGCGCTCGTGGACCCGGCGCTCTTGCCCGCCTGCACGCTTGCCGGCGCCGTGGCGGCGATCGCGGGCGGCGCATATCTGAAATACATGCTCGTCGTGCACGCCGGTTTCCACCAGGGCTTCGCGCTGCCGATGCTGCCGCAAAGGGGATCGGGCGTTTATGCGGCCCCCGT
>JADLES010000238.1 GCA_020845995.1 Burkholderiales bacterium | reverse complement strand
TCGCTGCGTCGTCTCGCGGCCGCAGGCGCACAGGCACACGTATCGCCGGCCACCGTTGGCGGCGCGTGACGACTCGCGCAGGACGACGAGGTAGCCGTGGCGGTCGCCGGGGGTCATGCGGCCTCCGTCTGAAAGTCCACTGTGCATAGAAAGTCGAAATACGCCTCGACCTCCTCCATGAACTTGCGCGCCTCGTCCTCAAGGAACGCGATACGCTCGTCGTTCCTGTGGTGGCGCCGAATCCAGATGTGCTTGCCTTGCGGCAGTTCCGGGTTGTAAAGCACAAAGTCGTTCCACTGGCGGCCGGTAACGGCAAGCTCCCAATCAAGCTGATCGACGTATTCGGCGGGGATCTCTCCCTCGCAGATGATCGAGATCATCTTCATCGGGCGCGGCGACTTCACTTGTACCAGGCCCGCGTGATCGACGAATGCGTCGGGCGTTGCCCCGGTGCCGAAGATCGACGGGTGCTCAATCCACGCGGCAGGATCGAGCAGGCAGCCGCGCATCACTTCGTATTCGGCGAGCGCAAGCGGCTCGTTGCGGTTGCCGCGCGCGATATCCTCATTTTCCGGGTTGACGTTATCCATCGCCATCGATGCCCACCGCTCGGCGGCAAGCTTGCGGGCAAGGCTCACGCGGGTTTGCGACGGCTCGCCCTTCTTCTTGCCGGACTTGAGGATGTCGGCGATGCTCGACGCGCCGAGGCAGCCGCGCCGCGTGGCAACCCATGCCGGATTGAGGCTGCCGTCTGGTAGATGCTGGCGGACCATCATTCGCCACCCTGGTCCGCAGTGGCTGCAGCCGCTTTCAGCGATTCATGTTCCGGCATCAGCGCGCGGCGTTGATCCTTCGTCAGCATCGAGTACCACGCGCGGTAATGCGCGGTTCCCTGCAATGCGGCATCGCGCGCTTTCTGCAAAAGCTCTGCCGGGACCTCCGGCCGCTGCACCGGATCGTTGCCGTCCAAGTCGTACTCGCCAACCGCGACGTTGAAGATCATCTTCAACAAGTAGCGCATGCCGTAACTCGTGCCTGCGCCCACTGCGTGGGTTCCGGTCATGACTGACCCGCCCTTGGCGCCCTTGCCGTCCGAAGGAATGTCGATGCGGTACTGCTTGCAGTGCCCGGCAGAGTGCGACACGTCGCATAGCACGCGCACATAGCCATCTGGCGCGTCACCCGTGTTGAAGCTGATAGCGAAGCCGTGCCGCGAATACACCGGCCGTAGAGCGGCATCGATCGCTGCATACGTTGCGTACCTGCTGCGCGTTTGCGGGTTGCTCGCGTCGGTCGCCACCTGGCGTAGCTCTGACTGCGCTGCGCTCATCGCGGCGCTGAACGCGACTTCTGCATTCTTCGCGTTGATGCGCTCATACATCGACAGCAATCGATCTAGCTTCCCAACGTCGACACTCGGATCGCTCGCCGATCGGCTGATGACAGACATGATTGAATCAGCGTCGTACGTCGTGACGGAAGACGGCTCTTGAGTAGTTATGGCGTGCATTGCTTGTCCTCATACTTTGGGGTGCCCGTGCCCGTCCGATACACGGCCTTCTGCGAGAGCCCTGTTTCTCGCGCAGCTTCTCTCGCAGACTCGAACGTCGTTCCATTGACGGTCCACCGCTTGGCTCGTCTGGTGTTTTGGTTCTGTTCAGCCCGCGTCGCCCATCGCACATTCCCGGGCTCGTAATTGCCGTTGTTGTCAATGCGATCAATGGTGTGTGCGCGAGACGGTCGCGGCCCGACGTATGCGTAGAACGCTTCGTACGACTTGCGCCATGCGGGATGAACCGAAATCCCCCGACCTCCGTAGTTCGCCCACGCATCAGACCGTGGGTTCGTGCACCGCTCAATCATCTGTTGCCACGCCCGATACTGGTGTGTGCGCGAGAGGCCGTGCGTGGTAACTCTGGAGGCCGCGAGTTCTGCGGTTAGGCACCCGCAGGACTGGCTACCGTTCTGCTTGCGTCGTAGCTGCGTTCCAACAATCTCTTTCGTATCCCCGCAATCGCAAACGCACCGCCATACCAAGGCGCGTCCCCTCCGCTCGCCGGTTGGCTCAATCGCTACGAGCCGACCGAAGCGCCGGCCTGCAATCGAAATGGATTTGTGGTTCGCCATCAGACCGGCCTCACCAGCCCGCGCGAGAACAGCGCGCCGACCGTATTACGGTGGGCTTCTTCCCATGCCTCGCGGCGTTCTTCCTTGCTCAGGCGAGCGCCGCTGTCGATATCGGCATGGCACGCCACGCAGAGGGCGGCAACGCGCCACGGGTACGCCTTGATGCCTCGGCCCTTGCCGTCCCTCAACTGATTCGAGTGCGCCACCTGCGCGCCGTGCGCACCGCACCGCTGGCATTCCAGAGAAGCAACGGCTCGATACAGCAGGCGCTCGTCGCCCTTGATCGGCATGGAGTAGCTCACCGCCGCCCCTCCACCAACCACCGCGTCAGCACGAACGGCGCACGCCACTTCCGCAGCGCCTCGGCGCACGCCTTGCGCTCGGCTTCCTGCGCCAGTCGGCGGGCGGCAGCTTCGGCGATGGCTTTGCGTTGTTGCAGGGTCAGGCTCATTCATCCTCCGTGCATCGCTCAGGAATCGGCATGTAGTACCTGCACCATCCAACGCTCTCGCGCTCGCCGTTGAAAAACGCCTGCGACACGATCTCCCCGGCAGGCACAGGCGCCGTGCGCTCGCAACGCCCTGCCTGCGGGCACTGACCGGCGAGGCCATCGGCGCACCTGGTGACATCGGCGGGCACGGCGCGCAGGCGCGCGTTTCCAGTGCTCATTCCAAGTCCTCCCGTTCAACGAGCCAGTCCACTGCCAGCGTTACGGCCAGCAGCACGAACAGCATGGCCGCCGCGCCGACCACGACGCCGAGCGCGAACCACAGCGCTGTGCTCATCACGGATTCCCCAGCAGGCTCAGGCCGAGCAGCACGCCGAGCGCTGCGATGAGCAGCCAACTGGCGATGCGCTCGCCGAGCGAGTCGGGGTGCTGAGATTCAATGTGTCGGATCAACGGTGAACGTCGCATCGCAGTCTCCCGGAAATAAACAAATTGGCAATCTCCTGCACCAGCGCGTTTGTCATGTCGTGCGCGATGCAGTCGGCCTCCGCATGCCGGCCGGCCATCACGCGCAGGCGCAGCAGGTCGGCGGCGGCGAACAGGTCGACGTACTGGCCGTCCGCCTTGATCTGGATCTTCGAGTAGTCGAGTGGGCCGTCGGCTTGCAACTCGTCGAGCGCGTCGGGGTCGTGCGCGATGCTCTGCGCGCGATCCCATGCCGCGCAAGCGTCGATCTCGTCGGCCATCTCAACTCTCCGAGGCCGGCGCGTATTGCTCCGGCGTGGCGAAGTACAACTGCGTCGTATCCGAG
>JADLES010000237.1 GCA_020845995.1 Burkholderiales bacterium | reverse complement strand
GGCATCGAGATGCCGCCGCCGCCGCCCACGTAGCCCCAGGCCCCGGTCAGCTCGGCGGCGGCGATCGCCGCTCCCAGGGTCCCGATGGCGAAGTACGGCCCGCGCAGCCCGAACAGCACCCAGGAGAGCGCAGCGGCCGCGGCCGTCGCCACCAGCGCCGCCAGGCCGATGCCCAGCGCGAGCCCGCCGAAGTACTGCGCGCGGGTGAAGTCGACCTTGATCGCGCCGAAGGCAGCGGTGTATTCGGCGACGTCGTAGAACATGCCGATTTGCGCCACCGCGCAGGCGTACATGCCCAGCCCGAAGAAGAGGATATTGCCGAGCGAGTTGTAGCCCATCTGCCCGCCCATCACGTCCCAGGTCAGCGCGAACAGGATGAACACCCAGAGCAGCGCCACCTGCGTGGTGTGCGCCGGAAAGGCGAACGGCGCCGCGATGCCCGCGGCGAGGACGGCGAGGTGCAGTGCCGCGGTCCTCACGCGAGCGCCTGGCGCTGGCGCTGCAGCAGCATCTGCCGCCAGATGAGGACCCCCAGCAGCAGCCCTACGACGGTAGCCTGCTGGAACTGCGCGCCGAGCACGAAGCCGCTGTATTGCTCGAGCGCGCCCAGGCCGAGCGCGGCGAGTATCACCCCAGGCAGGTTGCCCAGTCCGGCGGCCGTGACGATGACGAACGAGCGCACCGAGTACGCGATGCCATAGTAGGGTTGCAGCACCCAGATCATCGAGACCAGCACCCCCGCCGCGCCGCAGATCGCGGCGTTGAGCGCGAAGGTGAAGGCGTAGACGCGCTCGGTGTGTACGCCGAGCACGCGCGCGGCGCGCGCGTCCTGCGCGGTGGCGCGGATCGCCCGTCCCATGCGGCTCCTCTTCATGAACAGCATCAGCGCGCCGGCGAGCGCGGCGCAGAGCGCGAACGAAAGCAGGCGGATGTCGGTCACGGTTACCACGCCGCCGAAGAAGGCGCGCGTGTCCAGGCCCGAATCCACGGTGCGCACCTCGGGCCCGAACGCCAGGTTGAGCGACTGCTGGATTACGATCGCGAGGCCGAAGGTGGCGAGCAGCGAGGTAAACAGATCGCGCTGGATCACGCGCCGGATCACCAGGTGGTAGGCGATCCAGCCAAAGCAGAACATCAGCGCCGCCGCCGGCGCGAGCGCGACGAGAGGGTGCACGCCGCGCTCGGCGAGCGCCCAGGCGATGTAGCCGCCCATCATCACGAAGTCGCCCTGCGCCAGGTTCTTGACGCTGGTCACGCCCCAGACCAGCGCCAGGCCGTAGGCGGCGAGCGCGAACACCGCCCCGATCAGCAGCCCGTTGGCGAGCAGCTGGAAGTTGAACAACGGGGCGGCGGCGAGGATCTGGAGGCTATCCAGCATCCCCCGCTCACTTCGATGCGAGGGTCTGGAGCTTGTGCGAGGCGAACTTCGACGGCGCGACGACGTTGAACTTCCCGTCCTGGATCTGGCGCAGCACCATCGGCTTGGCGAGGTTGTTGCCCTCCGGCCCGAAATCGATCGGCCCGTAGAAAGTCTGCATCTTGGTCGCGGCAAGCGCATGGCGCAGCGTCTCGGTGTCGAAGGTCTGCGCGCGCTCGAAAGCATCCTTCCACACCTGCACCGCGGCGGAGGCCTGCGCCGCCTGATAGGGAACGGTCTCGTACGCCGGGTAGGTCTTGCGGAAAAGATTGTCGTAGTCGGACGCCGAGCCGAACAGCCCGTCGTGGTACGAGAGCGTCTCGGCCCACTGCGTAGGGCAGAGGATGCCGTTCGCCTTGGCGCCGAACTTGCCGATCAGGTCGGCCGACTCGCAGTGCGTCATCGCCACCAGCGGCACCTTGATCCCCATCTCGCCGATCTGGCGCGCCGCGGTGGTCGCACCCTTGGTGTGGCCGGATACCACCAGCAGGTCGGGCTTGAGCGCCTTCACCTTGGTGAGCGTGGCGGTCATGTCCGAGAGGTCGCGCGGCAGCTTGTCGTCGATCACGATGTCCATGCCGTGCCGCTTCGCATCGGCCACCACGCCGGCGCGCACGTCGAGCGAGAACGGGTCGTTCTCGAAGGCCATGGCGATGCGCACGTCGCCTGGCTGCTTGCCTTTCTTTTTCGCCACCTCGGCGGCGAGGTCGATGGCGCTGCCGAGGTACTGCTCGGAGGTCGACAGCACCGCGAACAGGTACTTGTAGCCCTGCGTGAAGAGCGAGCGCGACGCGCCCTCGGCCTCGACCATCGGGATCTGGTGCTTCTCGATGATCGGCGCCGCCGCCTTGGTTGGCCCCGAGGCGTAAGGCCCGAGCACGAACTTGACCCCGTCCTGCCGGATCAGGCGCTCCAGCAGTTGCGCGGTGCGCGCCGGCGTCGACTCGTCGTCGTAGTACTTGACCTGGAGCTTGTAGGACTTGCCGCCGACCTTGACGCCGCCCTTCTCGTTGATGCGCTTGACGGCCAGGTCGTAGCCGTCCCGCGCGTTCTTGCCTTCTTGCGAATACTTGCCGGTGATCGAGATCGCCGAGCCGAGAACGATGGTGTCGCCTTCGACCTTGGCCGAGACAGGCGCGGCGAGAACGGCAGCGGCGAGAGCCACGCCGAAATGGCCGAGAAACGAGAGTTTGCGCATGGAATCCCTCCTTTAGCCACCGCAGCATCGCAGCGCCAGGCTTAAGGCCGACTTAAGCGCCGGCCGTGCCGATTTCGGCACGCAGCCGGGGCAGGAACTCGGGGTGGGTATTACGCAGGTAGGCGATCAGCGCCTCGCGCACGGCGCAGCGCAGGTTCCAGGCGCGTCCGGCGTCGGTCGAGCTCACCAGGACGCGCAGCTGCATGGAGCGTTCGCTGGCGTCCGTGACCTGGATCAGGCAAACGCGCCGGTCCCAGTCGGCGGAGGCTTCGCACACGCGCCGCAGCTCCGCGCGCAGGGCTTCCAGCGGAGCGCCGTAGTCGACCCAGAGGAACACGGTGCCGAGGATCTGGCTGGAGCTGCGCGTCCAGTTCTGGAACGGCTTCTCGATGAAGTACTGCAGCGGCACGACCAGGCGGCGCTGGTCCCAGAGCGCGACGACGACAAACGCGTGGCCGATCTCCTCGATGCGCCCCCATTCGCCTTCGACGATGACGACGTCGTCCAGGCGGATCGGCTGCGTGAACGCAATCTGCAGGCCGGCGAGCAGGTTGCCCAGAACCGGCTTTGCGGCAATGCCGACCGTGAGGCCGATCACTCCCGCCGAGGCGAGCAGGCCCGCGCCGAGGGTGCGCACGTCGGGAAAGGTAAGAAGTGCGAAAGAGACCCCGACCACCGCCGCCAGCGACGCGAGCGTGCGGGTGAGCACCCGGGTCTGCGTCTGGATGCGCCGCGCCTCCAGGTTGTCCGCGACATTCGCTGGAAAGCGCAGCGCCACTGCGTCGGCAATCGCTGCCGCCAGGCGCATGGCGAGCCAGGTGGCTGCGGCGATCAGGGCAAGCGTCGCCAGATGACGGAGCGCGCCGATCCCGTAGAGGGAGTTTGGCGCTGCCTGCAGGACCGAGCTTGCCGCAAGGAGCGCGGCAAGCGCCGTGCCGGGAGACGCCGCCGCCGAGACGAAGGGGCCGACGAGCGGCTTGCGCCGGGCGAGCCTTCGCAGCAGCGCAATGCCGATACGGGCACCGACCAAGGCGAGCGCGGCCGCCACGGCCGACGACAAAGCGGGCACCAGCCAGGGTTCGGCGCGCGCGATCCATTCAGCGCTCATCGATGAGTCCACTGTGGCGCTGGCGGCTGTGGTTTCTGCCGCGTTTCTACCGATCGGCGGCCGCAATCTTCCTGGCGAAATGGGACGGAGAGCCGGCGTTCATCCAGCCGGATCCTTCGGGGCAGGCGACGCCGGCTGCGCGCGCGGCGCCTCGCCCCTCTGCAGCTCGTCAAGGGCGCGCCTGGCCTGAAAAAGAGCGTTCCCCGCTTCGCCGAGCGCTATGTCTCGGGCCAGGCCGGGGTTCGCTTTCTCGACGGTCTGGATGGATCGGTCGAGTTTGGCCGATGCGTTCAGCAGCCGCTCCATCGCTATCGCATCCTGCGCGTCGGACAATGCCCTGCCCGCAGCCTCGATGGCCTGGTCGCGCGGCTCTCCGGGTGCCTGCGCTGCCACGGAGCGGACCGCGGATTGAAAATCCTCTGCCGCCCTGACCATCATCTGATGCACCGGGCGCGGCTCAGCCTTGGCCTCGCCAGCCACCGAGGCCAGGGGGAATGCGGCGACGCAAAGAGTCGCGACGACAATCCAAAATGGTCTACTCAGCATTGGGTGTATCTCATGAGTCGATATCGCTGCTGCATCCTTCAGCAGTATCAGTCCGCCGCACGGAAAGCACCGGTAGAGAATGCGCGCGGCTTGCTTAAGCGTCGCTTAACAACACAGCAAGTTCTGCGCCGAAGGAGAATGCCGCGCGCGGCGTTTCGCATATCGAATCGCGGCGAATGTTCGCGGCATCCCGCGGTTCTAAATTCGCCTCAACTGTCGGGAGAATGAGATGGAACAGCAGCCCGCGATCGCATTTACCGCCGTGTTTCTCAAGAACGAGCACGGCTATGTCAGCTTCGTCGAGGAGTTGCCCGGGGTCAATTCGCAAGGCAGGACCATCGACGAGGCACGCGCCAACCTGACGCGTCTGGCGGAGGTCGTCTTCGACGCAGAGCGCACCTGCTGCGAGGAGCTGCTGGCCGACAAGGACGTGGTCCGCGAGCAGTTCCGGGTCGCCGTCCCGCGCGCCTGAGGTCTGCAGAGCGCCGACGTGCCCTGGCGCTGCAGCGCTAGGGCGAGCCGCGTGCCACGCGCGGCGTCGATCAAGGCCCGGCCGCCGGGCCCGGCCGCCAGTCCTCACGCCCTGAAGATGTCCTCCGGCAGAATCGCCGACACCGTCACGTTCGGCACGTCCACGACGTTCGACACGCGCAGGTCCACGGCGACCGAGCAGATCACGTAGGCCTGCTCGCGCGACCAGCCCCTCTCCTGCAACAGCTGGATCATCTCGATCACGGCATTGCGCGAGGCGAGGGTGATGTCGCAGCTCTCGTTCTTCCCTTCCGGCGTGATCGGCATGCCCATGGTGGCGATGAAGTTGCGCGGCATGCCGTACTCCGGCGGCTGGAAGTAGCCCGGGTGCGCGAAGCGGGGCCAGACGATGTTCTTGTTTCTCGCCTCCTGCTTGTGAAGCCTGAAGCGGACGACCGCGGTCGCCCCCATTTCGATCGCGGTGCCGCAGCATTCCGAGTCGCCCTGGGCGAAGTGCCCGTCGCCGACAGAATAGAGCGCGCCCGCCACCGCCACCGGGATGAAGAGCTTCGAGCCTTTCGTCAGCTGCTTTACATCCGCGTTGCCGCAGTTCTCGCGCGGCGGAATCGTCCTCAGGCCTTCTTCCGCGGCCTTGCCTGCGGGCGGGACCGCGCCAAGCGTGGTCGGCGGAAATACCCTTCCGCCTCTTTCCATCAGCTCCTGTTCCCTTGAAGACCACCTGCGAAGCTGCGCATGCGACGGCGCCACCCCGGCCGTCCCCATGAATGCGCCGTTCGGAATGCGCACGCCCGGGAGCTGGGGGCTCGTCGCGTATTCGCGCGTGATGTTCCAGTGGGCGACGAAGTAGTGGTCGAACAGGTCCGGCAGGAAGCCGAAGCCCGGCGAAAAGCGCGTCCAGCCGTAGCGCTCGGGCACGATGTCGAGGTACTCGATCTCGAGCAGGTCGCCCGGTTCGGCGTCCTTCACGTACACCGGCCCGGTGAGCGGGTGCGCCACCGTGCGCTCGATCTTCTCCAGGTCCTTCACGCTCGTCTGCGGCCCGATCTGCAGGTCGCTCGCATCGCGCGTCTCGAGCGTGACCTCCTCGCCCGGCGCGGCCTCGATCACGGGCGCGATATCGGGATGCCAGCGATTGTGGCCCTTGCCGGGCTCTTCGCGCAGGCGCTTCCCGCGGTCGATCGTGATGCTCTTCGCCATGGCCTCCATGTTACCGGAGCATCCGGCCAGTCCGGGCCCAGCCGGATAGCGCGGGGCGCCGGCCATCGGCGCCCGCCCGCGCTCGGCACAGCGCGCCCGCTTCGCGTACAGTCCGGCGTCATGGCGCCGCTGCTGCTCGCCGAGGATCTGCGCGTCGACATTCCCACGCCGCTCGGGATGCTGCATGCCGTGCGCGGCATCGATCTCGCGCTCGCGCAGGGCGAGACGCTGTGCCTGGTAGGCGAATCGGGCTGCGGCAAGTCGCTCACCGCGCTCGCGCTGATGGCGCTGCTGCCGACGAACGCGCGGCGCGCGGCGCGGCGCCTCGAATTCGGCGGCCGGGACCTGCGTGCCGCGGGCGAGCGCGCAATGGCCGACCTGCGCGGCGAGCGCATGGCGATGATCTTCCAGGAGCCGATGACCTCGCTCAACCCGGCCTACACCGTCGGCGACCAGCTGGAGGAAGTGCTGCTGCGGCATCGCAAGGCCTCGAGGGCGCAGGCGCGCGAGCGCGCCGTGCTGCTGCTCGACAAGGTCGGCATCACGGCGGCGGCGAGCCGCCTCGCGCAGTACCCGCACCAGCTCTCGGGCGGCCTGCGCCAGCGCGTCATGATCGCGATGGCGCTGATGTGCGGGCCGCAGCTGATCATCGCGGATGAACCGACCACCGCGCTCGACGTCACGATCCAGGCGCAGATCCTGCACCTGCTCAAGTCGCTGCAGCGCGAGTTCCGCATGGGGTTGATCCTCATCACCCACGACCTGGGCATCGTGGCGCGGGTGGCGGACCGTGTCACGGTCATGTATGCGGGCGAGATCGTAGAGAGCGCCCCGGTCGCGGAATTGTTCGCCGCGCCGCGCCATCCGTACACACAGGGCCTGTTGCGCTGCATCCCCGTGCCCGGCAGGACGCGCCCCGAGGAGAAGCTGGGCGTGATCCCCGGCCTGGTGCCAACGCCAATCGGCGAGCTTTCGGGATGCCAGTTTCGCAATCGCTGCGAGCACGCGCGCCCCGACTGCGCCGCGCCCGGCCCGTCGCTCGTGCGGGTGCGTCCGCAGCACGGCGTTCGCTGTGTGCTCGCGCAATGAACCTGATCGAAATGAGGGATCTGCGCTGCACCTTCACGGTGGGCGGGGGCATGTTCGCCGGCAGTCGCTCGCTGCACGCGGTCAATGGCGTCTCGCTCGCGGTGGCGAAGGGAGAAGTGCTCGGCCTGGTGGGCGAGTCCGGCTGCGGCAAGTCCACTCTCGCGCGCATGTTGCTGGGGCTTCAGCCGCCGACCGGCGGCGAGATCCTGCTGGAGGGCCGGCCGCTCGCGGCGCACGGCAGGCTCGCGGTGGCGCGCCGCGTCCAGCCGATTTTCCAGGACCCCTATTCCTCCCTCAATCCGCGCAAGACCGTGGGTGCGATCATCGGCCTGCCGCTCGAGGTCCACGGCGACGAGGATGCCGCGGCTCGCCGCCGCAAGGTGGAGGAGATGATGGCGCTGGTGGGGCTCGCGCCGCGCCTGTATCACAACTACCCGAACCAGCTCTCGGGCGGCCAGCGCCAGCGGGTGGCGATCGCGCGCGCGCTGGTCAGGCGACCCGAGGTGGTGGTGTGCGACGAGCCCACCTCGGCGCTGGATGTCTCGGTGCAGTCGCAGATCCTCAATCTGCTGCAGGACCTGCGCCGCGAGTTGGGACTGACCTACGTCTTCATCAGCCACAACCTGGCGGTGGTGGAGCACATCGCCACGCGCGTCGCGGTGATGTACCTGGGGCGCATCGTCGAGCTCGCGGCGACGCGCGAGTTGTTCCGTGCCCCGCGCCACCCCTATACGCGGGCGCTGCTCGAATCGGTGCTGACGCCCGAACCCGGGCTGGGCGTGCCGGATACGCATCTTGGCGCTGCCTACCCGAACCCGATCGATCCGCCGCCCGGTTGCGCTTTCCACCCGCGCTGCCCGGAGGCGATGGCGCATTGCAGCAGCGTGGCGCCCGGGGTTTCGAGCGATTCGCGGGGCGAGGTGGCCTGCCATCTGTATGTATCATCCTTACCGGGATCCGAAAGGAGGGCTTCATGACCGCAGGTCGCGTCGTACTCGCAATCGCCATCACCCTCGCGCTCGCCGGCACGGTGCAGGCCGGCAAGCGCGACGACACATTGCGCTGGGCCAGCAACCAGGTGCCGGAAAGCCTGGACGCCTATTTCAACAACGTGCGCATCGGCGTGATCATCGCGCACCACCTCTGGGACCAGCTGATCTATCGCGATCCCAAGACCGGCCAGTACAAGCCGCTGCTGGCGACGGCCTGGAAATGGACTGGCCCGAAGTCGCTGGAGCTCGAGCTGCGCAAGGGAGTGCGCTTTCACAACGGCGAGGCGTTCGACGCCGACGACGTCGTCTACACACTGAATTTCGTCTCCAACCCCGCCAACAAGGCGGTCACGCAGCAGAACGTCAACTGGATCGAGAAAGCCGAGAAGATCGATGCCCACAAGGTGCGCATCCTGCTGAGAAAACCGTTTCCGGCCGCGCTCGAGTATCTCGCCGGGCCGATCCCCATGTACCCCAACGAGTACTACGCCAAAGCCGGGCCCAAGGGCATGAGCGACAAGCCCGTGGGCACCGGGCCGTACCGCGTCACCGAGCACCAGCCGGGACGCCTGGTGCGCTTTGAGCGCAACAAGGACTACTTCAAGGAAAGCCCGCGCGCGCAGCCGACGATCGGCAAGCTCGAGCTGCGGCTGATCCCGGACCAGAACACGCAGGCCGCGGAGCTGATGGCGAAGGGCCTCGACTGGATCTTCAACGTCCCGCCCGACCAGGCGAAACAGCTGCGCGCGGTGCGCGACCTGAGCGTGGTAGCGGGGGAGACCATGCGCGTGGTCTGGCTGGCGATGGCGACCCGCGAGGGCACGCCGACGCCGGTGCTCAAGGACATCCGCGTCCGCAAGGCGATCAACCATGCCATCAACCGCGAGGCGATGCTGAAGACCGTGGTGGGCGAGAGCGCGCGCGTGATCTACACGCTGTGCTTCCCGCTCCAGTTCGGCTGCACCGACGAGGGCGCGCCCCGCTATGCGTACGACCCGGCGAAGGCCAAGGCTCTGCTGGCGGAGGCCGGCCACCCGAACGGCCTCGACATCGATCTGTACGCCTACCGCGAGCGCCAGCAGACGGAGGCCATGATCGGCTACCTGCGCGCCGCGGGCATCCGCGCCAACCTGCGCTACATGCAGTACGCGGCGATGCGCGACGCGCTGCGTGAAGGCAAGGCGGGTTTCGCGCACCAGACCTGGGGCTCGTTCTCGGTGAACGACGTTTCGGCGATGATGCCGGTGTTCTTCAAGTTCCAGGCCGACGACGTGAACCGCGACGAGAAGGTGCGCGACCTGCTCGACGCCGGCGACACCTCGGTCAACCCGAACGTGCGCCGCAGCGCCTACAAGCACGCGCTCACGATCATGGCCGAGCAGGCCTACGTCGCGCCCCTGTATTCGCTGCCGGTGTACTACGCGCATTCGAAGGAGCTCGAGTTCCGGCCGTATGCGGACGAGATCCCGCGCTTCTGGGAGACGCGCTGGAAGTAGGACCGTAGGTCGTGCTCGCCTACGCCGCCAAGCGCGCGCTGCTCGCGGCGCTGGTCGCGCTCACGGTCTCGCTCGCATGCTTCTTCCTCGTGCACCTCTCCACCGACATCGCGGTGGCGATGGCGGGCGAGGGCGCGCGCGCCGAGGATATCGACTTCATCCGCAAGCAGTACGGCTTCGACCGGCCGCTCGGCGTGCAGTACGCCGAATGGCTCGGCCGCGCGGTGCGCGGCGATTTCGGCGATTCGCTCTACTTCCGCATCCCGGTCGCGAAAATCGTCTGGCAGCGCCTGCCGGTCACCGCGACCCTCGGCGGCTACGCGATCCTGATCGCGCTCGGGCTGTCGATCCCGCTCGGCGTGCTGGCGGCGATGCGCCCGAACAGCTGGCTGGACCGCCTCGCGCTCGCGATCGCCGTGGTCGGCCAGGCGATGCCATCGTTCTGGTTCGCGCTGCTGCTGATGCTGCTGTTCGGCGTCACGCTCGGGTGGCTGCCGATCTCGGGCAGCGACACCCAGGCGCACTTCGTGCTGCCGGCGATCGCGCTCGCCTACTACGCGGCGCCGGCGATCATGCGCCTGACGCGCTCGGGGATGCTCGAGGTGCTCGGCTCGGACTACATCCGCACCGCGCGCGCCAAGGGGCTGCGGCCGATGGCGGTGCTGTTCAAGCATGCCCTGCGCAACGCGGTGATCCCGGTGGTGGCGCTCGCGGCGGTGCAACTGGGTTTCATGCTGGGCGGCTCGGTGGTGATCGAGACCGTGTTCGCGCTGAACGGCCTCGGTTACCTCGCCTGGGAGGCGATCCTGCACAACGATTTTCCCATGGTCCAGGCGATCGTGCTGCTGATCGCGCTCATCTACATCGTGCTCACCTTTCTCGCGGACCTCGCCAACGGCTGGCTCGACCCGCGCATCCGCATCGCCTGAGGCCATGGCGGCGATCCTCGCGCCCGACGACCTGGTCGCGCCGACGCCCGGCGCGCTCATGCGCCGGCGCGCGCTCAGGCACGCGGGGCTGCTGATCGGCGCGGGCGTGCTCGCGGCGGTGATCCTGATGGCGTTCGCCGCGCCGCTCATCGCGCCGCACGATCCGTATGCGCAGGATCTCGGCAGGCGCCTGATCCCGCCGATCTGGCACGACACCGGCAACTGGTCGCACCCGCTCGGCACCGACATGCTGGGGCGCGACTACCTGTCGCGCCTGATCTACGGCTCGCGCATCTCGCTGCTGATCGGCTTCGCGGTGATGCTGGTCTCGGGCCTGATCGGCGCGGCGCTGGGGATTGCGGCGGGCTACTTCGGTGGCAGGGTCGACCTCGCGGTGACCTACCTGATCACGGTGCGCCTCGCGCTGCCGGTGATCCTGGTGGCGCTCGCCGTGGTGGCGCTGGTCGGCAGCTCGCTGTGGCTCATCATCCTCGTGCTCGGCCTGCTGCGCTGGGACCGCTTCGCGGTGGTGATGCGCAGCGCCACCATGCAGGTGCGCGGGCTCGACTACGTGCAGGCGGCACGAGCGATCGGCTGCTCGACGCCGCGCATCGTGGCGGGGGAGATCCTGCCCAACGTCGCCAACGCGCTGGTGGTGGTGGCGACGCTGGAGATGGCGGGCGCGATCCTGCTCGAGGCGGCGCTCTCTTTCCTCGGCCTCGGCGTGCAGCCGCCGCTGCCTTCGTGGGGGCTGATGATCTCGGAGGCAAAAAGCTACATGTTCTTCAGCGCCTGGCTGATCACGCTGCCCGGCGGGGCGCTGTTCGCCCTGGTGCTGGCGATTAACCTGCTTGGTGACGGCGTGCGCGACGTCACCGAGCCGGAAGGCCGGAACTGAAATGCACCGGAACTGCTGCGCCTTGCGCAAGCGTCTGCGCTGAGCATGCAACCGCTGCTGGACAACAAGAACCCATCTTCGCCGTCCGTGTTCAGGCCGGCTGCACTGCTGCGCGAGGCGCGGCGGCAGAAAGGAATTGCCGACATCGATGTCCCTCCCGTCTGCATTCTCGATCCCGACGGCGACATCACAAGGCGATTGCGCAGGGAAGGCCACTCGAAGCCATTCGAAGGCTGGCCCTGCTACCACACCCAATTGGACGCCTTCGAGCTGGCCGGACAACCGGTTGGCATCGTCGGCTGCGCCGTCGGCGCGCCCTTTGCGGTTTTGATCGCGGAACAACTGTTTGCCAGCGGTTGCCGCCTGCTGCTCAGCGTCTCTTCCGCCGGCCAGATCGTGGCAGCGGGGCCAACGCCCTACTTCGTCATCATCGAGCGCGCCCTGCGCGATGAGGGTACCAGCTACCACTATGCCGCCGCGTCCGACTATGGCGAGGCCGACCGCAGGCTGGTGGCGCTGGCCGCCAACGCGCTCAAGGCCGCCGGCTTGCGCGCCATCGCCGGCCCGAGCTGGACGACGGACGCGCCGTTCCGGGAGACGGCGGAGGCAATTGAGGCCGCGAGGCGGCGCGGTATCCTGGCCGTGGAGATGGAAGCTGCGGCGCTCTACACGTTCGCCAAAGCCCGGAAAGCCGACGTTCTGTGCATTGCCCACGTGACGAATACCATGGGCCAGACCGAACGGGATTTCGAAAAAGGCGAAGCGGACGGCACGGCCGATGCCATGGCCGTTCTCGCGGCGATCATGGGTGCGATTGCCGGCGCAAGGCAGATCCAGCCAGCCGCTATGGATTCGCGACCCGTTGACCCTGCACCAGGCGGTGCATGCCCTCGATGTTGAGCGGGAACCAGTCCTTCGGACCCCAGGCGGCGTACTTCGGCAGCGTGACCAGCTGCTTGATCTCGTCGAGGGATTTGCCCTCGCGCGCGTGGCGCGTGACTTCGGCGCGCAGGTCCTGCAGGTACTCGCGGAACATCGTCACGTTCGCCTTGCTGCCGAGCGCGCCGTGGCCGGGCACGAGCGTGTCGAAGTCGATCGCCTCCACGCGGCGCAGCGACTCGATCCAGTCGGGCATGTAGGCGTCCGGGAAATTGCGGAACGTGTAGGAGTTCACCGGGATGAAGTCGACGGCAAAGAGCAGGCGCTCGCGCGGAAAGCGCAGGACGATCGAGTTGTCGGAATGGTTCCTGCCGACGTAGATGAGCTCGAGCGTCGTGCCGCCCAGTTCGATCGTCATGCGGTCGCGGAAGGTGATCTGCGGCAGCGCGGTCGGGCGCTTCTCGCCGAGGATCGCGCTCTTCGCGTTCTCGTGCGCCACGACCAGCGCCGTGTCGGCGAACACCTCGCCGCCCGAGATGTGGTCGGCGTGGTCGTGGCTGTAGACGAGATAGCGCACCGGCTGCCGGAAACGCTGCGCGATCTCGGCCTTCAGCCAGCGAGCGGCGTCGGCGTTGATCGGATCGGTCGCGATCACGCCCGCGGGCGTCACCGCGAAGACCGAAAAGTGGTTGTTGTTGCGAAACCGGTATACCTCCCCGGCGATCTTGCTGATCTCCCGGACCGGCGCGGCCGCGGGCGCCTGCGCCCAGGACGCGGGCGCGAGCGCAAGGCCCGCCAGAAAAGCGATCGATGTGAAATGCTTGCGCACCGCGGTTCCCTCCCTCCGGCCTGGTGGTTCCTGCCGGTCATCCATCGGAAAGAACAGCGCGGGGCGCTTTTTATTCCTTGTTGCCCCGCTCCCGGTCAGGCCGCCAGTTCTGCAGCCGCGAGCCTCTCACGCGCCTGAAACCCTGCTCGCTCACCGGAGGGGTCTACTTGCGCTGCGCGGAGAGCTTCTTGATCTCGGCGTGGTACTCATCGAGCACGCGCTTCGCGTCGATGCCCTTCGCGCTCGCCTTCTTGATCCAGTCGTCGATGATCGGCTGGGAGCGCTTCTTCACCTCCGCGACGAGCTGCGGGTTCGCCTGGACGATGCGCCCGCCCGCCGCCTGCAACGCCTGGCGCCCGACCTGATCGGCGCGGTCCCAGTATTGCCCGAAGGTGCGCGAGGCCTGCTCGTAGGCGTGCTTCTCGATGATCGCCTGATCCTGCTTCGGGATCTTCGCCCACTTGTCCTGGTTCATGAAGAACGCGAACGCCGCGCTGTACAGCCCCCCCGGGAACTCGGTCGCGTCGCTGATCACCTTGTCCAGCTTGAACGCCCCCACCGCCT
>JADLES010000236.1 GCA_020845995.1 Burkholderiales bacterium | reverse complement strand
GGCAACGGCCGGTACGAGACGCAGTGGGTCAACATGCACCGGCCCTGCGGGCTCTATTGCTGCAGGGGCAAGGAGCCACGCTTCCTCATCGGCGAGCTGGGGCCGGGCATGCCGGTGAACCGCAACGTGCCCAACATCGGCCCGCGCATCTCGATCATGGACGCAAACGGCAAGACGATCACGCGGCTGGGCGGCGAGGCGGGGCCGGGGCTGGAAGCCGGCAAGTTCATCGCCCCGCACGGCCTCGCGGTCGACTCGCGCGGCGACATCTACGTGGGCGAGGTGAGCTACACGGAGTACCCGAAGGCGTTTCCCGACAGCAAGATCCCGTGGCGCATGCGCTCGCTGCAGAAGCTGGAGAAAATCACCTGACCGAGGAGAATCGAATGATCCGCGTTGTCGCCGAGCGCAAGATCTACATCCCGCAGCCGGCCGGATGAAGGCCGTTCTCTGCAAGCAGTTCGGCCCGCCGGAAGCGCTGGTGGTGGAGGAGGTGGCCGAGCCCGCCGCGGGCAAGGGGCAGGTGGTGGTGGACGTGCGGGCGGCGAGCGTCAACTTCCCGGACGTGCTCGTCATCCAGAACAAGTACCAGGTCAAGCCGCCGCTGCCCTTCTCGCCGGGCAGCGAGATGGCGGGCGTGGTGAAGGCGCTGGGCGAAGGCGTGACCGGCGTCAGGCCGGGCGACCGGGTCATCGCCTTCAGCGCCTACGGCGCCTTCGCCGAGCGCGCCGCGGTGGACGCGGCGCGCCTCGTGCCGATCCCCGAGGGCATGGATTTCGTGACCGCGGCCTCGTTCCTCCTCACCTACGGCACTGCGCACCATGCGCTCGTTCATCGCGCCGACCCGAAGCCCGGCGAGACGCTGCTTGTGCTGGGCGCCGCGGGCGGCGTCGGCATCGCCGCCGTCGAGGTAGGCAAGGTCCTCGGCCTGCGCGTCATCGCCTGCGCTTCCGGCGCGGAGAAGCTCGCGGTGTGCCGCGAGCACGGCGCCGACGAGACCATCAACTACACGAGCGAGGACCTGCGCGAGCGGATCAAGGCCCTCACCGCGGGCAAGGGCGCGGACATCATCTACGACCCGGTGGGCGGAGCCTACGCCGAGGCGGCGCTGCGCTCATCCAACTGGCGCGCGCGCTTCCTCGTCATCGGCTTCGCCGGCGGCGAGATCCCGAAGATCCCGCTTAACCTGCCGCTGCTCATGGAACGCAGCATCGTCGGCGTGTACTGGGGCGAGTGGTCGCGGCGGGCGCCGCAGGATTGCGCCGCGGCGGTGCGCGAGCTCTCCGGCTGGTTCCGCGAGGGACGGCTGAAGCCCCACGTCACGGCAAAATACCCGCTGGAGAGGGCCGCCGAGGCGATCCGCCTGCTCGCCGATCGCCGGGCGATGGGCAAGGTCGTGATCACGGTGGGCGGCGGCTGAGCACTCAGGCGCCGCGCGCCCGCTTCGACTCCAGCAGTTTCACGAGCGCGTGCAGCGCGCGATTGGCGGGAACCCCGAGCCCCAGCGATTCGCCCTGCCGCGCCACGTAGCCGTTGAGATGGTCGATCTCGGTGGGCTTGCCGCGCGCGAGGTCCTGCGCGGTCGAGGAAAACTGCGCAGGCATCGCCTCGGCGATCCGGTAGGTGCGCTCCAGCATGTCGGGCGCCATCGTCACTCCTCGCGCCTTCGCCACCGCCAGCGTCTCTTCGACCACGTCGCGCATGAGATCGCGGACCCCGTGGCCCTGGATCATCTCTCCGTACGGCAGCCGGGTGATCGCGGAGATGGCGTTGTAAGCGCAGTTGACCACCAGCTTCGCCCACAGCTCACCTGCGACGTTCTCCGAGATCACCGTTGGGACGGATGCCTTTTCAATGAGATCTTTTAGTTCCTGCAGGACGCTCCGTGAAACCCTTCCATCCAAACTCCCAATGACCAGATCCCCTCGACCATGATGTTTGAGGTGACCCGGGCCGGCCATCTCCGTCGCCACGTAGACGACGGCCGGGATGACCGGGTTCAAAACGCGTGCCGAGCGCAGTTTGCCCTCTATCCGCTCGCTGTTGTCCACGCCGTTCTGCAGGTTGACGATGACCGCGTCCGGCGCGAGGTGGGGCGCGATCTGCGCCGCGGCCGCATCGGTGTCGGTGGACTTGACGCAGAACAGCACCACTTTCGCGCCGCTTACCGCTGTGGCCGCCGTGGCGGTTTCAATCCTTATGTTCTCGGAAAAGGTCTTGGCTTCGAAGCGAAGCCCGTCCCTTGCGATCGCATCCATGTGCAGCGGCCGCCCGATCAGCACCACGGAATTGCCGGCGCGCGCGAGCATGCCGCCGTAGTAGCAGCCCACCGCGCCCGCGCCCAGTACCGCCACCCGGATCGTTCCGCCGTTCATCGGTCAGCAGTGTAGTACCTTCGCTCGATGCTTCGCGGCGGCCATGTTACGTAGAAACCAGGCGGCGGCGATGCCGTTTATCATGCTCGCCACGCTGATCGATATGGTCGCGATCGGGCTGATCATTCCCGTGCTGCCGGCGCTGGTGGGCGAATTCACCGGCTCGCAGGCCGACCAGGCGATCTGGTACGGCGTGGTCACCTTCACCTTCGGCTTCGCCAATTTCCTCGCGTCGCCGGTGCTGGGCGCGCTCTCGGACCGGCACGGCCGGCGCCCGGTGCTGCTGCTCGGCTTCTGCGGCCTCGCGCTGAGCTTCCTGATTACCGGGTTGGCGACCGCGCTGTGGATGCTGATCCTGGTGCGTCTCGTGAGTGGCGCGATGCAGGCCAACATCTCGGTGGCGAACGCCTATGTCGCCGATATCACGCCGGCGGAGGGGCGCGCGCGGCGCTTCGGCCTGCTGGGGGCGATGTTCGGTCTCGGCTTCATCCTCGGCCCGGTCATGGGCGGGCTGCTCGGCGCGATCGACCTGCGGCTGCCGTTCTTCGCCGCGGGCAGCCTGGCGCTGCTCAACCTGCTCTATGGCTGGTTCGTGCTGCCCGAATCGCTGCCGCTGGAACGGCGGCGCCGTTTCGACTGGCGCGCCGCCAATCCGGTGAGCGCGCTGCGCGGCCTTGCTCAGTTGAAGGGCGCGGGACTGCTGGTGGGCGTGATCGCCTGCAGCGGCCTCGCCCAGTTCGTGCTCTACACCACCTGGGTGCTGTACACGACCTTCAAGTTCGGCTGGGGCCCGCAGGAAAACGGCTGGTCGCTCGCCGCGGTGGGAGTCGTTTCCGCGGTCGCGCAGGGACTGCTGATGGGGCGCCTGTTGCGACGTTTCGGCGCGCGGCGGCTGGCGATGCTGGGACTCGCCTCCTCGACGCTCGCTTACCTCGGCTGGGGCGCGGCCACCGAGGGCTGGATGATCTTCGCCATCATTTTCGCCAATTTGCTCGGCGCCACGGTTTCGGCGTCCATCCAGAGCATCATCTCCGGCGCGGTGGACGCGCGCACGCAGGGCCAGGCGATGGGCGCGGTCGGCGGGCTGAACAGCCTGATGTCGGTGATCGCGCCGGTGCTGGGCGCGCCGCTGCTGCAGCTGGTCGCGCACCTGCCGCAGGGCGACTGGCGCATCGGCGCGCCGTTCTATTTCTGCGCCGCGCTGCAGGCCGCGTCGCTGGCGCTGGCCATCAGGCACTTCCGGGCGGGACAGGCTGCCCGCAATCTCTCCTCTTAGTGTACCTGCGCCCGTCGCGCGTGCGATGATACTTCCCGCCAGCAGGAGCCATCCCGGGAGCCCGCGGATATCCGCCGCGCCTCACCTGTTCGCCGACCTGATCGGGCTGCGCTTCGAGAAGCAGCGCCCGGGCCACAGCCGCTGCCGTCTCGAGATCTCGGAGAAGCACCTCAATCCGTACGGAATGGTGCACGACGCCGTGGCGTACGCGCTCGCCGATACGGGCATGGGCGTGGCGCTCTCTCCCACGCCGGCGACGTGCCGAGCACGCTTGCTGGCGCCGCGCGGGCAGGTCCAAATCCTGTATCTTCGCGACAGGAACACACGGCAGAGCAGGGAGACGGCAGATGCAGCGCTTTGAACACTACGACTGGCCTTTCTTCGAGGAGCGGCACCGGCGGCTTGCGTCGGAGGCGGATGCCTGGATCCGGGCGAATGCCGTGGATGAGGAGGAACCCGATTCCACCTGCCGCGCCCTGGTCCGCAAGCTGGGCGCGGCGCGCCTTCTCGATCACTGCGTATCGGCGGCGCCGGACGTGCGTTCGATCGCGCTGCTGCGCGAGGTCTTCGCCTACCACCACGGCCTGGCCGATTTCGCGTTCGCGATGCAGGGCCTGGGCAGCGGGCCGATCGTGCTCGCGGGCACCGAGGCGCAGAAAAAGGCCTGGCTGCCGAAGGCGGCGCGCGGCGAGGCGATCGCCGCCTTCGCGCTCTCCGAGCCCGAAGCGGGGTCCGATGTCGCCGCTTCGTCCTCCGTTGCAAGAAAGGAAAACGGCGTATGGAGGATCACGGGCACGAAGACCTGGATTTCCAACGGCGGCATCGCCGATTTCTACGTCACCTTCGCCCGGACCGACGAGGGCCTCAGCGCCTTCATCGTCGAGGCGCCGGAGGCGGACGCGTCGGAGCGCATCGACCTCATCGCGCCGCATCCGATGTCCACGGTGAAGTTCCGCGATGCCCGCGGCGAGCTGCTCGGCGAGGCGGGGCAGGGGTTCAAGCTGGCGATGCGCAACCTCGATGTCTTCCGCACCACGGTCGCGGGCGCCGCGCTCGGCTTCGCCCGGCGCGCGCTCGACGAGGCGCTCGCGCGCGCCAAGGACCGCAGGATGTTCGGGGGCCGCCTCGCCGACCTGCAGATCACGCAGGCCAAGCTGGCCGACATGGCCACCGGTATCGAAAGCGCCGCGCTGCTCACCTACAAGAGCGCGTGGAAGAAGGACACGACGGAGCTGAGGACCACCAGGGACTCGGCGATGGCGAAGATGCAGGCGACCGAGACCGCGCAGAGCGTCGTCGACGCCGCGGTGCAGATCTTCGGCGGCCTGGGGGTGACCCGCGGGCAGATGGTCGAGCGCCTGTACCGCGAAGTGCGCGCGCTGCGCATCTACGAGGGCGCGACCGAGGTGCAGAAGGTGGTCATCGCCCGCCAGCTGCTGCGATGAGCGCCGCCACGGCGCACGCGGACACGTTCGCGCGCGATCACCTGCCGCCCAGGGAGCAGTGGCCGGAATTCCGCTTCGATCTTCCGGAGCTCCGGTATCCGCGGCGCATGAACTGCGCCGCGGTGCTGCTCGACGACATGGTGCGCGCCGGGCACGGCGGGCGCGTCGCGCTGCGGGCGCCGTTCGGTCCCGAGGTCTACGAGTGCACCTACGCGCAGCTGCAGGCGCAGGCCGGACGCCTCGCGAACCTGCTCGTGCGCAGGATGGGGCTCGTGCCCGGCAACCGCGTGCTGCTGCGCGGCCCGAACAACCCGATGATGGCGGCGGCCTGGCTCGGCGTGTTCAAGGCGGGCGGCGTCTGCGTGGGCACCATGCCGCTGCTGCGCGCCAAGGAACTGACCGAGATCGTCAACAAGGCGCAGGTCACGCACGCGCTCTGCGACAAGCGCCTCGAGGCCGAGCTGAAACTGGCATTGCCGGACTGCCCCACCCTGAAGGAGATCCGCTACTGGTATGCGGACGGGGCGGATTCGATCGACAGCGAATGCTGTTCGCTGCCCGCGCGCTTCGAGAACGTCGATACCCTTGCAGAGGATGTCGCGCTCATCGCGTTCACCTCGGGCACCACGGGCAAGCCCAAGGGCACGGTGCATTTTCACCGCGACGTGATCGCCATGTGCGACTGCTTTCCGCGCTCCTGCCTGAAGCCCGGGCCCGACGACGTCTTCATCGGCACGCCGCCGCTCGCCTTCACTTTCGGCCTGGGCGGGCTGCTCTGCTTCCCGCTGCGCTTTGGCGCGAGCGCCGCGCTGGTGGAGAAACTCGCGCCGGAAACCCTGCTCGAATCGATCGACCGTTTCCAGGCCACGGTCCTGTTCACCGCGCCGACCATGTACCGCGCGCTCGCGGGACTGTGGAAGAACCACGACCTGCGCTCGCTCAAGAAATGCGTCTCGGCCGGCGAGGCGCTTCCCGACGCCACGCGCCGGCTGTTCAGGCAGGCGAGCGGCATCGAGATCATCGACGGCATCGGCGCCACGGAGATGATCCACATCTTCATTTCGCACGCTCCGGAGCGGGCGAGGGCCGGCGCCACCGGCTATGCCATCCCTGGCTACGAGGCCGCAGTGCTGGACGAGAACGGCGGGCGCTGCGCGCCCGGCCAGGTCGGCCGTCTCGCGGTGAAAGGGCCGACGGGCTGCCGCTATCTCGCCGACGAGCGGCAGAAGGACTATGTCCGCAACGGCTGGAACCTGACCGGCGACGCCTACCTGATGGACGGGGACGGCTACTTCCACTACCAGGCGCGCACCGACGACATGATCATCTCCGCCGGCTACAACATCGCCGGGCCCGAGGTCGAGGACGCGCTGCTCACGCATCCCGCGGTCGCCGAGTGCGCCGTGGTCGGCGCGCCCGACGAGGAACGGGGGATGGTCGTGAAGGCGTTTGTCGTTCTCAAGCCGGGAACCAATCCCGACGAGGGGACGAAATCCGAGCTGCAGGAGCACGTGAAACGCAGCATCGCGCCGTACAAGTATCCGCGCTCTGTCGAGTTTATCCATTCGCTGCCGCGCACCGAGACCGGCAAGCTGCAGCGCTTCAAACTGAGGAACGCCACATGAGGAAGATCCTGCAACCGCCCGGCTGGGCGACCCCGAAGGGCTATTCGAATGGCATCGCCGTCCAGGGCGGCACGACGGTTTTCGTCGCCGGGCAGGTTGCCTACGACGCCGAAAACGCGATCCGGGAGGCCGGCTTCGGCGGGCAGTTCCGCCAGGCCCTGAAGAACACCCTGGCGGTCCTCGCCGAGGCGGGCGCCGGGCCCGAGCACGTCGTGCGCATGACCTGGTACATCTCCGACAAGCGCGAGTACCTCGGCGCGCTCAAGGAGGTGGGCGCGGCCTGGCGCGAGCTGATGGGCCGGAACTACCCGACGATGACGGTGGCGCAGGTGGTCGCGCTCGTCGATGACGCTGCCAAGGTGGAAATCGAGACCACGGCTGTCGTGCCGTGAAGGTGTCGGTGATCGGCGGCGGCCCGGGCGGGCTGTACTTCGCCCTGCTCGCGCAGAAGGCCTGGCCGCGCTGGGACATCACCGTCCACGAGCGCAACCGGCCGGACGACACCTTCGGCTTCGGCGTGGTGTTCTCCGACCAGACGCTGGACATGTTCAAGTCCTTCGATGGTCCGTCCTACGAGATGATCCGCCGCCGCTTCGCCTACTGGGGCGACGTCGACGTGGTCTACAAGGGCCGCAGCATGCGCTCGGGCGGCAACGGCTTCTGCGGCTGCTCGCGCGTGGCGCTGCTGCACATCCTGCACGACCGCTGCCGCGAGCTGGGCGTGAAGCTCAGGTTCCAGACCGAGATCGACGGCCTCGAGCAGTTCCCGGATTCCGATCTCATCGTCGTCGCGGATGGCATCAACTCGAAAATCAGGGAAGCTCATCAAGCGCACTTCCAGCCCGGCGTGGACCTCCGCCCGAACAAGTTCGCCTGGCTCGGCTCGACCCGGCCGCTGGACGCGTTCAAGTACTTCTTCCGCGAGACGCCCGAGGGCATCATCCTCGCGCACTGCTACCAGTACGAGCCGGGACACAGCACCTGGGTGATCGAGACGGATGAAGCCACCTGGAAGAACTTCGGCTTCGACAGGAAGAGCGAAGAGGAAATGGTTCTGGCCTTGCAGGAAGTATTTGCCGAGGAGCTGGACGGTCATCCGCTGATCGCTAATCGCTCTCTCTGGCGCAACTTCCCGACCATCACCAACAAGACCTGGGTGAAAGGCAACGCGGTGCTGGTCGGCGACGCCAAGGCGACCGCGCACTTCTCGATCGGCTCCGGGACCAAGCTGGCGATGGAGGATGCGATCGCGCTGTTTGAGGCGGTTCGTTCCCAGGCCTCCCTTGAACAGGCACTGCGGAAATACGACACGGCAAGGCGTGAAGAGGTGGAGAAGACGCAGCACGCGGCGAACGTCTCGCTCGCCTGGTTCGAGCACATGCGCCGCTACTGGGGCATGGATCCGCTGCAGTTCGCCTTCGGCGTCATGTCGCGCTCGAAGCAGATCACCTGGGAGAATCTGGAGCTTCGGGATCCGGATTTCGTCCGTGACGTCAGGGTCTGGTTTGCCGGGCAGGTCCGGAAGCAGGGGCTCGATGTCGATCTCGCGAACCCGCCCGTGCCGATGTTCACCCCGTTCCGGCTGCGCGGCATGACGCTGGAGAACCGCGT
>JADLES010000235.1 GCA_020845995.1 Burkholderiales bacterium | reverse complement strand
GAGCTCCTCGAGCACGCGCCTCGCGCCGAAGGCGAACATGCCGCTGTTCCAGTAGGCGCGGCCGGAGGCGATGAGACGGCGCGCGTCGTCTTGCGGGGGTTTCTCGATGAAGCGCGCGACCTTGTACGCCCCCGTGCCGTCCGCCAGCGCGTCGCCCTGCTCGATGTAGCCGAAGCCGCTGTCGGGCCGCGCCGGCGCGATGCCGAAGGTCACCAGTCTCCCGGCGCCCGCCACGGCGGCGGCGCGCCGCACGGCATCGTTGAATTCCTCCGCGCCGCCGATGGCGTGGTCGGAGGCGAGCACGAGCAGCACCGGATCGTCGTTTTCGCAGGCGAGCGCGGCGACGGCGACCGCCGCCGCGGTGCTGCGGCCCGCGGGCTCGAGCACGATGCGCGCCGTGACGCCGACCTCGGCAAGCTGGTCCTGCACGAGGAAGCGGTGCGCCTCGTTGCAGATCACGATGGGCTCGGCCGGTCCCGCTGCCGCGCGCGCGCGCAGCGCCGTGTCCTGGAGCAGGGTGCGGCCGGTGACGAGCGGCAGGAACTGCTTGGGCAGCAGCTGGCGCGATACCGGCCAGAGCCTGCTGCCCGCGCCGCCGCACAGGATCACCGGGACGATGCGGTTGGACATGATCTATTCTAGGTCGGAAAGCGCCTCGATCATCTTGCGCGCGCGGGCGACCTGCGCCGCATGCGTGAATTGCAGGAGATGCTCCTTCGCCGCGACGCGCGGATCGGGCCGCGGCCGGCCGGCGAGGATCGCGTCGAGCACTTGCGCGAAATGCCGGCCCTGGTCCTCGCGCGGATCGCGGTAGCGGAATCCGCTCGCGCCCTCGAGGACGGTCTCGGTGAACGGCGGCGCATCGGGCGCGAGCACGGGCGTGCCGCAAGCCTGCGCTTCGATCGCGTTCTGGCCGAGCGCTTCCTTCTCCGGCAGGCCCGTCATCAGGTAATCGAGCTGCGGATAGATAGCGGCGACGTTTTGCTGGTAGCCCCAGAAGCGCGCGCGCGAACCGAGCGGGGCGAGCGCGCGCCGCAGGTCGCGCACCTGCGCGTAGCCGCCGCTGCCGAAAATCTCCAGATGCACGCTGGGCCGTTGCGCGAGGATCGGCGCGAGCAGGGCGAAGAGGGAGGGAAGCTGCTTGATGGGAGAGAGCAGGGAGACGATCCCCAGCGCAAGCCCCGGCGCCCTGGCGAACGGCGCGCCGGCACCGCGCGCGCCGGCGAGGCGCTCGAGCCGGCCGAGCAGGACGTCGCGCAGCTTCCTCCGGTCAAAGACATAGGGAGAACGGCGTTCGAGCGAGTCATCGGCGCGTTCCAGGTCGGCAATCCCGTACACCGGCTCCGGGTACACCTGCCCGAGACCCGCCCGCCGCAGCAGGCCGATGCAATAGCGCGACACCGTGAACACCAGCCGGTAGGGGTGAAACTCCGCGACGCTGCGCTGGTAGGCAGGCATGTGCGCAAAGCCCGTAAGGCGGTGGCTCGCCGCGAGCCGGGCAAGGCAGCGCGCGGAAAGCGGCGTCTGCGTGAGGACGGTCGCGTTCCTCGCCGGCAGCCGCTCGAGCAGCCGGGCCTCGTTTTCCGCGGGCACGCGGTCGAAGCGCTCGCCCGAGAGCGCGTTCCACAGGTCCGCCGCCGGGTGCGCGTACAGGGTGACGCGCGCGCCGGCATCGAGCAGCGCGCGCGTCAGCGCGCGCGTGTAGATCTCCCCGCCGCCGACGAACCGGTGCAGGTTGACGTGGTGGATGTGGATCATCCAGGCGCGGCGGCGATTATAATCGCCGCTCCCGGCTTGCTCTGCGATGAAGATCCTGGTCCTCAAGCGCGACAAGATCGGCGACCTGCTGCTCACCACGCCGCTGCTGGCGCGTCTCAAGGAGGCTCTGCCGGGCGCGCAAACGCACCTGCTCGCAAATGACTACAACGCGTGGGTCGCCGACGGCAATCCGCACATCGACCGCACCTGGGTCTACCGCCGCGTGCGCCACGGCGGCCGCGTGCGCATCGGCGCCGCGTGGGACTGGCTCCGGCAGCGAAGCGCATTGCGGCGCGAGCGCTTCGATTGGATTCTCGTCGCCAACGGCGACGAGTCGCCGCGCGCCATCCGCCGCGGCCTTGCGCTGCGCGCCGCGCGCACCGTCGCGCGCTGCACGGACGCATCGCGCTATCGCGGTCTCACCGACCCGTTGCCGCCGGATGCCGGCGGCCACGAGGTCGACCGGCTGCTCGGCCTGCTCGCGCCGCTCGGCGTATCGCCGGCGCGGCCCGCCGGCTATCCGCGCTACGTGCTGCCCGCGCCGGCCGCGGCATTCGCGGCGCGCTGGCTCGCCGCGCGCTCGCTCGAGCCTCGTCAATACATGGTCGTGGGGCTTGGCGCACGGCGCGCGAAGAAGCGCCCGAGCGTCGCGCAGGTTCTGGCCTGGAGCGCGCATGCGCGGCGGCGCTGGGGGCTGGATTCCGTATTCATGTGGACGCCCGGCGATCCCGGCGGCGCGCTGTACCCGGGGGATGACGCGGCGGTGCAACCCCTGCTCGAGGCTGCGTCGAGCGGGCTCGCGCCGCAGTTGCACCCGTTCCGGGGGCCGATCGCGGAGGCGCTCGGACTCATCTGGAGCGCGCGTGCCAGTGTGTTTCCGGATTCCGGTCTGATGCATTTCGCCGCCGCAAGCCCCGGCGGCGTGCTCGGCCTGTTCGCGGAATCCGGCGTGTCCCCGGCACCGGCCCAGTGGGCGCCGTGCGGCCCGAGGGTGGCGTGGCTCGAAGCGCCGGAACGCGTCAGCGAGCTGCCCGAGGAACGGATCTACGCTCAGCTGGAGCGCTTGCTCTCGCCGTAGATCGCCGGGTTGAGCGCCGGATCGTTGTACATCTTGAACTGGCGGTAGAGCTTGAAGCGGCGAGTGCCGGCCGCGCAGTCGGCGAGCAGCTGGTCCAGGCAGGCGGCGAGGTCCGCGCGCTGCTCGTGCAGGCGCGTCAGCCTTTGCCTACAGGCTTCGACGTGCGCATCCCCGGCGTCCTTGCGCTCGGCTTGCAGCCGCATGTGGTGGATCCTGAGCGCGAGGACCGACAGCCGGTCGACGATCGAGCCCGGCGTCTCGCTGTTGAGCGCGGCCTCCGGCTGCGGCCGGACCGCGGCAAGCAGGGCGAGCAGCTCCTCGTCGATGCGCTCGATGGCGTCGTTGCGCCGCTGGTTGTAGCGGTCGATGCTGCGCTTGTTGGCGGCGATCTCGGCATCCGGCACGTTCCTGCGCCGCGCCAGGTCCTCTTCGTCCCACAGCAGCCGGTTGCAGCAGTGGTTGTCGGCAATGGCGCGCCAGAGCGCGGAGGTCGGGGCTCCGTCGCCCCCGCAATCGTGGAGATCGACGATCTCGCGCGCCCTTGGCCCGGTCACCGGCCGGCCTCCCTGCGCAGCTCCATGAGTTTGGCGTATTTCATGAAACTGTTCATGCAACCGATGGAGATGTGCACCAGTCCCGGCAGGCCGTCGAGAAAGCCCAGGCGCAGGAGATAGAACTTGACGAAGCGCGCGAGCGGCGACACCGCGAGATCGGCGATGCCGGCGCTGCGCCCCTGCCGGTGCAGTTCCGCCGCGGCGAGCGTGGTATACCGGTTCTGCTTCTCCAGATAGCGGCCGAGGTCTTGCGCGGACTCGTGCAGCAGGTCGCCCTCCAGCGCGCCGACCGGTTCGCCGATCACCCGCTCGTGCACCGCGTCCTCGCTCCAGCGCGCGCGGCGCCGGTCGAATAGCCGCGCGCTCCAGTCCGGATAGCCCTCGCCATGGCGCAGCCAGCGCCCGAGAAAGCGGTTGCGGCGCGCCATCCGGTAGACGGGTTCCGCCGGCGCGATCAGCGTGCGCACCAGGCTCGCCGCGAGCTCGGGAGAGACGCGCTCGTCGGCATCGAGGCAAAGCACCCAGTCGTGCGCCGCCTGCTCGACGGCGAACTGCTTCTGCCGCCCGAAGCCGAGCCATTCCTTGCGCAGCACGCGCGCGCCGTATCGCGCCGCGACGTCCGCGGTGCCGTCGTCGCTGTCGGAATCAACCACCACCACCTCGTCGGCGAACGCGACGCTGGCCAGGCAGTCCGGCAACTGGGCCGCCGCATTCCGAGTGACCAGGACGACGGACAATGGCAAGGGAAGCGCGCCGCGTTAGAGGTTAAAATCGCGTGAAAACAAGGCGGTATTCTAGCCCACGCCCAGAGGGCCTTTCCCCCTTGCCGCGCATCCTCTTCGTGAAGACATCGTCGCTGGGCGACATCGTGCACAACTGTCCGGCGGTGAGCGACGCGGCTCGCAACCTGCCGGCCGCCGAAATCGACTGGGTGGTGGAGGAATCCTTCGCCGAGGTCGCCGAACTGCATGCGTCGGTGCGTCGCGTAATCCGGATATCGCTGCGCCGCTGGCGCGCCGCGCCGCTTGCGCGCGCCACCTGGTCGGAAGCGGCCGCGTTTCGCGATGCCTTGCGCAGCGAGCGCTACGACGTGATCGTCGACAGCCAGGGCCTGATCAAGAGCGCGCTGGTTGCGGCGCTGGCGCGCGGCCGCAGGCACGGCCTGGATCGGGCGAGCGCACGCGAACCCCTTGCGGCGCGCTTCTACGATGTAGAGCATGCGGTGCCCGCTGGCTTGCACGCGATCGAGCGCAATCGGCGCCTGGCGGGCGCCGCGCTCGGCTACGCTCCGGGGCCCGGTTGCGACTACGGCCTGCGTGTCGAGGGGGGCACTCCGCCCGGCCTGCGCTTGCCCGAATCCCGCGGCCACGCGCTGCTGCTCACGATGACGAGCCGGAACGCCAAGCTCTGGCCCGAGGAGAACTGGCGCGCGCTCGGCGGCTGGTTGCAGGAACGGGGAGTCGCCTGCCTGTTGCCCTGGGGGTCCGAAGCGGAACGGAGCCGATGCGAACGCATCGCGGCCGCGGTTCCGGGCGCGGTTGTGCCACAGCGAGCGCGGCTGGCCGAGCTTGCGCGCCTCGCGGCGGGGGCGCGCGTCGCG
>JADLES010000234.1 GCA_020845995.1 Burkholderiales bacterium | reverse complement strand
TACGTCTTCTTTCGCGAAGCGGCGGCCGTTCCCGGGGCGGCAGCGGGCGCGCCGGGCGGGCCGCTGGGCACGCTCGGCGCCCCGCTCACGGCCGGCTACAGCATCGCCGTGGATCCGCGCTACGTGCCCCTCGGGGCGCCGGTATTTCTCGCGACGACCTGGCCGCTGTCGGCCAGGCCGCTGGAGCGGCTGATGGCGGCGCAGGACACGGGCGGCGCGATCCGCGGCGCGGTGCGCGCCGACTTCTACTGGGGCAGCGGCGGCGAGGCCGGCGCGCTCGCCGGAAGAATGCGCCAGCGCGGCCGCATGTGGATCCTCTGGCCGCGCGGCGAGACGCCGCCCGCCCCCTAGCGCATGGCGGAAGAGCACGGGCCGGGCGCCGCGCCGCGCGAAGTCCGCATGCGCTCGGCGACGCTGCGCGTCGCGGATGACCAGCCAACCTTCTGGGACAAGGTGGCGCGCGGACAGTGGGAGCCCGAAACCCTCGCGCTGCTCGAGCACGAGATCGCGCCCGGCACGACGTTCCTCGACCTGGGCGCCTGGGTGGGACCGACCGCGCTCTATGCCGCCGCGCTGGGTGCGCGCGTGATCGCGCTCGAGGCCGATCCGGTCGCATTGCACCAGCTGCAGCGCAACCTCGCGGCCAATCCCGCGCTCGCCGCGCGCATCGAGGTCCTCGCGCGCGCGGTGCATGCGAGCGAAGGCCCGGTGGCGTTCGGCGCGCGGCGCAAGCCCGGCGACAGCATGTCGAGCGTGCTGGTCGCGCCGGGCGCCGTCACCTGGGTCGCGCGGACGATCACGCCGGCGGCGCTCGCCGCCCGGATCGGCGCCGAAGCGCGGCTATTCATCAAGATCGACATCGAGGGCGGCGAATACGAACTGCTGCCCGCGATGGGGCCGCTGCTCGCGCGACCGAATTGCCGGGTGCTGCTCTCCCTGCATCCCGGGATTCTCGCCACCGTGATTGCGCACGCCCCGCAGCGCGAGTTGGCGACCCGCGGGGCCCTCGCGGCCTTCGAGGACTACGCGGCACGGCAGCTCGCGCCCGAGCAGTGGCTGTTCGCGAGGGACTGAGCTACTTCTTCGCGCTCGTCAGGCCGGCGATCTCGTCCAGCTTGGATCGCAGCTGGCCGGCGGGCATGCCGCCGCCGGCGCGCTCGCCGTTGGCGAAGAACAGCGTCGGCGTACCGCGTACGCGCAGCGATCGGCCGAGCTCGAGCACCCTGTCCACAGGATTGGCGCAGCTCGCGCCGCCCTGCGGCGCCTTCGGCTTGTCCGTGGCGGCCAGCTCCAGCCAGGCCTTGACGCGGTCGGGGGCGCACCACACCGCCCGCGAATGATCGGCGAGGTCGGGCCGGATCACCGGGAACATGAAGACGTAAATAGTGATGTCGTCGATCTGCAGCAGCGCCTGCTCCAGCCGCCGGCAATAGGGGCAATACGGATCGGTGAACATCGCCAGCACCCGCTTGCCGTTGCCGCGCTGCACCTTGAGCGCGAGGTCGAGCGGCAGCGAGCTGAATTCGATCGCGCTCAGCTTCTGCAGGCGATCCTGCGTGAGGTTGCGCCCCGATCTGAGGTCGATGATGCTGCCATCGAAGATGAAGTTGGCCACGCCGTCGGTATAGAGGAGCTGCGGGCCTTCCTGCGTCTGCATGCGTACTTCGAACAGCCCGGGGACCGCCGCGGGCTGCACGCCATCAACGCGGACGTTCGGAAACTTCGCCCGCAGCGCCTGGCGGATTTCCGCCTCTCCCCCGAGCGCGGGAAGCGCGAGCAGCAAGGCCACCAGGCACGGAAAGAAACGCATGCGGGCGATTATCCCATGGCGTGGCGCATCAGCAGGTTCTTTAGGACCGGCAGTCGGTCGGCGAAGTTCAATCCCGCGTTGCGCAAGCGCGCGACCGCGGGAGCGGGGCTGCCGAACAGGCGCTGCAGTCCGTGCACCGCCGCGCGCATCGCGAGCACCGGCTCGGCGCGGGCGCGCTCGTAGCGCCTGAGCAGCCGCAACTCGCCCGGATCGCGCCCGGGCGCGCGCGCCGAGAGAACCTCGGCGAGCACGCGCGCATCCTGCAGGCCGAGGTTCGCCCCCTGTCCCGCGAGCGGGTGCAGCACGTGCGCGGCGTCCCCCGCCAGGGCGACGCGCGGCGCGACCATGCGCGCGGCGGCGAGGCGCCGCAGCCCAAAGCCGCGCGCCGGGGTGACCAGCGAGAGCTCGCCCAGCGCGTGCGCGGAGGCCACGGCGACTTCACGCGCAAGCGACTCTCGATCGAGATCCATCAGCCGCTGCGCTTGCGCTCCGGGCAGGGACCAGACCATGGAGACGTGATCTCCCGCCATGGGAAGCAGGGCGAGTATTGCTCCAGCCTTCGCCACACCCTGAAACCACTGCCAGGCGATATTGCGGTGTGGCCGCGCACAGGCGAAATTGGCCACCACCGCGGTCTGGCCGTACTCCGAGCCCGCGCTCCCGATGCCCGCCTGCCCGCGAACCAGCGAGCGGGCGCCATCGGCGCCGATGACGAGGCGCGCGGACAGCCGGCGGCCGTCCCGCAGGGCGAGCCGCGCTTCGCGCTCGCCGATCTGGATTTCTCGGATCGGCGCGCGCGCGAGCAGCGTCAGGCGCTCCTGCGCGTCCAGTCCCCGCCAGAGCGCCTCCTGCACGCGGCGGTCCTCGACGATCCATGCGAGTTCCGCCACGCCGCCGCGATAGGCGTCGAACTCGATCACCGACTCGCCGTCATCCCCGTGCACGCGCATCGCGTGCACCGGGGTCAGGTGCCGCTCGGGGATCGCGCTCCAGGCGCCTAGCCGCGCAAGGAACGCCGCGTTGCCCGGGCTGATTGCGTAGACGCGCGAATCGAAACCGTCGGCTTCGCCGGCGGGCGGCGGACGCGGCTCCTGGGAAAGGAGCGCGACGCGCTCGCCGGCGAGCGCGCACGCGGCCGCCGCACCCACCAGGGCGCCGCCCACGATGGCGATCTCGAACTGCGCCTCCGCGCTCATCCGCGCTCTCTCAACTCTTTGACTTCAAGCCCTTTTTGGGCGAAAATGCGCGCCCTTTTCACCGGGGCGAATTAGCTCAGCTGGTTAGAGCAGCGGAATCATAATCCGTGTGTCCGGGGTTCGAGTCCCTGATTCGCCACCATTCCTTTTTCAGTAGACTGCCCGCCATGCTTCGACGCTTCGCGATTGCCGTGCTCCTCGCCGCTCTGGCCGGCGCCGCGCTGGCGCAGCCGATCCTGCGCACCATCCCGGCGGATGCGAAGCGCGGCAAGATGAGCCACGCGCAGGGCATGATCGTGGAGATCGACGGCAAGCATGTGGACCTCGCGGCGGGCGCGCAGATCCGCGACGCCGGCAACCTGATCCTGGTGCCGGCCGCCCTGCCGCCGGGCGTCGTGGTGCGCTACCAGCTCGACCCCGACGGCAAGCTGCGCCGCGCCTGGATCCTCTCGCCGCAGGAAGCCGCGCAGCCCGACCCGAAGAAGTAGCGCCCGGGCGAAGCGCATGGCGGGGACGTTCTTCCTCCGCAGCTTCGGCTGCCAGATGAACGAGTACGACGCGGAGAAGATCGCCGCCGTGCTCGAGCGCGACGAGGGCCTCGCGCCGGCGGCGAGCGCCGCGCAGGCCGACCTCATCGTCTTCAACACCTGCTCGGTGCGCGAGAAGGCGCAGGAGAAGGTGTTCGCCGACCTCGGCCGCGTGCGCGGGCTCAAGCGCGCCAACCCGGCACTGCTGATCGCGGTGGGGGGCTGCGTCGCCAGCCAGGAGGGCGGCGGCATCGTCGCGCGCGCGCCCTTCGTCGACGTCGTCTTCGGCCCGCAGACGCTGCACCGCCTGCCCGAGCTGCTGGCGCGGCGCCGCGCGAGCGGCCGGCCCCAGGTCGACGTCAGCTTCCCCGAGAACGAGAAGTTCGACCGCGTTCCCGAAGCGCGCGTCGCCGGCGCCTCGGCCTTCGTGTCGGTCATGGAGGGCTGCAGCAAGTTTTGCAGTTTCTGTGTCGTCCCCTACACGCGCGGCCCGGAGATCTCGCGCCCCTTCGACGACGTGGTCGCCGAGATCGCGGCGCTCGCCGAGCGCGGCGTGAAGGAGGTGACGCTGCTCGGGCAGAACGTCAACGCCTGGCGCGGCGTGATCGCCGCAGCGCCGCAGGATTTCGCCGAGCTTCTTTTTTAT
>JADLES010000233.1 GCA_020845995.1 Burkholderiales bacterium | reverse complement strand
TGCGTGGTGCCGCCGAGCTCGATATTGAGTATCCCCCCCGCACCCTGCGTGTAGTTGCCGTTGACGGTCAGCGTTCCGGGCGACAGGCCGACATTCAGCGTACCGTTGTTGGTCAGGTTTCCGTTCACCGTGCCCACCCCGGAGAGCTGCCCCGTGTTGAACACCAGGCCGGCCGCCGGCGCCGTGACGGATCCACCACTACCCAGCACCAGCGCGCCGCCGCCATCGGTGTACCCGCCAGAGAAACCCAGCGTGCTGCCATTGACGTTGACCGAGCCGGTATTGGTGAATCCGCCCGAGAAATCCCCGGCGCCGGCCCCTGCCTTGTCGACCGTACCCGCGTTGGTAACGGCACCACTGCCGCCCAGCGACCCGCCCAAGACCGTCACGGCCGCCGTGGAGGCAATCTGCGTCGGCGCATTCAGCGTCAGGCCGCCGGTGGTGGTGAACTGCGCCGCCGCCGGAAAGATGATGTTGCCTCCGATATTGAGCACCAGTGCATCGTCGATATCGGTCGTGCCGCCGAGCACGAGATCGTTTGCGGCCGTCGTCGTCAGGCTGATCGTGCCCGTGCCCGCGCCAGTGGTGAGTCCCGCCAGTGTCAGCGGCTGGCTGCCGGCATCGATGTAGATGTTGTCGCGCGCATGCAGCGTCTTGGGTCCGCTGCCGCGCAGCCGCGCGGCCCAGCCGGCAACACCGCCGGCGCCACCAATCGAACCACCGTTGGCATTGATGGTGAGCGGGCCGGTGGTTGAGATCGTGTCGCCGCCGGAGGGATTATTCTCGAGAACGCTCCCACCGGAGGTAATCGTCATCGTGCTGGCGGCGAAGGAATTGTCTTGGTTGTCAAAAAGAATCGACCCGGCCGCGTTGATCGTGTAATGGTCATTGGCGGTCACGCTGCTCGGCGCTAGGCCACCGATGCCCAAATAGCCGGTTCGTGCCGTGGAAAACGCCAGCCCCGCGGCCGATTCGATGCCGATGTTCTGCGCCGAACCCGGCGCAGTGCGCAATTCGGCGATGCGCGCCGTCGTGCCGCCGTTGAACTTGATTCGAACGTCGCCTGCGGCCCCGGCCCCGGCGGTGGACACGCTGCCATACGAATCGGCCTGCCCTTCCACCGGATTGGTCGCGCCGATGCCGCCGCCGGCGACCAGCATCCACTGCGGGGAGGACACGTTGGTCTGGATAAATCCGTCGGTACCCGGCGCGAGGTTGTCGATGTCTCTGGTGGCGCGCACCTCGACCTGGTTGCCCTGCACCGTACCGCCCTGAAAGATGATGTCCTTGCCGGCCGTCAGCGTCTGCAGCAGGAGGTTCTTGTTGTTAAGACTGGCGTTGAAGCCCGCGGAGTTGTCGACAATCAGGTGGCCGTCGGCGGCTTTCAATCTCACATCGGCTCCCGCGGCGCCGCCGGTGAAGTTCAGGTTGTAGCGGCTGGTCAGCAGGTCGCCGCCGTAGTGGTTGAGCAGTATCGAGCCGTCGGTTCCCCAACCCCCGATGCCGGAGCCGGTGCTGGTGGCGGTGACGATGCCGGTGCCAGGCCTCACCCCAACGCCGAGCCCCAAGCCGCCGGCGCTGGTGCCGTCGAAGTTGTCCGCGCTCAGCGTAATGTTGCCGTTCGAAGCGGAGGTGTCGAAGAAGATCTGCGGTGGCGTCAGGCTATTGCCGCTTGTGGCCAAGCTGCCGCCGAGATTCAACGTGACGCTGTTGCCGAAGAGCGTCCCTCCGGACATCACATAGCCCCCTCCTGAATCGATGACCCAGTTGTCGTTGCCCGGCATGTTGGCGCCGAGCGAGATGTTGCCGGTAGAAGGATGCTCGAGGCGTATGGACTGGGTCGTGCCGGCATGGGTGTGCACCGTGGGTCCCGCGAAGGCGAGATCGAACGCTCCCCCCGTGTAGTACAGGTAAATATCGCCTGCCGCGCCTGGGGCTGCGGTCGTAGCCGAAAAGCCTATGCCGGTCCGCTCGCTGCGGAAGCGGATGGCGTTGCCTGGCGCGCCGATGGCGCCCCCGGTCGAATTCAGCGTGAGCGTTCCATTGACCAGAGCGGTGCCAAACAGGAAATCGGATGCCTGTGCGCCGCTGCGGCTGATGTTGCCGCCCGCCGTGACCGATATATTGGCGGCCTGGGCCGTCGCGTTGTTGATGCTGAACTGGTTGCCCGCTTCGAATATCGCGTTGCTGCTGTCGCCTGGCAGGGTGATGTCGGCATCGACGGTAATGTTGCCGGTCGTGCGCACCCCGATGGTGCTGTTGCTCGCGCCGGTGGTGATGCCGGCCAGCGTCAGCGGATTCGACCCGGCATCCAGGTACACGTTGTTGAGGGCATGCAGTACGCGTGAACCAGTGCCGCGCAGCCGCGCGTAGGTGCCCGAACTGCCAATCGAACCGCCGTTGGCGTTCATCGTGAGGAGACCGGTGGTGGCCATCATGTCGCCGCCGCCGGTCACGCCGTGGACGATGCTGCCGCCCGAGGTCATGGTGATCGTGTCGGCGGTGAACGAATTGTCGAAATTGTCGAAAAAGACACTGCCGGCCGCGTTGACGGCGTAATGATCGTTCGCCGTGCTGCTGCTCGAGCCGGAACCGCCCACGCCGACGTAACCGGGCTGTGCGGTAGAGAAAATCAGGCCAACCGTCGACTGGATGTCGATGTTCTGCGCCGAACCGGCGTGGGTCCGGATCTCGCCGAAACGGGGTGAGCCGCCCGTGAATTTGAGGTTGATGTCACCGGCCGCGCCGGCCGCGCTCGTGGCCGCGCTGCCCACCCAGTCGGCCTTGCCCTCGACCGGATTAGTCAACCCGATGCCGCCGCCTGCAATCAGCATCCAGTGCGGCCCACCGAAAGCATTGGTCTGGATGAAGCCGTCGGTGCCCGGCGCGAGGTTGTCGATGTTGCGGGCCGCGCGCACTTCCACCCGTCCACCCCGCACCGTGCCGCCCTGGAAAATGATGTCCTTGCCCGCGGTCAGCGTCTGCAGCAACGTATCCTTGTCGTTGAGGCTCGCGTTGAACCCGGCGGTGCTGTCCACGACGAGGTGGCCATCGGCCGCCTTGAGCCGCATGTAGTTTCCGGGAACCGCGGCATTGGAAAAGTTCAACGTGTAGCGGCTGGTCAGCAGGTCACCGCCGAAGTGCATCAGCTGGATCGAGCCGCCGCAGCCGGCGTTCGGCGCGGTGGCCGTGGCGCTCACCAGGCCCGTGCCGGGCTTCACGCCCACCCCGACCTGCGAGCCGCCGCAGCCGGTGCCGTCGATGTCCCGTGCTGTGAGGGTGATGTTGCCGTTGACGGCGGAGGTGTCAAACGCGGGCAGCAGGGGATAGACCCCGAGGCGCCCGGTCCAGCCGCCGAAGGTGGCATTGACGCTGTTGGCGGTCAGAGTAGCGCCGGCGAAGCCGTAATTGCCCGCCGAGTCGATGATCCAGTCGTCGTTGCCGGTGATGTTGCTGTAGACGCCGACGGTGCCGGTGCCGGTATGCTCGAAGCGCACGGTCTGCGTCGTGCCGGCGTGGGTCTGCAGGGTGCCGTTGTAGAAGCCGGTGTCGTTCCCCGTGTAACGCACGGAGATGTCGCCTGCGGCACCCGCGGCGGACGTGCCGGCCGCCCAGCCCCGGCCGGAGGTGTCGATCGTGTTGCGGAAGCGGATGGCGCTGCCGGGGGCGCCGATGGCGCCGCCGGTCGAGGACAGCGTGAGCGAGCCGGTCTCCGGAAAGGCGCGGCCGTAGAGGAAGTCGCTGGCCTGCGCGCCGCTGCGCGTGATGTTGCCGCCTGCGTTGACCGAGACGTTGGCGGCCTGGACCGTCGCGCTGTTGATGCTGAACTGGTTGCCCGCGTTGAATATGGCGTTGCTGTTGTCGCCGGGCAGCGTGATGTTGGCGTTCACCGCGATGTCGTTCGCGGCGGTCAGCGTCAGGGAGGCATTGTTGACCGCGGTCTTCACGACCGGCGAGCTGACGGTGATGTTGCCCGCCTGCGTGCCTGGTGAGCCGCCCAGCCCGGTGGCGAGCGTCACGCTGGTGCCGGCATCGAGCTGGCCCGTGATCAGGTCGGCGCCGATCTGCGAATCGTCGCCGCCGGGCGTGAACGCCGGCGCACCGCCGTTGTTGACCGTCCCGGCGCCGGCGACAACCTCGATGTTGTACGGATCGAGCAGCCAGCTGCCGCCGGGTGCGTGCAGGCGAATGCCGCTCACGTCCAGGCGCCGCCGGCCAGAGGTCTCTACGAAGCCGCCGGGCGCGTGGATGGCACCGTGCACGCGCGTGTCCTGGTCCGACCAGACCAGCACGCTGCCGCCGCGCCCTTCCGCGTTGCCGGCGGCGATCGTCGCGCCCGCCTCTACGACCGCCTCGCTGCTCGCCGACAGCGTGACGCGGCCGGCCGCGTCGAGGCTCGCGCTCATCGCGCGGAGGTCGCCCGAGTGCCGCAGCGTCCCGGCGAACATGCCGGCGGCGGTGCGTGCGTCGATGCTGCCGAGGTTCAGCGCCGAGTCGGCGGGCGCCTGCAGCGCGAACTGGATGCCCTGCGCGTCCGGCCCGGTGATCGTCACCGACTGCCCGGCCGCGAGCGCCACGCCGCCGCCCTCGCTGCGGATGAGCCCCGCGTTCTCGACGCGCGGCCCGACCAGGTAGATGTCGCCGCTCGCACGGATCGTGCCCTCGTTGCGCAGCACGCCGGCGCCGCCGCCTTCGAACTTCAGTCGCCCGGCGAGGAAGTCCCGGTCGGCAATGTTGAGCGTCGAGGCGACGAAGCCCGCGGTGTCGATGACGGCGCCGGCGCCGAAGACAAGGCCGTTCGGGTTGATGAGGAACACCCGGCCGTTCGACGACAGCGTGCCGAGGATGCGGGAGAGGTCGCCGCCAGTGACTCTGTTCAGCACCGCGCTCAGGCTCGAGGACTGCAGGAAGCGCGTCGTCTCTCCGGCGCCGATCGAGAACGCCTGCCAGTTGATGATCGTGCCGGGCGCATTGGTGACGGTCAGCGTCCGGCCGTTCGACTGGATCGTCGCGGCGCCGGCGGCGACGCTGGCGCCGGAAGGATTCGCGCGCGCCAGCTCGCCGTGCGCCGCCGCCGTCATCGCGAGCAGCGCCGCGATCGCGCGCTTTCGCGGTCTCATGGGCAGCTCTCGCCCGGAAGCGGCGCCGGAAAGGCGGCCGTCTCGCCGGAGGGCATCATCGCGGCGATTTCTTCGCCCAGCTGCGCGGCGTCCGCGAACGCCGCCTTGCGCCCGCTGCGCGGGTCCGTCACGACCCCGCGCAGAGCGCCCCCGGAATCCTTGGATAGACGAACAACGAAGATCATGTAGGCCGACCTTACGGGTCGGGCGTCAACGAAACGTGAACAGGGCGGGCCGCGCCTGGGCGGATATCGAATAAGATATGCTTTTCAATCACTTGGCTTCCCCCTGACCTCCGATCGCGATCCTGTCGTGGCGGGCCTGCGGCTGCAGCTGTTCGGCGGCTTCGAGCTCCTCGGCGCCGGCGGCGAGCGCATCCGGCTGCGCACCCGGAAGATCGAAGCGCTGCTCGCCTGCCTGGCCCTTGCCCCCCAAGGCGCGCGGAGCCGCGAAGAACTCGCGCGCTGGCTCTGGGGCGAGGCGTCCGCCGCCAGCGCCGGCGCAAACCTGCGCCAGGCCCTGTCGCTGCTGGGCAAGGCCCTGCCGCGCGGCGCCCTGATGACCGAAGGACGCTCGGTCCTCCTCGCGCGGGAGAGGCTGCGAGTGGATGCGCTGGAATTCCTGCGCGATTCCGTCAGCGCGGATCCCGCGACGCTCGAGAAGGCGGTCGCCCTGTATTCCGGGGACCTGCTTTCGGGACTCGACATCGGCGAGCCTGACTTCGAGGAATGGCTGGTCGGAGAGCGCGAACAGATGCGCGAGCGCGCGATCGACGTGCTTGCGCGTCTCGCGGCGCTCCACGGCGCCGCAGGCCAGGCCGACAGGGCGATCCAGGCCGCGCAGCGCCTGCTCGCCATCGATCCGTTCGAGGAGATCGCGCACCGGATGCTGATGCACCTCTACGCGGAGCAGGGGCGCCGCGGCGCCGCGTTGCGTCAGTACCAGGCCTGCGTCGCGGCGCTGCGACGCGAACTTGGCGCGGAGCCCGGGGCCGAGACGCGGGCGCTCTACAACGATATCCTCCGCCGGCAGGAAACCGGATTCGCGCTAGCCCTGCCGCAGTCCCTGTCGGCCCATGAATCTCCTCTCACGGGCCGCGATGACGAACTGGGCGTGGTCGCCGGGTTGCTTGCGGACCTGCGCGCGAGCCGCGGCCGCCTGCTCGCGATCATCGGAGAGGCCGGGATCGGCAAGACCCGACTGACCGAGGAACTGGCCGCGCTCGCGGCGCACGCCGGCGTGCGCGTGCTGGTGGGCCGCTGCTACGAGAGCCAGCAGCAGTTCCCCTTTTCCCCCTGGGTCGAAATGTTCCGCGCCGCGGGCGTCACGCAGGACAGGGAACTGCTGGACGGCCTGGAGCCGGCCTGGCGCGCCGAACTGTCCGTGCTGGTGCCCGAACTGGCCGCCTCCGGTGCCGGGGCGCCGGACGACGGCGCGCTCGCGAGCCGCCAATGGCGGATGTCCGAGGCCATCGTCCGTCTGCTGGCCGCGATCGCCGCGCGCGGCCCGTTGTTGCTCGTCGTGGAGGACCTGCACTGGGCCGACGACATGAGCCTGCGCCTGCTCGCGGCCGCCGGCCGGCGCGTGCAGGGGCGCGCTGTCGGCATCGTCATGACCGCGCGCCAGGAGGAGCTGGCGACCCAGCCGGCGCTGGGCGCTTCGCTGCAGGAACTCGACCGCACCGGCGCCTTGTCGCGCCTGCGCCTCGCGCCGCTCTCGAAGGCCGAGACGGCGGCGCTGACGCGCGCGCTTGCCCGGCCGGGGACCCGGGAGCGCGCGTCGCAGGATCTGGTGGACCGGATCTGGAAGGCGAGCGAGGGGAATCCGTTCGTCGTGCTGGAGTGCATGCACGCGCTCGGGGGCGACGCGGCGGGAAGCAGCTCCGCGATGATGCCCGAGCGCGTGCGCGACATGATCCATGGGCACATCGCGCGCCTGGGCGCGCCCGCGCGCCAGCTCCTCGCGACGGCCGCGGTGGCGGGCCGGGAGTTCGCCTTCCCGCTGCTGCAGCGCGCCTCGGGCCTCGCCGAGGGCGAGGCGTCGGAGGCGCTCGAGGAACTGGTCCGGCGGCAGATCGTGCACGCGGTCGGCGAGCACTTCGACTTCGTGCACGACCGCATCCGGCGCGTGGCGCATGATGCCCTGCTGCCCCCTGTCCGCGGCGCGCAGCACGCGGCCCTCGCCGGGACCCTGGAGGACCTCTTCGCCCACGACCTGCCGCAGGTCTATGACCGGATCGCCTACCACTACGCGCGCACCGACCGGCACGACAAGGCGGTGACCTACCTCGAGCGCTTCGCGGAGCGCGCCGCCCGCATCGGCGCGCACGATCGCGCCATCGAATCCCTCGACGAAGCGCTGGGCCGGGTCGCGCAACTGCCGGCGCCCGGGCGCGCGCGCAGGCGCCTGGAGCTGCTGATGCGCAAGACGCGCAGCCTGATGCTGCTCGGAAAGCTCAAGGACGTGGTCGAGGCGCTGCTGCCGGAACAGGCCGTGGTGGACGCAGCCGCGGATCCGCGCCTTGCCGGCGCCTATTACCTGCGGCTCGGCGCGACGTTCAACTACATGGGCGACCGGCGCAGAAGCTCGCAGCACGCGACGCGCGCCCTCGAGGAGGCAACCTCCTGCGGCGATTCCGCGACCATGGGCAAGGCGCACGCGGTACTCGCCAACGACCGGTTCTGGGCTCAGCCGGCGCTCGGCGTGCAGCACGGCGAGCAGGCGGTCGCCCTGCTGGGCGCGCTGTCCGAGACCTGGTGGCTCGGGCAGGCGTACTGGATCCTGGGGCTGAACCTCTCCTACTGCGGCCGCTTCGACGCGGCCCTGGACGCGGAAGCCCGCGCCCGCGCGCTCGCGGATGCGCTGGGGGACCGCCGCCTCGCGTGCACCTCTTCCTGGGCGAGCGGATTCGTCAACACGCTCGCCGGCAACTGGGACGCGGCCGTGTCGGAATGCCGCCGGGGCGTCGAATCGGCGCCCGATCCGCTGAGCCGGATGACCGCCGCCGGTATGCTCGCGCTCGCGCACGTGGAGCGCCGGGAGCCCGAGATCGCGATCCCGATCCTGGAGGAAACGATTCCCCAGGCGGAACGCTTCCGCTTCGCGCCGCTGCACGGCCTCTACCTGGGATTCCGCGGAGAGGCCGCCCTGCAGATGGGGGATGTGAAGGCTGCCCTCGACTACGCCAGGCGGGGCGCCGAGATCACGCGCGCCTCGGACTATCTCTACGGCCTGGGCTGGACCCAGCGCATCTTGGCGCGCATTGCACGCGCCTCGGACGATGTCGCGCTGGCGCGCAGCCGGTATGAAGAAGCGATCGCGACTTTCGAGGGCATGGGCGCGCCCTACGAGGTGGCGCGCACGCGCCTGGAGCTCGCCGGGCTTGTCGCCCCGGTCGCGCCCGGCTAG
>JADLES010000232.1 GCA_020845995.1 Burkholderiales bacterium | reverse complement strand
GGCAGACGCGCAACCTGCATTACCGCGTCGACACCAAGGTGCCGGTGGTGCGCGCGCGCCTCGCGCCCTTCGGCGAGGGGCTGCAGGTGATGATCTACATGCCGGACCGCGAGGCGCTGTTCGCCCGTATCTGCGGCTATTTCGAGCGCGCCCATTTCAACATCGTCGAGGCCAAGATCCACACCACGCGCGACGGCTACGCGCTGGACACGTTCCTCGTCATGGGCAAGGGCCCGGGAGTGCATTACCGCGACATCATCGCCATGACCGAAAGCGAGCTCGCGGCCGAGCTGCAGTCGAGCGCCCCCCTGCCCGCGCCCGGCAGCGGGCGCGTGTCGCGACGCGTCCGGCATTTCCCGATCCCGCCCGCGGTGGAGATCCGGCCCGACGAGCGCGGCGCCTACCACTCGCTCAACATCGTCGCCAGCGACCGGCCCGGACTGCTCTACCGCGTGGCGCGCCAGCTCGCGGACTACCGGCTGAACCTGCATTCGGCGAAGATCAACACGCTCGGCGACCGCGCCGAGGATCTGTTCCTCGTTTCGGGCGCGGCCCTGGCCGACGGCAAGGCGATGCTCAGGCTCGAGCAGGAGCTGCTAGCGAGCCTGCAGGTCTGAGGCGCGCCGGAAGCGCTATTCCTCGGCGGGCAGGTCCTGACCGGGGAACAGTTCCTCGTTGAAGCCGAACCGGGACAGGTCGCGGATGCGCATCGGGTAGAGGATGCCGTCGAGGTGGTCGCATTCGTGCTGGACCACGCGGGCGTGGAATCCCTGCACCTCGCGGCTGAAGCGGTTGCCGCTCTCGTCGAAGCCCCAGTAGCGCAGCTGCGTCCAGCGCGGCACCCAGCCGCGCATGCCCGGCACCGACAGGCAGCCTTCCCAGCCCTCCTCGACCGTGTCCGCCAGCGGTTCGAGCACCGGGTTGATGAGAACGGTGTCGGGTACCTCCTCGGCGTCCGGATAGCGGGGATTGGCTTTCAGGCCGAAGATCACCACGCGCAACGGCACGCCGATCTGCGGCGCGGCGAGGCCGGCGCCGTTCAGATGCGCCATCGTGTCGCGCATGTCCGCGAGCAGTTGCTTCAATTCTTCTGAATGAAAGCTTTCGAGGGGAGAAGCTCTTGCAAGAAGCCTCGGATCTCCCATGCGCAGTACTTGTCGGATCATGATCTTGCCAATGCCTCCAGGATGCGCAGCACGCGCGCCATCGCCTGCCGCTGCACGGCCTGCATCGCCGCGAGCGATATCGCGACCGCGCTGTCCCCCTTGCCTGCCGCGTGATTAACCACCACGGCGATTGCCGCGTACTCGAGCCCCGCTTCGCGCGCGAGCGCGGCCTCGGGCATCGCCGTCATGCCGACGAGATCCGCGCCGTCGCGTTCCATGCGCAGGATCTCGGCGGCGGTCTCAAGGCGAGGACCCTGCGTGGTGCCATAGCAACCGCCGTCGGCAACGGTCTCCCCGCAGGCGCGCGCCGCGGCCAGGATCGCCGCGCGCAGGTCCGCCGAATAGGGTTCGGTGAAATCGATATGGCTGACCTTCGCTCCCGGCCCTTCGAAGAAGGTCGCGGGCCGGCCCCAGGTGTAGTCGATGATCTGGCGCGGCACCACCAGCGTGCCGGGCCCGAACTCGCGCCGGATCCCGCCGACCGTCGCCACCGACGCGATGCGGGTCGCGCCCGCATCCTTGAGGGCGCGGATGTTGGCGCGGTAGTTCACCTGGTGCGGCGGAATGTTGTGCGCTTCGCCGTGGCGCGCGAGAAAGAGCACTTCGCGCCCGGCCAGCTTGCCCAGCGCGAGTGGCGCCGAGGGTTCGCCGTAGTCGGTCCGCGCCGATATGCTGCGCGTCTCCGCGAGCGTGCCGAGGCGCGCGAGCCCGCTGCCGCCGAGAATCGCCAGCATCAGGCGCCCCGCATGGCGCGGATCTCGGGAAGGTTGCGCCAGTAGCCTTTCGCGTCCATGCCGCAGCCGAACACGAAGCGGTCCGGGATCCGCAGGCCGACGAAGTCGGGCGCGAGCGGTTTCTCCCTGCGCAGGTCCTTTTCCACCAGCACCGCGCAGCGAAAGCTCGCCGCGCCGCCGCCCAGCAGCCGGTCGCGGATCGCGCGCATCGTCTGGCCGCCGTCGAGGATGTCGTCGAGCACGAGAATGTCGCGCCCGCGGATGCCGCGCGGCGGCTCGACGCGCCACTCGATGCCGCCGCCCGTGGTCGCCGCGCCGTAGCGGGTTGCGTGGATGTAGTCCACGTCCAGCGGCATGCGCAGCAGCGGCAGCAGCTGGCCGGCGAACACCACCGCGCCGCCCATGACGACGAGCACCAGCGGGTAGCGGTCCTTCATTTCGCGCTCGATCTCGCCTGCGAGGCGGTCGATCGCAGACCTCACCTCGTCGGCGCCGGCAACGAGGTCCGAATTCTCCAGGAACGCCCAGGCTTCCCGCGGGTCCGGCATGTCAGCGCACGCGCTGGCGCAGGAATTCGCCGAAACCGGCGCCGGTCTCCGGGTGGCGCAGCCCGTATTGCACCGTCGCCTTCAGGTAGCCCAGCTTGCTGCCGCAGTCGTAGCGCGTGCCTCCCACCTGCATGGCGAGCACGCGCTCGCGCGCGAGCAGGCCGGCGATGGCGTCGGTGAGCTGGATCTCGCCTCCGCGTCCCGGCTTCGCCGTGGCGAGAAGGTCGAAGATCGCCGCCGTCAGGATGTAGCGTCCCACCACCGCGAGCGTGGAAGGCGCATCCTTCGGCGCCGGCTTCTCCACGATGCCGCGGACCTGCGTCACGTCCGCGCGGGCGTCGTCCGCGCTGACAATGCCGTAGCTGCCGGTCTGCTCGCGGGGCACCTCCTCGACGCCGAGCACGGTGCAGCGATCGGACTCGAAGCGCTTCGTCATGCGCGCGAGCGTCGGCGGGTCCGCGTCGATCAGGTCGTCGGCCAGCAGCACCGCGAAGGGCTCCTCGCCCACCACCGGGCGCGCGCACAGCACCGCGTGTCCGAGGCCGAGCGGCTCGGCCTGCCGGATATAGATGCAGCGGCAGCCCGCCGGCAGCACGCCGCGCGCCGAGGCGAGCAACTCGGGCTTGGCGCCCAGGGCGTTCTCCAGTTCCGGGTTGAGATCGAAGTGATCCTCGATCGCGCGCTTGTTGCGGCCGGTGACGAAGATCATGTCGGTGATGCCCGCGGCGGCGGCTTCTTCCACTGCGTACTGGATCAGGGGCTTGTCCACGATCGGCAGCATTTCCTTGGGACTCGCCTTGGTGGCGGGCAAAAACCGGCTCCCCATCCCCGCGACCGGGAATACCGCCTTGGTGACCTTCTTGCGCATGCGTCAGCGTTTCCCGAGAAAATCCAGCAATCCGTCTTCGTCCAGCACCTTGACTCCCAGCGCGCGCGCCTGGGCAAGCTTGCCGCCCGCTTCCGCGCCCGCCACCACGTAGTCCGTCTTCCTCGATACCGCGCCGGAGACTCTGTGCCCGGCGGCTTCGAGGCGCGCGCGCACCTCATCGCGGCTCATGCCCGCAAGAGTACCAGTGAGCACGAAGGTCATGCCGCCGCCGGTCGCGGCACGGGCCGCGCCGGCGCTTCGCAGGCGCACGCCGCGCGCCGGATCGACCAGCGCCGCGATCACCTTGCGGTTGTGCGGCTCATGCACGAACTTGTCGACGCTCTCCATGATCTCGGGACCGATGCCTTCCAGCGGCACCGCCAGGGGCGCCTCGCCCTTGCGCTTGCGCCTGGCGTTCTCCTTGCGGACCGCCTCCTTCTCGCCGGCCAGGGCCCCCCAGTCCGCATCCAGCAGCGGCTGCAGCGCGCCGAAGTGCCGGGCGAGGATCTTGGCCGCCTCCTCGCCCACGCCGGGAATCCCGAGCGCGAAGACGAAGCGCGCGAGCTCGATGTCCCGCGAGCGCTGGATGCTGTCCATGACGTTCTGCGCCGACTTCTCGGCCATCCGTTCCATGCCGGCGAGCGCCTGTTCGTCCAGGCGGTAAAGGTCCGCCGGGTTTTGCACCAGTCCGCGGTCGACCAGCTGCTCGATCAGCTTTCCGCCCACGCCCTCGATGTCCATCGCGCGCCGGCCCACGAAGTGCTGCAACGACTGTTTGCGCTGGGCGCTGCAAACCAGACCGCCGGTGCAGCGGGCGGCCGCCTCGCCCTCCAGCCGGACGACGGGCGAGCGGCAAACCGGGCACTGCGCCGGCATGTGGAAGCGGTCCTCCTCCCGGCGCGCCCCCTTGGCGTGGACGCGCGCAACCTCCGGGATGACGTCGCCCGCGCGTCGCACGACCACGCGGTCGCCCGCCCAGACGTCTTTGCGGCGCAGGTCGTCCTCGTTGTGCAGGGTGGCGTTGGTGACCGTGACCCCGCCCACCACGACCGGCCTCAAGCGCGCCACCGGCGTGAGCACGCCCGTGCGCCCCACCTGCACCTCGATCTTCAGCACCTCGGTGACCTGCTCCTCGGCCGGGTACTTGTGGGCGATGGCGAAGCGCGGCGCGCGCGCGACGAAGCCGAGCCGCTCCTGCCAGTCGAGGCGGTTCACCTTGTAGACCACGCCGTCGATCGCGTAGGGCAGGCTCTCGCGCCGGGCGCCGATCCTCCGGTAGAAATCGAGCAGCCCTTCCACGCCACTCACCACGCTGCGCTCCGGGCAGACCGGAAATCCCAGCTCCCTCAGGCGGTCGAGCATCTGCGCGTGCGTCTTCCAGCCCTGGCCCTGCGCGGACCCGGTCCCGTAGGCGAAGAAGCGCAGCGGCCGCTTCGCGGTGATGCGCGAATCGAGCAGCCGCAGGCTGCCGGCGGCGGCGTTGCGCGGATTGGCGAAGACCTTCTCGCCCGCCTTTTCCTGCCGCTGGTTCAGCTTCTCGAAATCCTTCTTGTAATAGAGCACCTCGCCGCGCACCTCCAGGTCCCCGGTGTCCGCCAGGCGCAACGGAATCGTGCGCACGGTACGCAGGTTCGGCGTCACGTCCTCGCCGCTGGCGCCGTCGCCCCGCGTCGCGCCCTGCACGAAGACCCCCTTGCGATAGGCGAGGCTCACCGCGAGGCCGTCGAACTTCGGCTCCGCCGCGTACTCGATCTCGGCCACCCCCAGCGCCTCGCGCGCGCGCCGGTCGAACGCGCGCACCTCCTCTTCGTCGAAGGCATTGCCGAGGGACAGCATCGGCGTGCGGTGGCGCACCTGCACGAACTCCGGCAGCGGCGGCGCGCCCACACGCGCCGTGGGCGACTCCTTTGTCCGCAGTTCCGGATACTCCGCTTCCAGCTCGACCAGCGAGCGGAAGAG
>JADLES010000231.1 GCA_020845995.1 Burkholderiales bacterium | reverse complement strand
GCGGTGTCGAGAATCTGCGCGAGGATGTCGCGCGGCAGGCCCTCGATCGAGAGCAGGTGCTGCAGCTCGCCCTTCGCGTTCAGCTGCGGGTTAGCCGCCACCGGCCGCCTCCTCCAGCGCCAGCGACAGCCTGCCGTCGGCGGCGCGCTTCAGGCGCAGCTTTCTGCCCGCGGGAACCTCGACCTGCGCGCCCACGTACTGCGCGGCGATCGGCAGCTGGCGGCCGCCGCGGTCGGCGAGCACCACCAGCGCGATGCTGCGCGGCCGCCCATAGTCGAACAGCTCGTTCATCGCCGCGCGCACCGTGCGCCCGGTGTAGAGGACATCGTCCACCAGCAGCAGGTCCCGCCCCTCGACCTCGAACGGGATCCTGGTCCGTTTCGGGTCGTGCTTGAGTCCTTCCTTCGCGTAGTCATCCCGATAAAAGGCGATGTCCATCAGCCCGAGCGGGTCCTTGAGCGCGAGCAGGCGATGCAGCCGCTCGGCGACCCAGGCGCCACCCGTGTGCAGGCCGATCATCGCCGTCGCCGGCGTCACCGCCTTCTTCAGCTCGGCCGCGAGCCTGGGCAGCAGCGCTTCGGCCTCAGGCAGCTTGCTTGTCATTGAAGAACTGCTCCAGCACCAGCTGCGCGGCCTGCGAATCGAGCGCCTTGCCGCGCGCGAGCGACACGGCCTTGCGCGCACCGTAGGCTGCGCGCACGCGGCTCTCGGCTTCCACCGAGCTGTAGCTCTCGTCGACGAGGCACACCGGCAGGCCGAAACGGCCGCCCAGTTTGCGCGCGAAGCGCTCGGCCCGGCGCGTCATTTCGCGGGCCGCGCCGTCGTCGCCCAGCGGCCTGCCGACCACCAGCAGCGAGGGCTTCCATTCCTTCACCAGGCGGCCGATCGCGGTCATGCGCCCGGGCTGCGTGAGCGCGGCCAGCGCAGGCAGCGCATGCGCGGTACCCAGCTCCCGCTCGCCGACGGCTACGCCGATGCGCTGCAGGCCGAAATCGAATGCGAGGACCGTGCCGGCGGCGGGCCGGCAGGCCTTCTCAGGCATGTCCCGCCTGGTCGGCGAGGCGCGCGTAGTCGAGGCCCAGCAGCTCCATCGCGGCGGGCAGCCGCTCGTCGGCCGGCAGGTCGAACAGGATCGCGTCTTTCGCTTCCACCGTGAGCCAGGCGTTCTGCGAGAGCTCGTGCTCGATCTGCCCGGCCGACCAGCCCGCATAGCCGAGCGACACCAGCATCTTGGCCGGCCCCTCGCCCCGCCCCACCGCCTCGAGAATGTCCTTGGAGGTCGTCAGGCCGATCATCGCTTCTCTCGGGCCGGCCACCTTCAGCGTTGCCTGCCACTCGCCCGCAGGCAGGTGCAGCACGAAGCCGCGGTCGGTCTGCACCGGGCCGCCGAAATAGATGGGCGCATCGGCGAGCGCGCGGTCCCGCATGCTGAGCGACAGGCGCTCGAACAACGCCTGCAGGGTCATGTCGATGGGCCGGTTGACGACGATGCCCAGCGCGCCCCGTTCGTTATGCTCGCAGACATACGTCAGCGTCCTCGCAAAGTACGGATCGGCCATGTTGGGCATGGCGATCAGGAAGTGGTTCGCCAGGTTGATCGAGGGCACGCTGATCGAGGACACGCTTGACGATATTTTACCGCATCGTCCGCTCGGCCGTCCGTATACTCTATACTCGCCTGCCCCCGGGATCGCCCTCTCTTTTTCCACTCGCCACCGGCGCAGCATGCGCATCCTCGGCAGCATCGGCTACGGCTTCATGGCGCTTGCGCTGGCGGGCGGCTGGGCGTTCCTCTACTGGCAGTCGAGCGCGGTCGATCTCGCCTCGGTCGAAGGCTCGCGCAGCGCGCTCGCCGAGCTGCGCGCCATCGACGCGGGTTGGAACCAGCGGCTGGTCGACGCGCGCCTGCACGCGGGCGCCGCGCAGTTCGGACCCCCGCGCCACCGCTCCGCATACGGCCGCCTCGAAACAAGGGCGCTGCGCCTGGGGGATGCGCGCATCGGCGCCGAGCTGGTGCAGCTCAAGCGCGCCTTCGACGACAAGGTGTCGCAGGTGGAGCGCTACGCCGCGGCGCGCGCGCAAGCGCGCGCGCTGGAGGCGACCGACCCGGGCAAGGCCGCCGACCTCGCCTCGCTCGCCGACGCGATCTTCGACCAGGCCTGGCTTGCGCCTACCGCGCCGCGCCTGGATACGCTCGCGCGCGCCATCGACCGCGCTTTCGACGACGCACTGGTGCAGGCGGAGCTCTACCGCATCGGGCTGCTCTATTACTCCGGCTTCCTGCTGGCGGTGCTCGCGTTCCTCGTCTGGAGCCTGGACGAGCGCCGGCGCCTGATCGACCGCATCAACGCGCAGCTGCGCGAGGCGAACGAGACGCTCGAAGCGCGCGTCGCCGAGCGCACGCGCGAGCTCTCGGATGCGCTCGCGAAGCTCAAGGAGTCCGAGGCGATGCTGATCCAGAGCGAGAAGATGTCCTCGCTCGGGCAGATGGTCGCGGGCATCGCCCACGAGGTGAACACGCCGCTCGCCTACGTGAAGTCGAGCCTGGAGGCCGTGCGCGGGAGCGTGCCACAGCTCGCGCGCCTCGCGGGCGAGACCGAGCGGCTGCTCGCGCTGCTCTCGGCCGAGGGCGCCGACGAGGCCGCGCTCGCCGCCCAGTTCGCGCAGGTGCGCGCGCTGGTGCAGGAAACGGGCGGCCAGGACCCGGCGCGCTCCCCCCTGCAGGACCTGGAGCGCCTGCTCAAGGACGGCTTGCACGGCATCGGCCAGATTTCCGAGGTGATCGGCAACCTGAAGAACTTCAGCCGGCTGGACCGCAGCAACGTCGCGGAGTTCGATCTGCACGAAGGCATCGAGAGCACGATCCGCATCGGCCATGCGCAGCTGGAGAAGCGCGTGCTGCGCAGGCAGTTCGGCAGGATCCCGCCCATCTCCTGCTCGCCCTCGCAGATCAACCAGGTGATCCTCAACCTGCTCGCCAACGCCGCGCAGGCGACGAAGGACGGCGACGGCACGATCACGGTACGCACCGGCATGCGCGACGCGGCGCACGTCGCCGTCGAGGTGGCCGACAACGGCCACGGCATCCCGGCGGACGTGCTGCCCAGGATTTTCGATCCCTTCTTCACCACCAAGCCCGTCGGCAAGGGCACGGGCCTTGGCCTCTCCATCTGCCACAAGATCGTCGAGAACCACGGCGGCAGGCTGGAGGTCCAGTCCCGGCCGGGCGTCGGCACGCGCTTCACCATGGTCCTGCCGGTCAAGCCGCCGGTAGCGACGCCCGCGTGAGCGCATGATCCCGGCGCGCATCGGCAGATACGAAGTCCTCGGCGAACTGGGCCGCGGCGGCATGGCGGTCGTCTATCGGGGACTCGATCCCGTCATCCGCAGGAAGGCGGCTCTCAAGGCGGTGCGCAAGGCGGACCTGCGAGGGGCCGAGGCGGCGCAGATCCTCGAGCGCTTCAAGCACGAGGCGCAGGCCGCCGGCAGCCTGCAGCACCCGAACGTGGTCGCGATCTACGAGTACGGCGAGGACGAGCAGTACGCCTGGATCGCGATGGAGCTGGTGGAAGGAAAATCCCTGCACGAGCACATGCTTGCCGGATGGCGGCCGGATCTTTCCCGGCTGCCCTCGGTGCTCGAGCAACTGCTGGAGGCGCTCGACTACTCGCACGGGCGCGGCGTCGTGCATCGCGACATGAAGCCCGGCAACGTGCTGGTGAGCGAGATGGGCGTGGTCAAGATCAGCGACTTCGGCATCGCGCGCGTCGAGCTGTCGCACCTCACCCGGGCGGGCGAAGTGCTGGGCACGCCCCACTACATGGCGCCCGAGCAGTACGAAGGGCGCGGCATTGACGAGCGCACCGACATCTACGCCGCCGGGGTGATCGTCTACGAGGTGCTCTGCGGCCGCCGGCCGTTCGAAGGCGCCGGCGGCAGCCTGCTGCGGCAGATCCTGCAGGACCCGCCGCCGCCGGTGTCCAACTTCGAGCCGCGCCTGCCGGTCACCATCGACATGGTGCTCGCGCGGGCGCTGGCGAAGAAGCCGGAGAACCGGTTCCGCAACGCGCGCGAATTCCTCGATGCGCTCAAGAACGCGTTTCCGGGGGCGGCCCCCGCCGCCACCGGCCTCGCCGGCAACGTCGGCGCGCTGCGCAAGGCGCTCGCGTCCTCGGCCGCGCCGGCGGCGAAGACGCCCAAGCCCGCGCCGCGCCGTCCATCGGTGCTGTTCGTCGACGACGAGGAGCGCATCCTCGCATCCCTCGAACACCTGTTCCGGGGCAACTACGAGGTCGAGACGGCCAGCGGCGGCGGCGCCGCGCTCGAGCGACTGCGCGCGCGCCGCTTCCACGTGCTGGTGAGCGACCAGAGAATGCCGGAGATGCCGGGCGTGGAGCTGCTGCGCCAGGCGAAGGAACTCGCCCCGCGCACGGTGCGGCTGCTGCTGACCGGGTACTCGGACCTTGCCGCGATCGTCGGCTCGGTAAACGAGAGCGAAGTCTTCCGCTTCGTCTCCAAGCCCTGGCAGGAGGAAGACCTGCGCGCCACGCTCGCCGAAGCCGTCGACGTGGCGCTCGCGCTCGAGGCCGCGGCGGCCACGCCCGCGCCGGCGCTGCCCGCCGGCGCCGCGGCGCTGGTGCTCGCCGATCCTTCGATCGCGCGCGCCGCGCGCGAGCTGGCGAAGGGCGCCTACCAAGTCCGCGAGGCGGCGGGCATCGATTCCGCTCTCGAAGTGCTCGCCGCCGAGGAGATCGCCACCCTCGTCTGCGATCTCGATCTCGGGGCGGGTGACCCGGCGGCGCTGCTGCGCATCCTCAAGAAGCAGTCGCCGCAGACGCAGCTGATCGCGCTCTCCTCCGCCTCGGACTCGGAGCTGATCATCAGCCTCATCAACGAGGCGCGCATCTACCGCTTTCTGAAGAAGCCGGTGAATTTCTCCCTGCTGCAGGGGGCGCTGGTCGTGGCGCTCGGACGCTATGCGCGGCTGATGGCTTCGCCCGCGCTGCTGCGCTCGGAATCGGCGCGGCGCGGCCGGCAGGGCTACGCGGAGCGCTCGATCCTCGGCCGGCTGAAGTCGCTGGGCGGGCGCTTCGCCGCCGCGTTCAAGACCTGAGCCGCGGGCGCCGCGCCCGCGCTAGATCTCCGTCATCTCGAAGTCGTCCTTGCGCGCGCCGCATTCCGGGCAGGTCCAGTTCATGGGCACGTCTTCCCAACGCGTTCCCGGCGCGATGCCCTCGCCGGGCAGCCCGGCGGCCTCGTCGTACACCCATCCGCAGATGAGGCACATCCACGTCTTGTACTCAACTTTCTGCTCGGTCGTCATCGATGGCGCAACAGTAAAATGGCAGCGGAGTGTAACGCATGTCCCCGCCGCCGCCGATCGTTCTTTCCTTCGCTGCATCCGATCCGACCGGCGGCGCGGGCGCGCAGGCCGATCTCCTCACCATCGCAAGCCTCGATTGCCATCCGCTGTCGGTGCTTACCGCGCTCACCGCGCAGGACACGCACGGCGTGCACGGCCTGCTCGCGGTGGAGCCCGAGTGGATCGCGCGCCAGGCCGAGCGCGTGATGGCGGACATCCCGGTTGCGGCGTTCAAGCTGGGCGCGCTCGGCTCGGCCCGGAACGCCGAGTGCATCGCCGCGATTCTCGCCGCGCATCCGCGCACGCCGGTGGTGCTCGACCCGGTGCTCGCCTCCGGCCGCGGCGATCCGCTCGCGGATGAGGGCATCGCGCAGGCCCTGCGCGCCAGGCTCCTGCCGCTCACCACCGTCCTTACGCCGAACAGCCTCGAAGCGCGCGCGCTCTCGCGGGCCGCGCCCGATGCGGCGCTCGCCGACTGCGCGCGCGCGCTGATCGCCGCCGGCTGCCGGTACGTGCTCATCACGGGCACGCACGAGCCCGGCGCGCGGGTTGTGAACAGGCTGTACGACGCGCGCGGCGTGGCGAGCGAGGCGAGCTGGGAGCGCCTCCCCGGCAGCTACCACGGCTCCGGCTGCACGCTCGCCTCCGCCCTGGCTTCGTTCCTCGCAAAGGGCATGGCCGCGCCCGAAGCGGCGCGCGCGGCGCAGGACTACACCTGGAAGGCGCTGGCCGCCGGGTTCCGCCCTGGAGGCGGGCAGTGGCTGCCGAACCGGTTCTTCGGCCCGCGATGAATCTTCGCGGACTCTACGCCATCACCCCGGAGCACGCCGGCGGCGAGCTGCTCTTGCGGCAGGTCGCACAGGCGCTCGAGGGCGGCATCGCCCTGCTGCAATATCGCAGAAAAGGCCGCCAGGACGCGCGCGAGGCGGGCGCGCTCGCGCGGCTCTGCCGCGGCAGGGCCGTGCCCTTCATCGTCAACGACGATGTCGCGCTCGCCCTGGCTTGCGGCGCGGACGGGGTCCACCTGGGACGCGAAGATGGCGACCTCGCGGCAGCCCGGCAAAAGCTGGAGGGAAAACTGCTCGGCGTCTCCTGCTACGACTCGCTCGCGGCGGCGCGCGCCGCCGTGGCCGCGGGCGCCGACTACGTAGCCTTCGGCAGCGTTTTCGCCTCGCCCACCAAGCCGGCCGCGGTGCGCGCGCCGCTCGGCCTCTTTGCCGAGGCGCGCGCGCTTGGCGTGCCGCTGGTCGCGATCGGCGGCATCACATTGGAGAAGGCGCCACAGCTCATCGGGGCGGGCGCCGATGCGCTGGCAGTAATCTCGGACCTGTTCGATGCGGAGGACATCGCGGCGTGTGCATGCGCCTACGGTAAGCTGTTCGAATCATGAACACACGCAACGAGCAACTTTTCGAGCGCGCGCAGCGGCGCATTCCGGCGGGCGTGAATTCGCCGGTGCGAGCCTTCGGCGCGGTCGGCGGCACGCCGCCCTTCTTCGAGCGCGCCTCGGGCGCGCACCTCTGGGACGCCGACGGCAGGCGCTACATCGACTATGTCGGCTCCTGGGGGCCGATGGTCGCCGGGCATACCCACCCCGCGGTCGTGGAGGCCGTGCAGGCAGCTGCATCGCGGGCCCTCTCCTTCGGCGCGCCCACCGAGGCCGAGGTCGAACTCGCGGAAACCCTCTGCCGCCTCGTCCCCTCGATCGAGATGCTGCGCCTCGTCTCCTCGGGCACCGAGGCGACGATGACGGCGATCCGCCTCGCGCGCGGCTTCACCGGACGCAGCCTGATCGTCAAGTTCGAAGGCTGCTACCACGGCCACGCCGACAGCCTGCTGGTGAAAGCGGGCTCGGGCGCCCTTACCTTCGGCAACCCGAGCTCTGCCGGCGTGCCGCCAGAGGTCGCCGGCCACACGCTGGTGCTCAGCTACAACGATCTTTCCCAGGTTGAGAATCTGTTCAAGGAGAAAGGCAATCAGATTGCTTGCGTGATCGTGGAGCCCGTCGCAGGCAACATGAACCTCGTCCTGCCCGCGCCCGGCTTCCTCGAGGAGCTGCGCGAGCAGTGCACCCGGCACGGCGCGGTGCTGCTGTTCGACGAAGTCATGACCGGCTTTCGCGTCGCGCTGGGCGGCGCGCAGGCCCGCTACGGCATTCGCCCCGACCTGACCACCCTCGGCAAGGTGATCGGCGGCGGCCTGCCGGTGGGCGCCGTCGGCGGCCGGCGCGAGATCATGGAGAAGATTGCGCCCCTTGGTCCGGTGTATCAGGCCGGCACGCTCTCGGGCAACCCGGTCGCCGTCGCCGCTGGACTGGCAACGCTGAAACTGGTTCAGGAAAAGGACTTTCAATCGAAAATCGAAGCGACGACGCGCTCGCTGATCGAAGGTCTTATGAAGGAAGCAAACTCCGCCGGCGTCACGTTCTCGGCGCAGTCGATCGGCAGCATGTTCGGCCTCTACTTCCGCGCTTCGCCGCCGACGTCCTTCGCCGAGGTCATGGAGTGCGACAAGGAACGCTTCAATAAATTCTTCCACGCCATGCTGGTGCTCGGCGTCTACCTTGCGCCCTCGGCCTACGAGGCGGGCTTCGTCTCGGCCGCGCACGGCGTGGTGGAGATCGAGAAGACGCTCGCGGCGGCGCGCGAGACCTTCCGCGGCCTATAGCAGGAACAGCGTCGCCAGGCCGAGGAAGATGAAGAAGCCGCCCGAGTCGGTGCAGGCGGTGATGAGGACCGAAGAGCCGACCGCGGGGTCGCGGCCGAAGCGCGCGCGCAGGTAGGGAATCACCACGCCCATTCCGGCGGCAAGGAGCAGGGTGAGCAGCATGGCGAGCGCCATCACCCCGCCCAGCGCGACGTTGTCGTAGAGCAGGTACGCGGCGATGCCGAGCAGTCCGCCCCAAAGCACGCCGTTCAGCGTCGCCAGGCCCAGTTCCTTCGCGATCAGCTTGGTCCAGTAGCTGGACTGGATCTGGCCCAGCGCGAGCGCACGCACGATCATGGTGATGGTCTGGTTGCCCGAGTTGCCGCCGATGCCGGCGACGATCGGCATCAGCGCGGCGAGCGCCACCAGCTTCGCGATCGAGCCTTCGAAGGCGCCGATCACGCGCGAGGCGATGAAGGCGGTCACCAGGTTGATCGCCAGCCAGGCCCAGCGGTTGCGAAAGCTGTCGAGGACCGGCGCGAACACGTCCTCCTCCTTTGACAGGCCCGCCTCGGCGAGCTGCGTCTCCGCGCTTTTTTCACGGATGTAGTCCATGACGTCGTTCACCGTGACCCGGCCCACCAGATTGCCGGTAATCAGGTCCACCACCGGCGCCGATACGAGGTCGTAGCGCTCGAAGGCCTGCGCGGCGTCCTCGGCGCGGTCCTCGGGCCGCAGCTTCACGCTCTCCGGGACCATCACCTCGCCCACCTTGCGCTCCAGGTCGGTGACGATCAGGCGCGCAAGGGGCAGCGTGCCGCGCAGCTTGCCGCCGCGGTCCACCACGAACAGCTGGTCGGTGTGCGGCGGCAACTCGTCCAGCGCGCGCAGGTAGCGCGTCGCCGCCTCCAGCGTCACGTCCTCGCGCACGGTCACCTGGTCGAAGTCCATCAGCGCGCCCACCGTGCCCTCGTCGTACGACAGCGCCGCGCGCAGGAGCGTCCGCTCCTCCTGCGGCAGCGCGCGGATCACGTCCTGCACCACCTCCTCGGGCAGGTCCGGCGCGAGGTCGGCGATCTGGTCCGCTTCCAGGGTCTCGGCGGCAGCGACCAGTTCCTTCGCATCCATGGTCGCGATCAGCGACTCGCGCACCGCCTCCGAAAGCTCGAGCAGGATCTCGCCCTCGCGCTCGGCATTGACGAGGTGCCAGGCCACCAGCCGCTCCTCGAGCGGCAGCGCCTCGAGGATGGAGGCGACGTCGGCCGGGTGCAGCCGGTCGAGCTCTGCGCGCAGCGCCGCCGGGTCGCGCTGCGCGGCAATGCCCTCCCGCACCCGGCGCAGGTTCTGCTGCAGGTCTTCGACTTCGAGGCGCGAGGGCTGCTCGGTCATGGGATCTGGGCTGCGGGCATGCGCGCGAGGATAGTCTCGATCCGGCCCGCGACATAGGGTGTGACGCGCCCCGGTGCGTAGCGCCGCGGGCTGGGCAGGATCGCCGCAAGGAAGGCGGCCTGCGGCGCGCTCAACGCCGCGGCGCTCGCGCCGAAGTGATGGCGTGCCGCCGCCTCGGCGCCGAAGACGCCCTCCCCCCACTCCGCGTAATTGAGGTACAGCTCCAGAATGCGCCGCTTGGAGAGGGCGGACTCCAGCATCCACGTGATGGCGGCCTCCTGGCCCTTGCGCAGCCAGGAGCGCTCGCCCGAGAGGAACAGGTTCTTCGCCAGCTGCTGGCTGATGGTGGAAGCGCCGGCGACGACCTTGCCCCGGCGCTCGTTCTTTTCGATCGCCTTGGAGATCGCCTGCCAGTCGAAGCCCTCATGCTCGACGAACTTCGCGTCCTCGGCGGCCACCACCGCGCGCTTGAGCTGGGCGGAGATGCGCTCGTAGGCGACCCACTGGTGCGCGAGCTTCGCCTTGGGGTCCTTCTCGCGCAGCCGCTCGATGCGTGCCTCCATGAACGCGCTCGCCGCTGGCTGGTGGCCGCGCCACCAGAGGACCTGCGCGAAGAACCAGCATTGCACGGCCACCGCGGCGAGCACCAGGACGCCCAGCGTGTAGCAAAAGGCCTTCCAGGAAACTTGCAGCAGGCGCAGCGCTCGCCGGCCGGCCATGGCCGCGCTCAGCGCCCGCGCAGCGCGGCGAGCACCGTCGCGGTATCCGGGCGCACGCCTCGCCACAGCAAGAACGATTCGGCCGCCTGCTCGACCACCATGCCGCTGCCGTCGTGGGCGCCGGCGCCGGCGGCCCGCGCCAGCGCGAGGAACGGCGTGTCGCGGCCGTAGACCATGTCGTAGCCCATGGCTCCCGGCGCGAACGCCCCCGGATCCAGGGGCGGCGCTTCGCCCGCGAGCCCCGCCGAGGTCGCGTTGATCAGCAGGTCGAACTGCTCGCCGCGCAGCTCCTGGTAGCCGCCGCCGCGCGCCGCCCCGTAGCGCTCGGCGAGCGCGCGCGCCTTGCCCGCGGTGCGGTTGGCGATCACCAGGCGCAGGGGCCCGGCCTCGATCAGCTGCACGAGCACGCCCTGCGCCGCGCCGCCCGCGCCCATCAGCAGGATGCGCCGGCCGCTGATCGCGAAGCCCAGATTGGCCGTGAGATCGCGCAGCAGCCCCGTGCCATCAGTGTTGTCGCCGCGCACGTCCGCGCCCTCGAACAGGAGCGTGTTCACCACGCCGGCGGCGCGCGCCCGTTCGCTGACCGCGCCGCCGCAATAGCGGAAGGCGCGCTCCTTGAAGGGCAGCGTGACGTTGGCGCCGCGCGCGCCGGCGGCGCGGAACTCATCGACCGCGCGCTCGAAGCCCTCCAGCGGCGCCTCGATGCGCCCGTAGTCGATATCTTGCCGCGTCTGACGCGCGAACTCGGCGTGGATCCAGGGAGACTTCGAATGCGCCACCGGATGGCCGATCACCGCGTAGCGATCGGACATGCCCTATTCGGTCCAGATCTTGTCGCCCTGCGCGAAGAGCCATGTGCGCGTGATGACGAGCAGGTCCGTGTCCTTGCGGATCGACTCGGGGAAGACCGCGAACGGCGCCGCCAGCTGCACGATGCGGAAGGCAGCCTGGTCGAGGACCTTCAGGCCCGAGGAGCGATCGAGGTCGATCGATTCCACGCTGCCGTCGGGGCGGATGGTGACCGTCAGGCGCAGCTTGCCGTAGAGCTTGCCGCGGGCTTCGGCCGGATAGTTGACGGTGCCGACCCGCTCGATCTTCGCGCGCCAGTCTTCCTCGTACTGAGCGAAGCGGTATTCGCGCGCGTTGGCGCCGATGAAGCGCTTGCGCGGCCGCTCCTGGTAGGCCTGCGTCTGGCGCGCGATCTGCGCCTGCAGGTTGAGCATCGCGAGCGAGCGGTCGGCGAGGTCGCGCCCGCTCAGCTGCGGCGTCGCCTCCTCGGCCGGGACCCGCCCCGGCGCTTCCTTGTGCGTCGCGGCGGCCGCCGCGCGGGTCTGCGTCAGCAGGCGCTGCTGCTCGGCCTCGAGCTCGCGCTGGCGGCGCCTCGTTTCGGCGAGATCCCGTCCGGGCTCGCGCGGGTTGGTAACCGGCAACGGGCTCTGCGCGCGCACTTTGGCATCGCTGTTGCCGCCTCCGTCTAGATTCGCCTGCGCGAGCGCCCTGGCGCGCTCGGGCTTATCCCGGGACTTGGCGTTGACCAGCACCACTTCCAGCGGCTGGCTGTCGGACTTCCAGCGGATCGCGTCCGGAAAGCGGAAATGAACGGTGAGCAGGATGGCGTGCATCAGGAACGACGCCGCCACCGACGCGACCAGCACGCGGGAATGGCGATCGAGCCCGCTCCAGTAGTCGCGCGGATCCAGCAGCAGGTTCGCGGCGTTGCCCTGCAATGTCACCCCGTCAGGCTAAGTTCTCCTGCCATTTTAGGCCCTTAGCTCGGCTTCTGCTCGCGCGCCTGCGCCTGCGGCGCCACGGGCTCCAGCGTGCCTCGCCACGCGCAGTCCAGCTTGCATTCGATCAGGTCCGGCGCGCCGACCTCCAGCCGCACGCGGCTGCCCGGGGTGAGTACGGGCAGCGACGGCACGCGCACGACGAGCGGCAGGGCCGAGAAGCGCACCAGGTTGTCGCGCAGCACCACCGCTTCGGCTTCGCGCACGCGCTCCTGCTCCAGCCAGCGCAGGCACCAGTACTGCTCCATCGCGCGCTGGTGCTCGTCATGGCGCGCCGTGGTCACTTCGAAGGCGCGCAGCGACGCAAGCAGCGATTCCGAGTTGCGCGCGAACGGGGCGCGCTGGCCGCGCACGGCGGCGGCGAGTTGCCACTGATTGACGAGGTCGACGTACCGGCGCAGCGGCGAAGTGAACCAGGCATAGCTCGCCACGCCCAGGCCCTCGTGCGTTTCCGGATGCACGCTCATGCGCACCTTGCCCGCGGCCTGCACGCGGTAGAGGGCGGCGACATCGCGCTCGGCGAGCAGCTCGCTCCAGGTGGCGTTGGCGAGAATCATCAGCTCGGCGACCAGCTTGTCCAGCGGCGAGCCGCGCATGCGCGGCTCGATCGCCACCCTGCCCTCCTCCACCCGGAACAGGTACTCCGGCTGGGCGCCGCCGGTGCTCGCCTTGCCGCGGCGCGCTTCGAGCGCCTCGGCAAAGCGCCACAGGGTGCGCAGTTCGTCTTCGAAAGAAAGGCCTGCCTGCGTTCCCGACTGGAAGGCGGCGTTAAGCGCATTGTGGGTGGCATACCGCAGGTTCGCCGCCACGCGCACGCGCTCCAGGCGGCTGTGGCGACCGCGCACCGCGAAGTCCCGCGCCGAAACGTTCACATAGAGCGAGACCACGGGCCGCTCCTGTGCCTCGTCCAGCGACAGCTGCCCGACCGCATCGGGCGGCAGCATCGTGTACTTTTGCCCGGGCAGGTAAACGGTCGAAAGCCGCTCGCGCGCGATCGCGTCCAGCGGCGAGCCCGGCGCGAACGCGAGCGCGGGTGCGGCGATGTGGATGCCGACGCGCAGCTCGTCCCCGGACACGCGCTCGAGCGACAACGCATCGTCGATCTCGGTGGTGCCGACGTCGTCCAGGCTGAACGCGGCGACCTGCGCAAGCGGCAGGTCCTGAGGCGGGAGCGCCGGCGGGTGCGCCGGGAATCCATCGCCGCCGGGATGAAATTCGTGCAGGAAGCGGCCGAGGTGATAGGCATGACTGTCGGCGAGCAGCCCGCAGCGCTCGAAGAGGCGCGCCGCGGTCAGCCCCGTCGCGCCGCACGCCGCCTCGAGCGCCTTCGACTCGGGCCGCGAGCGATCCGGCGCGTAGAGCAGCTCGTCGCGCAGGCGCGCGATCTCTGGCGGGCACTCCAGGCGCGCCAGCCGCACCGTCCAGTGCGCGATCGTCTCCCGCAGGCGTTTCTTCTTCTCCACGGCGGCGAGCGCGAGCTTGAGCGTTTCCTCCGGCGCCGCCTGGTAGCGGCCGCGGCCGCGGCGATAGAAGTACATCGGCGCGGCGTGCAGCTTGAACAGCATCCCGGCGGTTTCGGCCGGTCGCGGCTCGCGCCCGACGTAATCGCGCGCCAGTTCCTCGACGCCGAACTCACCGCCCTTGCGGCACTGCCACAGGAAATCGGTGTCCAGGCCTTCGGCGAACGCGCGCGCCTCGGCGAGCAGCTCGGCGCCCGTCGGCCGTTCGAAGCGCAGCACCACGTTCGCCGCCTTGATCTTGGAGCGCCGGCCGCGCGGACTCTCGACCTGAAACGAGGCCGGGCTCTGCGACAGCACCGCGGCGACCTTGAACTCGCCCTCTTCCTCGTACAGGACGTTCACGGCCGGATCCCCGCGAAGGCAAGAATGCGCGGCAGGTGCTCCTCGAACGCCTGCAGCGTATGGTCGCCGCCGTCGCGCACCGACATGCGCGCGCCTTCGTACTTGCGCGCCGCCACGCGCCAGTCGAGCAGTTCGTCGCCCGTCTCCAGCAGCAGCAGGTATTTCTCGGGGTCGACGCGCTCGACGAGCAGCCGGCGCCAGCCTTCGAGGTGCGCGCGCGTCAGTTCGTAAGGCGCGCCCGTGTGCAGGTTCGTCTGCGTGCCGAGAAATGGCTCCAGGCCGGCGTGCGGCGTGATCGCCGGGTTGATGAGCACGGCGCGGCAGCCTGTCGTCTCGACAAACCAGGTCGCGTAGTAGCCGCCAAGGGAACTTCCGACCAGCGTAATCGCCGGCGGATCACGGCCCGCCATCGCGCGCTCGATTCCGCGCACCGCCTCTTCCGGCTGGTCCGGCAGCGCCGGGCAGGCGTAGAGCGCGCCTACCCCCCTGCTCTCCATGTAGGCCTTCAGGACCTGCGCCTTGTGCGAGGCGGGAGAGCTGTTGAAGCCATGCAGGTAGATCAGCATGGCTGCAGCGCCGCGATCAGCTTCTGGTGAATGCCGCCGAAATCGCCGTTCGACATGACGAGGATCTGGTCGCCCTCGCGCGCCTCGGCCGCGATGGCCCTCACCAAGTCCCCCAGGTCCGGCTCACAAGCGGCGCGCCCGCCCAGGGAGGAAAACACCGGCCAGGCGTCCCAGGCGAGACCGGCGCTATAGATGTAGACCTTGTCGGCGGCGGCAAAGCTTCCGGGCAGCGCATCCTTCAGAACGCCCTGCTTCAGCGTGTTGGAGCGCGGCTCGAACACCGCCAGGATCCGGCCTGTTCCATCGTGCGCGCGCGATCCTTCCATCCGCTGGCGCAGCGCGGCGATGGTTTCGCGGATCGCCGTCGGATGATGCGCGAAATCGTCGTACACCCGGACCCCGCGCGCCGTGCCGCGCAGTTCGAGCCGGCGCCGCACCCCTTGGAACCGCGCAAGCGCCTCGATCGCCTGCGCCGGTTCGACGCCCGCGTGGCGAGCGGCCGCGATCGCCGCGAGCCCATTGGTGCGGTTGTAAGCGCCCGCCAGCTCCCAGCACAGCCTGCCGACCGGGCGCCCCGCAAAGGCGATCTCAAATGCACCCTCCTCGTCCGGCTCGCCTGCTTCCCAGCCACGCGGATCGCCAAAGGCTTCCACCGGTGTCCAGCACCCTTGTGCGAGCACCCGGTTCAGGGCTTCGTCCCTGCTATTGGTGATGATCCTTCCTGCGCTAGGGATTATTCGCACAAAATGGTGGAATTGACGCTCAATGGAAGCAAGATCGGCGAAGATGTCGGCATGATCAAACTCCAAATTATTCAAAATTGCGGTCTTTGGGCGATAGTGGACAAACTTCGAGCGCTTGTCGAAGAAGGCGGTGTCATATTCGTCCGCCTCGATGACAAAGGTCCCTCCCAGACCAGCGCGGGCTGAAACTTCAAGGTCGGGAGCAACACCGCCAATCAGGAAACCGGGCCGGTGCCCCGCGCATTCCAGGATCCAGGCGAGCATCGAGGAGGTGGTCGTCTTTCCATGGGTTCCAGCGACAGCCAGCACCCACTTACCGATGAGTACGTGCTCGTAAAGCCATTGCGGTCCGGACTGGTAGCGGTCGCCGCGGTCAAGAATCGCCTCCATGAGCGGGTTTCCCCGGGTGACGACATTGCCGACGACCCAGAGATCGGGGGCGAGCGCGAGCTGGTCGGCCCCGTAGCCTTCGATCAAGCGGATGCCGAGGGCGCCAAGCTGCTCGCTCATCGGCGGATAGACATTGGCGTCGCATCCAGTCACCCGGTGGCCGGCCTGCTGGGCGATCGCTGCGATGCCGCCCATGAATGTGCCGCAGATGCCGAGGATGTGAAGGTGCACGACGCTATTATCCGGGGGATGGGCCGCAAGCATCGCTCCGGTCTGCGGATCCGCATCGCCGCCGCGGCGGCGCGCATCATGGCGGAGGAGGGCATCGACGATTTCGCGCTCGCCAAGCGCAAAGCCGCGCGGCGGCTGGGCGCCGCCGACAGCGAGGCGCTGCCCGCGAACGAAGAGATCGCCGCCGAGCTGCGCGACTACCTCGCGCTCTTTCGCGCCGAGGAGCATCCCGGGCGGATCGAGGAGTTGCGCCGCGTGGCGCTGCAAGCGATGCGGGCGCTCGAGCGCTTCAGCCCCTACCTCACCGGCCCGGTGCTGGAGGGCCTGGCCGGTCCCTACGCCGGGATCGAGCTGCAGCTCTTTCCCGAAAGCAGCAAGGAGGTCGAACTCTTTCTGCTCGATCGCGATATCGCCTACGACGCGAGCGACGAGCGCCGCTATACGGGGGACCGCGCGCGCGCGGTGGCTGTGATTTCGCTTTCCTGGCAGGGCGTGCCCTTGCGCCTGACGGTGTTCGACCCGCGCGATGAGCGCACCGCGCTCAAGACCTCCCCCGCGGGCCGGGTCGCCGCCCGCGCCGGTATCGCGGAGTTGAGCGCGATGGTAGGGAAGGGACATGATCGCCGGTCGGCGTGAGGCCTTGGTGCTCGGCGCGGCAGGAATTGCGGCGGCCGCAGCCGGCTTTCTGATCGGGCCGCTGTTTCTGGGTGCAGGCCGGGGCAGGGAGGAAGCGCTTCCGGGAGCCGCCAGCTTTCCAGACCTCCAGGGAAAGCCACGCCAGCTGTCGGAATGGCGAGGCAAAGTCCTTGTCTGCAATTTTTGGGCAACCTGGTGCACCCCCTGCCGTGAGGAAATCCCCATGCTGATCGGCCTGCGCGAGAAATACCTGCCGAATGGCCTGGAAATTGTCGGTATCGCCATTGATCAAGCGGATAAAGTTCGTGATTTCGCATCATCTTTTAATATCTCCTATCCGGTTCTGCTGGCCGAGGCAGGTGGCATCGATCTGATGCGGGGACTGGGTAATCAAAATGGAGGGCTCCCCTACACGGTGATCGCGGACCGCAGTGGCGGGATCGCCCACCGAAAACTCGGTCTCCTGAAGCAGGCGGACCTGGAGCCGAAGATCCGATCTCTGCTCCAGGCATAAGCTATGTGGAAGGTAGGTAAAATCGGCTAAAATGGCACCTTCTGCGGCGAAAATCATGAAAAAAGCAATATTCAGATCCGTTCTGGTTTTGCACGGCCCCAACCTGAACCTCCTCGGCTCACGGGAGCGGGCGATTTACGGCCGCGAACCCTTGGAGATCATCAACCGGCGCCTGGCGGCGACCGCCAGGGCAGCCGGGGTCCAGCTGGCGTCCTTTCAGACCAACCATGAGGGGGTCATGATCGACCGCGTCCAGCAGGCGAAGGTGGACAGAGTCGGCTTCATCCTGATCAATCCGGCGGCTTTCACCTACTCGAGCATCGGCCTGCGCGATGCCCTGACTGCGGTGGAAATCCCGTTCATCGAGGTCCACCTGTCGAACATCCACGCCCGGGAGCCCTGGCGGGCGCACTCGCATTTCACGGCGGTCGCGGTCGGCAGCGTGCTCGGCCTCGGCAGCCTCGGCTACGACCTCGCGCTCGAGTACGCGATCAAGAGACTGAAGGCCCGATAGCCTGGGGACCGGTGCCGGGGCCGCAGGGTCCCGCTGCCCCCGAGGGGAGACTGCCCATGGACCTGCGCAAACTGAAGAAATTGATCGACCTGGTACAGGAATCCGGCATCGCCGAACTCGAGATCACCGAAGGCGAGGAGCGGGTCAGGATCGCCCGCGGCGGGGCCGTCAGCGTCACCCCGGCCGCCGCGTCCCCGGTCGGCGCGGCCGGCAATCCGGCGATTGCCGCTCCCGCGATGCCCGCCGCCGGCGCGCCAGCCGCCGCGGATGCGCCCTCTCCGCCGGCTGCCGAAGACCACGTCGTCAAATCGCCGATGGTCGGCACCTTCTATCGCGCGCCTGCCCCGGACGCCAAGCCGTTCGTCGAGGTGGGGGGCAGCGTCAAGCCGGGCGACGCGATCTGCGTCATCGAGGCGATGAAGCTCATGAACGAGATCGAGGCCGACGCCGCCGGCACGATCAAGGCGATCCTGGTGGAGAACGGTCAGCCCGTGGAGTACGGGCAGGCGCTGTTCATCATCGCCTAGATGTTCGGCAAGATCCTCATCGCCAACCGCGGCGAGATCGCGCTGCGCATCCAGCGCGCCTGCCGCGAACTCGGCGTCCACACCGTGGTGGTGCACTCGGAAGCGGACACCGAGGCCAAGTACGTCAAACTCGCCGACGAGTCGGTGTGCATCGGGCCGGCGCCCGCCGCCTCGAGCTACCTCAACATCCCCGCCATCATCAGCGCGGCCGAAGTGACCGACGCCGAGGCGATCCACCCGGGCTACGGCTTCCTGTCCGAGAACGCCGATTTCGCCGAGAAGGTGGAGGCGAGCGGCTTCGTGTTCATCGGCCCGCGTCCCGAGAACATCCGCCTGATGGGCGACAAGGTCAGCGCCAAGCAGGCGATGATGAAGGCCGGCGTGCCGGTGGTGCCCGGCTCCGAGGGCGCGCTGCCCGAGCAGGGCGCCGAGGTCGTCAAGATCGCGCGCAGGATCGGCTACCCGGTGATCATCAAGGCGGCGGGCGGCGGCGGCGGACGCGGCATGCGCGTGGTGCACACCGAGGCGGCGCTGCTCAACGCCGTCAGCCTCACGCGCCAGGAGGCGCTGGCCGCATTCGGCAACGGCAGCGTCTACTTGGAGAAATTCCTCGAGAGCCCGCGGCACATCGAGATCCAGGTGCTGGCCGACGAGCACAAGAACGCGGTGTTCCTCGGCGAGCGCGATTGCTCGATGCAACGGCGCCACCAGAAGATCATCGAGGAGGCGCCGGCGCCCGAGCTGACGCCCAAGCAACGCGACCGCATCGGCGAGCGCTGCGCCGACGCCTGCCGCCGGATCGGCTACCGCGGCGCCGGCACCTTCGAATTCCTGTACGAGAACGGCGAGTTCTACTTCATCGAGATGAACACCCGCCTGCAGGTGGAGCACCCGGTCACCGAGATGATCACCGGGCTCGACCTGGTGCAGCTGCAGATCCGCATCGCGGACGGCGAGAAGCTGCCATTCCGCCAGCGCGACATCGAGCTGCGCGGCCATGCCATCGAGTGCCGCATCAACGCCGAGGATCCCCATCGCTTCACGCCCTCGCCCGGGAAGATCGTCTCCTACCATCCGCCCGGCGGGCCCGGCATTCGCGTCGATACGCACGTCTACGCCGGGTACTCGGTGCCGTCCAATTACGACTCGATGGTCGGCAAGGTCATCGCCTACGGCGCGACGCGCGAGCAGGCGATCCGCCGCATGCGCATCGCGCTCTCGGAGATGGTCGTCGAGGGGATCCAGACCAACATCCCGCTGCACCTGGAGCTGCTGCACGACCTGCGCTTCCTGCGCGGCGGCACATCGATCCACTACCTCGAGCAGAAGCTCGCCGAGGAGTCGCAGAAGAAGAAGTAGCCCGGTGCCCTGGCTCGCGATCTCGCTGGAGCTTGCGCCGGCGCCGGCCGAGGCAATGGCGGAAGCGCTGCTCGAGGCGGGCGCCGAATCGGTGGCGATCGATCCGGCGGCGGAGGCGGCGACGCGCGTGCGCCTCACCGCGCTGGCGGCTGCCGGCACCGATGCGGCGCAACTGGTGGCCGACGCCGCGCGCGCGGCCGCGCTGCCGCTGCCGGGCTATAGCACCGGCCAGGTGGAAGACGAGGACTGGGTGCGGCGCTCGCGCGCGCAGTTCGGCCCGGTGCGCGTATCGAAGAAGATCTGGATCGTGCCAAGCTGGAGAGAACCGCCCGACCCGCATGCCGTCGTCGTACGGCTGGACCCGGGCCTGGCATTCGGCACCGGCAGCCACGCGAGTACCCGACTGGTGTTGCGGTCCCTGGAGAAAAACATCAAACCCGGGGATCGCGTACTGGATTACGGATGCGGCTCGGGTATATTGGCCATCGTCGCCGCCAAGCTCGGCGCCAGAGAGGTTGCCGCGGTGGACATCGATCCGCAGGCGCTCGCAACGACCGCCGCAAACGCGCGCGGCAACGGTGTGGCCCTGCAGGTCGCGCTGCCCGGGCAGTTGCCGGCGGAGTCCTATGACATGATTCTTGCCAATATTCTTGCCGTGCCGCTGATCGCGCTCGAGCCGCAGTTCGCGGCGCGCACGCGTGCCGGCGGCCGAGTCCTCCTCTCGGGCATCCTGCGGGCGCAGGCCGACGAGGTCGTCGCTGCATACGCTCCCGATTTCCACGCCTCGGTAGGCGCCGAGGAGGAGGGTTGGGCGCTGGTGGAGGGTCTGCGCCGGTGAGTCTTACGACGCGCTGCCCTAACTGTGGAACCGCATTCCGCGTGCAGCCGGCGCAGCTCGCCGCTCGCGGCGGCAAGGTGCGCTGCGGCAAGTGCGGGCACGTGTTCGATGGGGTCCATTCACTGGTGTCCGAGGGGCCGGCGCAGAGCCCCGCTCCGGCCCCCGCCGAGAACGAACCCTCGCCGCAGCTCGGCCTGTTCGAAGCGCCGAAGAAACTGCCGATCGCCGGCGCCGCCAACGAGGATGCGCCGCTGCCGGGATTCCTCGACGAGGCGCCTGCGCCGCCGCGGCGCTTCGGCTGGGCGCTGGCCGCGCTGCTCGCATTGGCCGCGCTGCTGGCGCAAGCCACCTATCACTTTCGCACCGAGATCGCGGTGCTTGCACCCGAAACCCGGCCGTACCTGGCGGCGGCCTGCGCGAAGATCGGCTGCCAGATCCGCTTGCCGCGCAAGCCCAAGCAGATGGCGATCGAGTCCTCCGACCTGCAGGCCGAGGCCCGCGGCGAGAACGTGCTCGTGCTCAATGCCATCCTGCGCAACCAGGCGCCGTTCGCGCAGGAATACCCTTCGCTCGAGTTGACGCTCACCGACGAGCGCGACGAGGCGGTGGCCCGGCGCGTGCTCTCGCCGGCCGACTACCTGGGCGGTTCGGCCCCCGAGATCATCGCGCGCGGCATCGGCGCCGGGGCCGACGCCGTGCTGCGCGTCTACATCGACGCGAGCGGCGTGCGCGCGATCGGCTACCGCATGTACCTGTTCTTCCCCTGACGCGGAGGTGCGCGGCGTGAAAATCCTGGTCACCGGCTCGATGGCCTACGACACCATCATGGTTTTCCCTGACCGCTTTCGTAATCACCTGTTGCCCGGGGAGCTGCACATCCTCAACGTCTGCTTCCTGACTCCGGAGATGCGCCGGGAGTTCGGCGGCACCGCCGGCAACATCGCCTACAACCTGAAGCTGCTCGGCGAGGACCCGCTGCTGATGGCGACCGTCGGCGAGGACATCCAGCCCTACCTGTACCGGCTCGAGCGGCTCGGCATCGGCGCCGGGCTGCTCAAGCAGATCCCCGGGCAGTTCACCGCGCAGGCGTTCATCACCACCGACCTGGACGACAACCAGATCACCGCCTTCCATCCGGGCGCCATGAACCACGCGCACGAGAACGAGATCGCCGGGCGGCTGGGCGCGGGGCTGGCGATCATCGGCCCGGACGGCAAGGAGGGAATGCTCGCGCATTCGCGCCAGTGCGCGGCGCACGGCATCCCGTTCCTGTTCGACCCGGGACAGGGACTGCCGATGTTCTCGGGCGAGGAGCTGCTCGAGATGGTCCGGCTCGCCGACTATCTTGCGGTGAACGACTACGAGGGGAAGCTGCTGGAGGAGAAGACCGGCCGCGGCCTGGAGGAACTCGCGCGCGAGCTGAAGGCGCTTGTCGCCACGCAGGGCGCGCACGGCTCGGTGATCTACGCCGGCGGCAAGCGCATCGAGATTCCCGTGGTCGAGGCCGAGGCGGTGGTCGATCCGACGGGCTGCGGCGATGCCTACCGGGCGGGTCTGCTCTACGGCATCGCCCGGGGTTGGGATTGGGAAAGCACGGGACGGCTCGGCTCGTTGATGGGCTCGCTCAAGATCGCGCGCCGCGGCCCGCAAAATCACAAGCCCGCGCGCGCCGAGATCGTGGCGCGCTACCAGAAGGCCTTCGGGTCCTCTCCGTTCTAGAGCTTTTCTCTGATCTTCGCGGCGTAGGTTTCGAGCTGTTCGCGCGGCGGGTTCTTCATCGGCCAGGTAAGCTCCATGCCGTCGCCGGCGTGGCGCGGCAGCAGGTGGACGTGGTAGTGGAACACCGTCTGCCCTGCCGGCTTGCCATTTGCCTGGTAGACGGTGAGCCCCTCCGCCCCGAATGCTTTCTTCAGGGCCCTGGAAATCCTGACGGTAGCGCGGCCGATCGCCTCCGCCTGGGCTTCCTCGAGCTCGAAGACATTGGCCGCGTGCTTCTTCACCGCGACCAGCGTATGGCCGGGATTGACGTGGCCGATGTC
>JADLES010000230.1 GCA_020845995.1 Burkholderiales bacterium | reverse complement strand
CCGCGGCTCAGTCGATCTTTGCCCCCGATGCCTCAACGATTCGCTTCCACTTGGCCGCTTCGGCGGCGATGAAGCGACGGAACTCGTCCGGGGTCGTGCCGCGCGCATCGGCGCCGAGCGATGTCAATCGTTCGGCCATGTCGGGGGCGCGCAGGATCTGGGCGATTTCCCGCTGCAAGCGGCTCGCAATCTCGGCCGGCATGCCGGCGGGGCCGACCAGGCCCGCCCAGCCGTCGAGGTCGAAGTCCTTCAATCCGGCCTCGGCCATGGAGGGCAGGCCGGGAAAGATCGGCGAGCGATTGCGCGTGGTCACCGCCAGCGCGCGCGTGCGGCCGGACTTGATGTGAGGCATCGCGGAGACGGCGGTGTCGAACATGAACTGCACTTCGCCCGCCATGAGCGCGGCCTGCGCCGGGCCGCCGCCCTTGTAGGGGACGTGAATGGCGCTGACGCCGGATTGCAATTTGAACGTCTCCCCCGCGAGGTGCGGGGGGCTGGCGTTGCCGATCGAGGCGAAGTTCAGAGCGCCGGGCCGGCTTTTCGCGAGCGAAACGAGTTCCGCGACCGATTTCGCCGGCACCTCCGGATGCACGACGAGGACCAGGGGAAACGATGCCAGCAGCGTCACGGGGGTGAAATCCTTCGCGAGATCGTAGGGCACCTTGGCGTACAGCCAGGGATTCACCACCAGTGCCGCCGGCATGTACAGCAGCGAATACCCGTCCGCGGGCGACTTCACCAGCTCCGCCGCGGCGATGTTGCTGGCGGCCCCGGGCCGGTTGTCGATGAGGATCGGCTGGCCCCAGCGCTCGGTGAGCTTCTGTCCGATGGTGCGCACGAGGATCTCGCCGCCGCCGCCCGGCGGGAAGCCGAGGATCACGCGGATCGGGCGGGACGGATAGGCCTGCGCCAGGACCCCTCCGCACAGGGCGAGAAGCCAACCGGCCAGCAGCACGCGCACGCATCGGTTCATGGATCACCTTTCATCTTCAGACGTCGAATTCGTCGAGGTCGCGGGCGAGCGCGAGGTCGCCGGCGAAGTCCCTGCGTACGTCGCCCTCGATCGAGGCCAGGACTTCGGGTCGCATGTGGCGGAAATGGGTGAGCACCATCCGGCGCACCCCGGCCGCGGCGGCGATCTTGCCGACCGTGTCGGAGCAGGCGAGCGTGCGCTCGGCGACGCGCCGCAGGTGCGGCGTCGTCAGTTCGGAGGCGGCGAGGTAGCAGCACTGCACGTGCAGGTCCGAATCTTTCGCGAGGCGCAGCAGGCCCTCGCAGCGGACGCAGTCTCCGCTGATCGACACCGTCCTGCCCTCCGCCTCGATGCGGTAGCCAAGACAGATCCAGCGCTGCCGGAAAAGGGGCCCGAAATCGAGTCCGTGGCCGTGCTCCACTTCCTCGGCGTAGACGCGCCAGCGCCCGGCGTCGTGCACCAGTCCGGACCGGACTTCCCGGACTTCGATCGGCGCGAAAGGGCCGAAGGCGGTCTCGCCCACGGTGCGGAATTCGAGGTCCTTGTCGTAGATGCGCGTGAATAGCGCGTCGACGATGGCCTTCGTGCCGGGTGGGCCGAAGATGAGGCGCGGCTTCCTCTGCCCGGCGATCCAGCTCGCGATCAGGTAGTCCGGCAGTTCGCCGATGTGGTCCACGTGGTGATGCGTGATGAAGAGCGGGTCGAGCGAGGTCCAGGAAACGCCTTTCCTCGCCAGGCCGGTGAGCGTGCCGCGACCGGTGTCGAAGACCAGCGTATCCTCGCCGATGCGCACCAGGGTGCAGGCGCTGTGCCGGTCCGGGCTGGGGATCGGCCCGCCGGTGCCCAGGGTGATCACTTTCATGTCCGGCGGATCATAGCGCCAGACGCGGCGCTTCCATTGCAGGGGCCGCGCCGTTTCACGTCTCGTCTTTCGGCGAGCACTTCGGGTGGTATCATGAAATGGAGGTCGAGTTTGTTCTCGCTGGCGTCTCCCCTGTCCTTCACAGTGAACTCAAGAAGCCAAGCCATCTCTAATGCCACATCAGGCGGGCGGATGACCGGCCCCTGGCAAGGCGAGTAAGGCAGTCCGTATCGCAGGAGCGCACGATGGCGAATCGCATCAGCATTATCGTTTCGTCCGGTTCCATCGAGAAATTGCAGATGGCCGCCATGGTCGCTTCGGTGGGCGCGGTCAGCGGCAACGAGGTCACCGTGTTCGTCTCCATGAACGCCCTGCCGGTGTTCAGGAAGGGGGCGACCGCGGAGGCTCCTTCCGAGGGGCCGGTGGGCAGGCTGCTGGTGGAGAAGAAGGCGCCCGGTTACAAACAGCTGTTCCAGCAGGCGATCGAGCTTGGCGACGCGAAGATCCATCCCTGCTCCATGGCCATGGACATTCTCGGTTACCGGCAGCAGGATATCGAGGATTACGTCGGCGCGCCGATGGGACTCACCAAGTTCCTGGACCACTCGGCCGCCGGGCAGGTCTGGACTTTCTAGCGTTTCGGGAGGATCGACCGTGTCGAACCGCAGGATCATCGATGCACGCGGGAGCTACTGCCCCGGCCCGCTCATGGAGCTGATCGCCACGATCAAGATGGCGGCGGTGGGGGAGGAGATCGAGATCCTGTCCACCGACAAGGGTTCGGCCACGGAAATACCGGAATGGATCCACAAGGTGAAGCACGAGCACGTCGGTACCGAGGAAAAAAGCGGCATCTGGCACGTGCTCGTCAGGAAGACGCATTGAGGCCGGCTTGGCCGTGAATCATCCCCAAAAGGAGGCGTCATGAAGATACTGATCGTCGGCGGCGGAATGGGCGGCACGATTCTCGCCAACAATCTGGCGCGCAGGCTGTCGAACGAGCTGCGCTCGGGCAAGACGCGCATCACGCTGCTCTCGGCCTCGGAGCGCCACATGTACCAGCCGGGGCTGCTGTACCTCGCCGTCGGCCGCATGATGCCCGACGAGCTGTACCGCGACCAGGCCGGCCTGCTCGAGCCGGGGATCGACTTTCAGGTCGACCCGGTCGAGGAATTCCGCCTCGACAAGAACGAGGTGAAGACCAAGGGCGGCAAGGTGCATGGCTACGACGTCCTCGCGATCGCGACCGGCTCGCGCCCCACGCCGGAGGAGATACCGGGGCTCGCCGAGAATTCCGAGCAGTTCTACACCGAGGAGACGGCGCTGAAGATGTTCAACCGCCTGCGCAGGTTCGAGGGCGGCAAGGTGGTGGTGGCGATGGGCGTCCCGCACAAGTGCCCGATGGCGCCGCTCGAGATTACCTTCATGCTCTACGACTATTTCAAGGGGCGCGGCCTCCTCGACAAAGTCAAGCTGCACTACACCTATCCGATCGGCCGCGTGCACACGCTCGAGAACGTCGCCAAGTGGGCCGCGCCGGAGATGGATCGTCTCGGCATCAGCTACGAGACCCTGTTCAACGTCAAGGAGGTCGACGGCGCGAAGCGCGTCGTCAGGAGCGAGGAAGGCGGCGAGACCGATTACGACCTGCTGATCTCGATTCCCGCGCACCGCGGCATGGAGGTCATCGAGAAGAACGGCCTCGGCCAGCGCGGCTGGATACCGACGCACCGCACCAACCTGAACATGGAAGGACGCAGCAACGTCTTCGTGCTCGGAGACACCACCAACCTGCCGATCAGCAAGGCGGGCTCGACGGCGCACTTCGAGGCCGAGACGCTGGGCGAGAACATCGCGGCGATGGTGAAGCTCGGCGCGCCGGTGCGCGAGTACGACGGCAAGGTGTTCTGCTTTATCGAGGCGGGACTGGACCGCGCCACCTATGCGATGTTCGACTACCAGAACCCGCCACAGCCCAAGCCGCCCACCAAGGCGATCCACTGGTTCAAGCTCGCCTACAACAAGCTGTACTGGGCCTCGGCGCGCGGGCTGCTCTAGGAGGAGGCCGACATGTCCGAAACCTCCGACAAGGATCTGCTGGCGACGGAAGCCGAGCGCGTGCTCGCGGCCGCGCGCGACTCGCTGAGCGACGAGATGGTGGTGCGCCTGGCGGGCACCGCGGCCGACGCGATGGACCTCATCGACCGCGTCAACCGCACCGGCCTGTACAAGGCGATTCCCGCGATCGCCGAACTGGTCAACAACGGCGATCTCGACCGCCTCGCGAAGCTCGCCCGCGTCTACGGCTCGGCCGAGGACGCGCTCTCGGACGAGATGATCGGCCGCGTCGCGGAGACGGCCGCCGAGGGAATCTCGCTGCTCGACCGGCTGAGCCGCGGCGGCGCCGGGCGGCTGGTCGAGCTGCTCGCGCAGCTCGAAGCCTCGGGCGACCTGCGCCGCATCGCGGCGGCGATCCCGAAGCTCGTCGAGCGGCTCGACACGCTCGAGGACATGCTGCATTGCTTCGACTCGGCGGGCGAGATCACAGGGAAGCAGTCGCGCTCGAGCGGCGGCTTCGGCGGCATGTGGGGCCTGATGCGCGATGCGGAGAACCAGGACGCGCTGCGGTTCCTCATCAATCTGGGCAAGGAGATGCAGGCCAAGGCCGGCAAGGCGCGGCGCTAGCGCTTCGCATTTCAGACGTGCTCCAAGGCGCTGGGGGATGCGCGGGCGGAGGATTCGAGCGCGTCCTCCAGGAGCCGCGCCTCCCGCCGCAGAGCGGCCACGGCGTCGCGCAACGCAGCCTCGTTGAAGCGCTCGCTGTAGCTTGCCACGCTCAAGGCGGCGATCGGCGTTCCGTCCCGCGCGGCAACCGGCACCCCGATCGCGGTGATGCCGGGAATGATGCCGTCGGCGTTGATGCCAATGCCCTCGCGCGTCGAGCGCCGGACCATCCCGCGCGCCTGCTCCAGGCGCTGCGGGCCGATGCGGCGAGCTTCCGCCAATCCGTAGCGCAGGGCGGCGGCACGCTCCTTCGCCGGCAGTCGCAGCAGCATGGCGACGCCGCCGGCGGAAAGACAGAGCGGCCGGCGCGTGCCCGGCTCGATCGCGAGCGCGCGGATGCGCAGGCGGCCGTCGATGCGGGCGGCGCAGACTGAATCGTGCCCGCTGCGCAGGTTCAGGAAGGCGCCGCCGCCGGTCCTGCGCGCGAGCCGGGCCAGTCCCTCGAGCGCCGGCGCGCGCAGGTCGTGCGCCGGGTGCACGGCCAGCCCGAATTCCTGCGCGAGCGGACCCAGCACGTACAGCCGCGTGCCGGGTCGGCGCGCCACCATGCCTTCGCGATCGAGGAACCGGAGAATGCGGTGCACCGTGGTGTGGTGGTAGCCGCAGGCCTGGGAAAGCTCGCTCAGGCTCCAGCCGACATGGTGTCGCGTGGATATCCGGCGCAGGATGCTGAAGGTCTTGTCCAGCAATTGCGTGCCGGTTCTCGCCGCGCGCATGGGAGTCGAGGTTGATTCGATGTGCGCATTGTGAACAAATACCGGCGGCGACGCAACGCGGCGCGCGGGCGGCGGCAAACAATGCCGGCTGGCAGGCGACGGGGCGTGCATGATGCGGTGCGAGAGCTATGACGTCGTAGTGGTGGGCGCGGGCGCGGCCGGCGTCACGGCCGCTGCCGCGGCGGCCAGGGGTGGGGCGAAAACGCTGCTGGTGGAAGCCGGCCCGATCCCCGGGGGCGAGTTGCTGAGCGGCATGGCCGTGGACGGCGCGCTCAATGCACGCGGCGAATGGATCGTGGGCGGCGTGGCGCGCGAACTGTTCGCCGAACTGGAGAAACTCGGCGGCTACATCGGCCCCCTGAGCGACTGGCGGCTGATCTGGTACGTCTGCGTCGACCCCGAGCTGATGAAGCTCGCCGTGCTACGGCTGCTGGGTCGGTACAAGGTGAACCTCCTCCTCCACACCGTGGCGCTCGAGACGATCCATGTCGACGGCAAGGTCGACGGCCTGGTCCTGCTCAACAAGTCCGGTCGCTGCGTCGTGCGCGCGCCGGTGTTCATCGATTGCTCCGGCGACGGCGACCTCGCCGTGTCGGCCGGCGCGCGCTACGACATGGGCAGTCCAAAGGGTGAATACCAGCCGGTATCCATCATGTTCCGCATGGCCGGCATCGAGAAGGGGCCGCTGTTCTCGTTCCTGCGGGCGCATCCGGAGCACTTCGCGCTCGGGGAAAGCGAGGCCATCCGCGGCGGCCGGACCGACGCGCAGATCGCCGCCGAAGTCGAGCGCCAGGGCGAGCCCTGTTTCTTTCTCAAGGCGGATGGCCCGCTGCTCGGCGAAGCCATTGACTCCGGGGAGATGTATCCGACGGCGCTGGTCATGGTGCAACCCACTTCGCGCTCACGGCGCGAGGTCTGCCTGAACACGACGCGCGTCGCCAATATCGACGCCACGCGCACGCACGCGCTGTCGGGCGCGCTGTCGGAGCTGGCGGGCCAGGTCACGCAATGCGCCGCGTTCATGCGCCGGCGCGTGCCGGGCTTCGAGAAGGCTGAGTTCTCGGGGCTCGCGCCGCGCGTGGGCATCCGCGAGACCCGCCGCATCGTCGGCGAGTACCGCCTGTCGGGCGAGGAAGTCCTGCGCGCCCGCAAGAGCGAAGCGGCGGTCGCCAAGGGGTCGCACCACGTGGACATCCACCAGGACGGCGCGAAGCAGGTTCGCATCCCGGTCGACGGCGGTGGCTCCTACGACATCCCCTGGGGATGCCTCGTGCCCAAGGGCCTGAAGAACGTGCTGATGGCGGGGCGCTGCTTCTCGGCCGACCGCGAGGCGCACGGCTCGGCGCGCGTCATGGGACCGTGCATGGGTATGGGGCACGCCGTCGGCGCGGCCGCCTCCATCATCGCCGACGAGGGCATCGAGGACGTGCGCTGGCTGCCGGTATCGACCGTGCGCGAGCGCCTGCGCTCGGAAGGCGCCGTGCTTGACGGGGTGCACTGATCAATTCAAGGAGGACACGATGAAACACGCATCGACGCTGCTGCTGGGCCTGATTCTCGCGCTTGCCGCGCCGTGGGCCGGCGCCCAGGCATTTCCCGCCGGGCCGGTCCGGATCATCGTCCCGTTCCAGGCGGGCGGCCTCACCGATATCCTGGCGCGCACCGTCGGCCAGCACATGGGCGAAGGCCTTGGCGTGCCGGTGCTCATCGAGAACCGGCCCGGCGCGAGCGGCAACATCGGCGCGGACGCGGTCGCGAAGTCGCCCGCCAACGGCCAGACGCTCCTTATGGGCTCCATCGGCACGAACGCGGTGAACCAGCTCCTTTTCAGCAAGATGCCCTACGACACGGTGAAGGATTTCGCCCCCGTATCGCTGGTCGGCTACGGCACCCTGCTGCTGGTGGTGCATCCGTCGGTGCCAGCGAAGGACCTGGCGGAGCTCCTCGCGCTGGCGCGGGCGAAGCCGGGCGCGCTGACCTACGCCTCGGGCGGCGCCGGCGCCTCGCAGCACCTCGCGGGCGAGCTTCTGAAGTCGATGGCCAAGGTCGATATCGTGCACGTGCCCTACAAGGGCATCGCCCAGGGCGTGGTCGATCTTGTCGCCGGGCAGATCTCCATGACCTTCGACCTGGGCACGGTGATGCCGCACGTGAAGTCGGGCCGGCTGCGGCCCATCGCCGTCGCGAACAAGGCGCGTTCGCTCGCGCTGCCCGACGTGCCGACGATCGCCGAGGCCGGGCTGGCCGGCTACGAGGCGAGCGCGTGGTACGGCCTGTTCGCGCCCGCCGGAACCCCGCGCGAGGTCGTGGCGCGGCTCAATGCGGAGGCGGTCAGGGCGCTCAGGCGTACCGACGTCCGCGACAAGCTGCTGGCGATCGGCGGCGAGCCCGCCGGCACGACGCCCGAGGAATTCTCCAGCTTCATTGCCGCGGAAATCGGCAAGTGGAAAAAGGTCGTGCAGGAAGCGAAGATCCGGCTCGACTGACCTGGCCGCTCGCCGGCCACAGCGCCCGCCGCGCGCGCTCAGCGGCGATCTTCCTCCAGGAAGAGCTGCACCTGCTCGATGAGGTGCATGCGGTTCTTCTCCAGCGAGATCGCGTGCGTGCCTTCGGGAAGAATCACCAGCCTGCGGTGGGGCGCATTGACGAGCCTGGCGAACACCTCCTGCGCCATGTAGGCTGGGGTGTCGGCGTCCCACTCGGCGAGGATCAGGAAGGTCGGGACGCGGACCTGCGCCGGGTCCCACAGCGGCCTGCCCTTGCCCAGGTATTGGACGACGTCCTTTAGCACGCCGTTCGGCGCACGCACGACGGGCGGCGTGCGGGCCGCGCCCGCGGGATCGGTGGCAAGAGTCGCCGCCCACCATTTGTCGAAGTATTCCTGCGGCACGATCTCTTTCACTCGGTCCTTCGGAATGCTGCGCACCTGGCGCCCGTACGCCTGCTCCTTGTTTGCCGTCCGATAGGCGCCCGAGCCGGAGAAGGGCGGCGGCTCCTTCAGCAGCCATAGAGGCGCGTAGAGCACGAGCCGATCCACCTTGGCGTTGTTCTGCGCGGTGTAGCCTCCCATGATGGTCGTGCCCCACGACCAGCCGACGAGGTTGATCTTCGACACGCCGCGGCGCTTGAGGATGAAGTCCACCGCAGCGCCCACGTCGCGAATGGCTTGCTGTGTGTCGGCGAAGGGTGGATTCTGCGCCGGCGGCTGGTCCATCGCCGCCGGTCGCGTCGAGCGCCCGTAACCGCGCACGTCCACGAAGTAGACGTCGTAACCACGCTTCGCGATGTATTCCATCCACGAGCCGCCAGGCAGGTCAAGGTCGAAACCGCTCTCCGACGGATACGTCGCGCCGTGCACCATGAGGACAATCCTCTCCGGCGCGTAGCGATCCTGCCCCGCTGCATGCTTGTTGCGCACGTGGAGCTGGATCCCGGCGTCGGCCGCCGGGATCATGAAGGTCTCGGTCGCGAGCTGCCCGGGCCCGGACGGGGCAGTGGCGCAGGCGGCCACCAGCGCGCACGATGCAAACGCCGCCAATGCTCTACTGGGCATCTTCACCTTCCCGAGAACGGCGAATCTGCTGGCATGAGCCGCGCCCTTCTTGCAGGATTGTCCGATGAAGCCAAGATGGCCGGTCAGCGGCAGGATCACGCCCAACTTCAGCTTCTTCGATTGCGCGCGGACGATGCCGAAAGGCGAAAGCGCGGCAAGAGCACCGCTTGAAGCAAGCGCCCCGCTAAAGCGGCGACGGCCACGGTCGTGCGTTGCGGTCATGACTCCTCCCATTGGGCGGACGAATCCATACTTGCCATCGTGCCACTTGCATTCATGAACCTCAACTCGCGATCTTGAACGATCTTGCTTGGAGGCGCCGATATGCGGTCCGAAGCACACCGACGCTGCTCGCGCGTCGGACGCGGCCGCGAAGGAAATGCGTATCACTTCGGCCTGCACTTCGCTCTCGTGGTCGTAGCTCACGACGTCGTCGATGCGTGCCGTGCGCAGCCGATCACCCGGCAATCGTCGTAGATTTCGGGCCATGCAGGCGTTCTCGGTGATGGTCAAACCCGCGTCGGCGGCGTGCAACCTGTCGTGCCGGTATTGCTACTACCTCAACCGGCCCGACAAGCCTGCCGCGCGGCGCATGGAGCGCGCGGTGCTCGAAGCCTGCATCCGCGACACGATCGCGGCGCAGGCGGATGCGCGGGAAGTCGGCTTCAGCTGGCAGGGCGGGGAGCCGACCCTGGCCGGGCTCGCGTTCTTCCGGGACGCGGTCGCGCTGCAGGAGCGCCACCGGCCCGCAGGCATGCGCATCGCCAATGCGCTGCAGACCAACGGCATGCTGCTCGACGAGGAGTGGGCGAAGTTCCTGCGCGAACACGGTTTCCTTGTCGGCCTGTCGATCGACGGGCCGGCGCATCTGCACGATCCGCTGCGGCGCGACCTGCACGGGCGCGGCAGCCATGGGCGCGGCGTCAAGGCGCTCGCGCTTTTGCAGCGTGCCGGGGTGGAATGCAACACGCTCACCGTCGTGCACCGGCTCAACTACCGGCACGGGCGCGAGGTGTACCGCTACCTGCGCAGGCTGGGGTCGCGGCACATGCAGTTCATCCCGCTCGTCGAGCGGGTCACGACCGGCGGCGCGTTCGCCGGGCCGCCGGAAGGCGAGCGCGACGCGCGGATCGCTCCCTGGACCCCGCCGCCGGAGGGATTCGGCGGGTTCCTGTGCGACGTGTTTGACGACTGGCGCGCGCGCGACGTCGGCCGCGTTTTCGTGCAGATCTTCGAGGAGTACGCGACCGTGCTCGCCGGCATGCCCGCGCGGCTCTGCGTCTTCGCCGCCGACTGCCGCGGCACGCCGATGCTGGAGGCGAACGGCGACCTCTACAGCTGCGACCACTACGCCTACCCGGCGTACCGCCTGGGCAATATTCTCGACGCGCCGATCGGCGAGCTCGTGCGCTCCGAGCGCCAGGCAAGCTTCGGTCGCATGAAGTCCAGGCTGCCGGCGCATTGCCGCCGCTGCGAGTTCCTCGGCGCCTGTTTCGGCGGCTGCCCGAAGCATCGCTTTTCCTCGACGAGCTATCTTTGCCCCTCGTACCGCCGGTTCTTCGCCCACGCGGCGGGGGAGCTCGCGCGCATCCTGCAGCGCCCCGGCCTTTAACGCACATCAAGGAAATCCGGCCTCGCCCGGCTATCGTGGCGCACAAAGAGAGGTCGGCGGCCCCGGGGAGGCGCCGGGCGAGCGCTCAAGTCCGTGCGGGGAATGCCGCGGGAGAGACATCAGGCGGGAGGAGAACATGACGAGCATCGGCGATTTCATGGCTCGCAGCCACAAGCAGTGCGACGACATGTTCGCGCGCGCCGAGCAGGCGGCGCGCCGCGACGACTGGCCCTCCGCCGCGGCGGAATTCGGGGAATTCCGGGAGGCGCTCGCGCAGCACATCACCATGGAGGAGGACGTCCTTTTCCCGGCGCTCGAAGGGGCGACGGGCATGTCCGGCGGCGGCCCGACGGCGGTCATGCGCATGGAGCACGCGAGGCTGCGCGCGCTGTTCGAGCAGATGAAGCAGGCGCTCGGCGCTCGCGACGCGGCCCGCTATCCGGGGCTATGCGAATTGCTGGTCGAGCTTCTCCGGCAGCACAACGCCAAGGAAGAGGGCATCCTCTACCCGATGATGGACCGAGTGCTCGGCGCGGAGGCCGCGGGGCTCATCGAACGCTGCAGCGCGCTCGATCCGCGCCGCCGCGGCGATTGACGGGAGCGGCGTTCTCCAGGTCGCGGGCTTGACTGCCGCCGCAACGCCGTAACGCGCTACGATCCGCCGGTAGCCGAAGCGTTCAAGAAGGCGGTGAAGAAGGCGTGAGCAGGACCCTGGACAAGCTGAAGGAGGCGGAGCGGCGGCGCGCCGCCGCCAGGGCGCCGGCGAAGCCGGCCGCCGACGAGGAAAGCGAGCTCGTGCGCGCGCGCATCGCCGCGGAAAAGAGCGCCGAGACCGCCGCGCAGACGCGCATCGCCGAGGAACGGCGCGCGCTCGAGCTCGCGCGCGAGCGCCAGCAGGCCGAAGCCGAGCTGCGCCGCATCGCGCACGCGCGCACCGAGGCCGAGACCAAGGCCGCGCGCCTGGTCGCTGAGCGCGAGCGCGCCGAGGCGCAGGCCGCGGCCGAGGCGCGCGCCAAGGAGGAAGCCGAGCGCAAGGCCGAGGCCCTGGCCGACGGGCGGCGCCGCCAGGAGGAAGAAGCCGAGGGCCATGCGCGCGAGCGGGCCGCCGCCGAGGAGAGCGCGGCCGCGGCGGTGCGCGGCCGCGCCGCGGCCGAGGAGCAGGCGCGGCGGTCGGCGCGCGAGCGCCTCGCCGCGGAGCAGCGCGGCTT
>JADLES010000229.1 GCA_020845995.1 Burkholderiales bacterium | reverse complement strand
GGGTGCTGGTGCGGCGGCTGCGCGATACGCCGTGCACCGATGCGGCTTGCGCCTGGTGCCGCGAGCGGCATGACGCGAGGAAGGAGCTGAAGCGCTGGTTCGGGCTGGACGCCTACCGGCCGGAGCCGGCGGCGCCCGATGGGCGCTCGATGCAGCAGGCGATCGTCGAGGCGTCGATGCGCGGCGAGCCGGTGCTGGGCATTCTGCCGACGGGGACGGGGAAGTCGATCTGCTATCAGGTGCCGGCGCTTTCGCGCTACGACAAGACCGGCGCGCTCACGGTGGTGATCTCGCCGCTGGTGGCGCTGATGGCGGACCAGGTCGCGGGCCTGCAGGCGCGCGGCATCTCCTCCTGCGCCGCGATCAACGGGCTGCTCTCGATGCCGGAACGGGCCGATGTGCTCGATCGCGTGCGGCTCGGCGAAACGGCGATCCTGCTCATCGCGCCGGAGCAGCTGCGCAACCGTTCGGTGCGCAAGGTGCTGGAGCAGCGCGAGATCGGCGCCTGGGTGCTGGACGAGGCGCATTGCCTGTCCAAGTGGGGCCATGCCTTCCGGCCGGACTACCGCTATGTCGGCCGGTTCATCCGCGAGAAGGCGAGGGGCGGAGCGGCGCCGCCGATCCTTTGCCTCACCGCGACGGCGAAGCTCGACGTGGTGCAGGACATCGTCGCCTACTTTCGCAAGGAGCTCGTTGTCGATCTGCGGATCTTCGACGGCGGAGCGAGCCGCACGAACCTTGCGTTCGCGGTCGTGCCGACTTCGCCAGAAGAGAAGTGGCCGCACCTCCACCAACTGCTGGAGGAGTATTTGCCGGAGGACACTCCCGGCGGCGCGATCGTCTACTGCGCGACGCGGAAGGGGACGGAAGACGCGGCCGGTTTTCTCAGGGCGAAGGAAGAGCGCGCGGGCTACTTTCACGGCGGCCTGCCCCCCGAGACCAAGAAGAACGTGCAGGAGCAGTTCATCCGCGGCGAGCTGCGCGTCCTCGCGGCGACCAACGCGTTCGGCATGGGCATCGACAAGCCGGATGTGCGGCTGGTCATTCATGCCGACATGCCGGGCTCGCTCGAGAACTACCTGCAGGAGGCCGGCCGCGCGGGGCGCGATCGCGCGCCGGCGCAATGCGTGCTGCTCTACACCGTGGAGGATGTCGAGCGGCAGTTCGGCATGTCGGCGCGCTCGCGTCTCACCTCGGTGGAGATCCAGGCGATCCTGCGCGCGCTGCGGCGGCTGGACCGCAAGAAGCGCTTGAATGGTGTGGTGGTGGCGACCGCGGGAGAGATCCTCGCCGAGGAGGAAGACGGCACCTTCGAGCGCGATACCGCCACGGACGATACCCGCGTGCGTACGGCGGTGGCCTGGCTGGAAGAGGCGACGCTCCTTGCCCGCGAGGAAAACCACGTGGAGGTGTTTCCCTCTTCCCTCCAGGTGGCCTCGGTAGCGGAGGCAAGGGAGAAGGTCGAAAAACACGTCGGCCTGGCGAGCTACCAGGGCCAGCTCTTCAAGATCGTCGAGGTCTTGATCGGCGCGCGCGAGGACGAAGGCTTCACCACCGACGAGCTGATGGGCATCACCGGGCTGAATTCGGAGGGCGTGCGCCGCGCGTTGCAGGACCTCGACCGCCTGGGCATCTGCAGGGATGACACCGCGCTGACCGCGTTCGTGCACCAGGGGGTGGAGCGCTCGTCGCAGAAGCGCCTGGGAGAGGCCGCGGGGCTCGAAATCGCGCTGCTGGATGAGCTGCGCGAGCGCGCGCCCGAACTGGGCAAGGGCGAGGGGTCCGCGTTACATCTTCGCGTGCTGTCGCAGCACCTCAGGGACGCCGGGCATGGGGAGGCGCTGCCGGAAATGCTCTGGCGCATCCTGCGCGGTCTTGCCGCCGATGGGCGCAGCGACGCTGGCGGGATGGGGAGTGTCCGGTTGCGGCGCTTCGATGCCGAAACGGTGCAGGTGACGCTGCAGCGCGAATGGCAGGCGATCGCGAAAACCGCCGAGCTGCGGCGCGCGGTGGCGGGCCGGTTGCTGGAGCACTTGCTCGCTTGCCTTCCGGGCGGATTGCGCGGCACCGACCTGCTCGCGGAAACGACGCTGGGGACGCTCCGGGGAGTGATCGAAGACGATGTTTTCCTCAAAGCGCAGCTCAAGGACCCGGTCAAGGCGCTCGAGCGCGGCCTCTTGTGGTTGCACGAGCAGGAGGTGATTCGCCTCAACAAGGGCCTGGCCGTGTTCCGCACCGCGATGACGATCAAGCTGGTGCCGGAGAAGCGCGGCTTCGGCCGCTCGGAGTTCGAGCCCTTGAAGCTGCACTACGACGAGCAGGTGGTGCAGATCCACGTCATGGCCGAGTACGTGCAGCGCGGCCTGCAGAGCATTGCCGAAGCCGTGCGCCTGACCATCGACTACTTCAGATTGCCGCGAGAGCAGTTCATCCGGCGCTGGCTGCCCGAACGCGAGAAGGAACTGGAGCGGCAGACGACGCCCGAATCGTGGCGGGCGATCGTCGAGTCGCTCGGCAATCCGGTGCAGCAGCGCATCGTCAACTACCGGGGCGATGGCAGCCTGCTGGTGCTCGCGGGGCCCGGCTCAGGCAAGACCCGCGTGCTGGTGCACCGCATCGCCTACCTGGTTCGCGCCATGCGCGAGAACCCGCGCGGCATCATCGCACTCGCCTACAACCGGCACGCGGCGGTGGAGATCCGGCGGCGCCTTGCGGATCTGATCGGCGACGACGCGAAGGGGGTCACGGTCCTGACCTGCCACGCGCTCGCCATGCGCCTCGCGGGCTTGAGCTTCGCCGGACGCGCGGGCGTGGTCGACGACGAGGTGCTGAAGACCGTCATTCCCCGGGCCGTCGCACTTCTGAAAGGAGAAGGGCTGGCCGTCGAGGACGCCGATGAGCAGCGCGAGCGCTTGCTCGCCGGGTTTCGCTGGATTCTCGTCGACGAGTACCAGGACGTGGGTGCGGACCAGTACGAGCTGATCTCCGCGCTGGCCGGGCGCACCCAGCAGGACGCCGAACGCAAGCTCAGCCTCTTCGCGGTCGGGGACGACGACCAGAACATCTACGCCTTCGCCGGCGCGTCGGTCGAATTTATCCGCCGGTTCGCGGAGGACTATGCGTCGAAGCCCGCTTTCCTCACCGATAACTTCCGGTCGACCGCGCACATCATTGCGGCGGCGAACCTCATGATCGAACCCGCGCGCGAGCGGATGAAGGCAGAGCACCCCATTGCCGTGGATCGGGCGCGCGCCAAAGCGGCGGCGGGCGGCGACTGGCGCAGCCGCGATCCGGTCGGGCAGGGCCGGGTGCAGGTGCTGCCCGCGGGCGC
>JADLES010000228.1 GCA_020845995.1 Burkholderiales bacterium | reverse complement strand
GTGGGCCAGTAGAATACAGCGTCCGCAGCCTTGCTATTCCATCAGGCAGACCATGAGCGCGAAACCAGCCAGCCGCTTTCCCGTCCCGGAGCTGAAAGATCTCCCCGCCGATATCCGCGAGCGCATCGAGGCGGTGCAGCGCAAGACCGGCTTCGTGCCGAACGTGTTCCTCGCGCTCGCGCACCGGCCTGCCGAGTGGCGCGCCTTCGTCGCCTACCACGACGCCCTCATGGAAAAAGAGCCCGGCGGCGCGGTGACGCTGACCAAGGCCGAGCGCGAGATGATCGTGGTCGCGACCTCGGGGGCGAACCACTGCCAGTACTGCGTGGTCGCGCATGGCGCCATCCTGCGCGTGCGCGCGAAGAATCCGCTCATCGCCGACCAGATCGCCATCAATTACCGCAAGGCGGACATTCCTCCACGCCAGCGCGCGATGCTCGATTTCGCGATGCAGGTCGCGTTCGAGTCGCACACGGTGGGCGATGCGGACCTCGAGACGCTGGGCGCGCATGGCTTCAGCGGCGAGGATGTCTGGGACATCGCCTCGATCACCGCGCTCTTCGCCATGTCGAACCGCCTCGCCAACGTCACCAGCATGCGGCCCAACGACGAGTTTTACCTGATGGGGCGCCTGCCTAAGTCAAAGTAGGGCGTCGCTTCCAGGCCTGCGTTTCCCGCTCGAAGGCGTGCGCGATCTGCAGCACGCCGAAGTCGTCGCGGTAGCGGCCGACGATCTGCAGCCCCACCGGCAGAGGCTTGGCGTCGTCGGTGAACCCGGCGGGCACCGAGATCGCCGGATGGCTGGTGATGGTGACGTAGTAGCAGCTCTTCATCCAGTCGAGGTAGTTGCCCATCGGCTCGCCCGCGATCACGGTCGGGTACTCCTCGGCGGCCGGGAACGGCGGCAACTGGTTCACGGGCGCGAGCAGGAATTCGTACTTTTCCAGAAACCGCCGCATGCGCTGGAAGAGCTCGGTGCGCAGGCCCTCGGCGCGGCCGACCCGCGCGCCGTTGAGCGCGAGGCCCTGCTCGATGTTCCAGACCACCGTGTCCTTGAGCTGCTTGCGGTGCTCTCGCAGCAAGGGCGCGTAGCGCTGCGCGAAGGACACCGCGCGCAGCGTCTCGAAGGCTTCCTTCGCGCCGCTGAAATCCGGGCAGGCCTCCTCGACGACGCAGCCCAGGTCCTCGAAAACCTTGCGCTGTCTTTCCAGCACCATCGTCACGCGCGGGTCCATGGGGAGTCCGCCAAAGTCCCGGCTCCAGGCGATTCTTGTTTTCTTGAATTTTCGTGACAGGGAAGCCGCAAAGATCTTTCCGGGTTCCATGATCGAAAGCGGCGCCCTGGGATCCGGGCCCGCCATCGCGGAGAGGAGGAACGCCGCGTCCTCGACGGTGCGCGCGATGGGGCCCAGCACCGGCTGGCTGTCCCAGGCGTTCGCCGCGGGATAGCCGGGCACGCGGCCGGGCGTGGGCCGGAAGCCCACCACGTTGCAGAAGTTGCCGGGGTTGCGCAGGCTGGCCGCAAGGTCCGAGCCGTCGGCAAAGGGCAGCATGCCGGCCGCGACCGCTACGGCCGCGCCGCCGGAGGAGCCGCCGCAGGTCCTGGACAGGTCGTAGGGATTGAGTGTGGCGCCGAAAACCAGGTTGAAGGTCTGGCTGCCCGCGCCGAACTCGGGCGTGTTGGTCTTGCCGAGGGTGATCGCGCCCGCGGCGTTCAGCCGCTCGACCAGCAGCGCGTCCTCGGCGGGCACCTGGTCCTTGTAGATCATCGAGCCCATCGTGGTGCGGATGCCGCGCGTGGCGAGGAGGTCCTTGAACGCGATCGGCAGGCCGGCGAGCAGGGGCTTCGTCTTCTTCCTGTCCAGTTCTTTTGCCTTCTTCAAGGCCTGCTCGGGCAGGAAGGTGACGATCGCGTTCACCTTTGGATTGACGCGTTCGATCTGCGCGACAAACGCCTGCATCACCTCGGTGGCGGAGAGCTTGCGGGCATGGATGAGGCGGGCGAGCTTTGTCGCCGGCGTGTAGCAGAGGTCGGTCATAGCAGCACGATATCGTATTGTTCCTGCGTGTAACTCGATTCCACCTGGATCGAGACCGGCTTGCCGATGAAGTCCGAGAGCATCGCCAGCGCGCCGGATTCCTCCTCCTGGAAGAGATCATAGACCGGCGGCGCGGCGATCACGCGCAGCTCCCGGGCGTGGAAGGCGCGCGCCTCGCGCAGCACTTCGCGCAGCACCTCGTAGCAGACCGTGCGCGCGGTCTTCACTTCGCCGCGGCCGCCGCAGGCGGCGCAGGGCTCGCACAGCACGTGCGCGAGCGACTCGCGCGTGCGCTTGCGCGTCAGCTCCACCAGGCCGAGGGCGGTGAAGCCGCTCACCGTCACGCGCGTGCGGTCGCGCGCGAGCGCGCGCCTGAACTCCTCCAGCACCGCGGCACGGTGATCCGCCGAATCCATGTCGATGAAGTCAACGACGATGATGCCGCCAAGGTTCCTGAGGCGCAGCTGGCGCGCGATCGCCTGCGCGGCCTCCAGGTTGGTCTTGAAAACGGTGTCGTCGAAGTTGCGCTGGCCGACGAAGCCGCCGGTGTTCACGTCGATGGTGGTCATCGCCTCGGTCTGGTCGATGACCAGCGTGCCGCCGGACTTGAGGTCCACGCGCCGCGCCAGCGCCTTCTCGATCTCCGTCTCGACGTTGAAGAGGTCGAACAGCGGCCGCTCGCCGGTGTAGTGCTCCAGGCGCGCTCGCAGCGCGGGCATGTACGCCGCGGCGAAGGCCTCCAGCTTCTGGAAGTTTTCCCTCGAGTCGATGCGCACCGCGGCGGTGTCGCCCGACACCATGTCGCGCAGCACGCGCTGCGCGAGCGAGAGGTCCTGGTAGAGCAGGCGCGGCGGCTGCGCACCCAGCGAGCGCTCGCCGATGTCGCGCCAGAGGTGGCGCAGGTAGTCGATGTCGGCGCGCAGCTCGGATTCTCCCGCGCCTTCGGCGAGCGTGCGCATGATGAAGCCGCCTTTCTCGTCGGCCGGCAGCAGCTCCTTCAGGCGCTCGCGCAGCGCGGCGCGGCCGGCCTCGTCCTCGATGCGCTGGGAGACGCCGATGTGCGGATCCTGCGGCAGGTAGACGAGGAGCCGGCCGGCGAGGGAGAGTTGCATGGAGAGCCGCGCGCCCTTGGTGCCGATCGGGTCCTTGATCACCTGCACCATCACCGGCTGGCCCTCGGCGAGGAGCTTCTCGATCGGCTTGCCGGGCTCGGTCCTGCCCGCGGCGGACCTGCCTTCGGCGCCGTTGGCGCCCGGCTTGCGGTTTCCGCGGATGTCGCCGACGTGCAGGAAAGCCGTGCGCTCCAGGCCTATGTCGACGAACGCCGACTGCATGCCCGGCAGCACGCGCGCCACCTTGCCCATGTAGATGTTGCCCACCAGTCCGCGGCTCGCCGCGCGCTCGACCACCAGCTCCTGCGCCTGGCCCGACACGAGCACCGCTACCCGCGTCTCCTGCGGCGTGATGTTGACGAGGATCTCCTCGCTCATTTGCGCCGGTCGCGCGGCGCGCTCATGCGCTCGAGCAGCTGCGCCGTCTCATAGAGCGGCAGGCCCATCACGCCGGAGAAGCTACCCCGCAGCCCGGCGACGAACTGCGCGGCGCGGCCCTGGATGGCGTAGCCGCCGGCCTTGTCGTCGCACTCGCCGGTGGCGACGTACTGGCGGATGTCCTCCGCCGACAGCGCCCGGAACTCCACTTCCGACACCGACAGCGCGCATTCCATGCGCGCCTCGTCCTTGAGCGCGACCGCGGTGAGCACCTCGTGCCGGCGGCCCGAGAGCTCGGCAAGCATCGCCGCCGCCTCGATTCGGTCGGCCGGCTTGCCGAGGATGCGGCCGGCGAGCGCGACCGTGGTGTCGGCTGCGAGCACCGCCGAGCGCGGCAGGCTGCGCTGCTCCAGGCGCTTCCAGCCGGCCTGCGCCTTGGCGCGCGCGAGGCGCTCGACGTAGGCGCCCGGAACTTCGCCTGCCAGCGGCGTCTCGTCCAGCTCCGCGTCGGCCTCCGGCCGGTCGCGGAACATCAGCACCTGGAAGCGCACGCCGATCTGCGCGAGCAGCTCGCGCCGGCGCGGGCTGCGCGACGCTAGATAGATGCTGCGGTCAAGTTGGGTGATCACGGGACGCGTGCTGGACCGCGAGGACGAGACGAAGCCCATCGTCAACCTCGGCGAGCAATCGAAGGTTGATTCTGCCGATTCGCTGCGTAAGAAACGTCTTGTCCACGGTGATGATCTGCGAGACATTGACTACGGACGCTTTCGCAAGCCCGGTTCCCTTGAGCGGCAGGCGAACGTTTCCCGGCGCGTCGGCCAGACGCAGGTTCGAGGTGATGACCGCTGCGACTACCGTGCCGATGCGACTCTCATTGAAGCTATTCGCCGAAATGACAAGCAATGGCCGCCGGAATCCGGAGCCGGATCCGGCGGGCTCCGGAAGCGACGCCCACCAAATCTCGCCGCGGCGCACTACCGCTTGAGGCGCGAAAGCGTGCGGTGCTGAAGCAGGCCGAGCCCGGGTTCGAGCGACGAGTCGTCCCCGCCGGGGCCGTAAATCTCATTGAGCCGGGAGGTAACCAGGTCATCCTGATGTTTGACCACCAATGCAGCGAGAGCCTTGGCGTACAGCTCGCTTCGTGAAACGCCCAGGCGCGCCGCGAGTTGCTCAGCCGAACGGAAAACGCGATCGGGAACGGAGACGGCGGTTTTCATGCCCACAGTATAACGGCGGTTATACCAACGTCAAGACAGGTTCGGCGCGGCGCTAGTTCCGATGATAGGGATGGCCTGTCAAAAGCATCGCCGCGCGGTAGATCTGCTCGCACAGCATGACCTGCGCGAGCGCGTGCGGCAGCGTGAGAGCGGACAAGCGGAGCAGCAACGACGCCTTCTGCTTGATCTCCGGAGCCAGCCCGTCGGCGCCACCGATGATGAAGGTGGTGGGCTCGCTCAGCAGCGCCGCGAACTGCCTTGTCGTTAGATCCTTGCCGCGCTCATCGAGAGCAATCAGGCGGCTATGGGCGGGGATCTTGATCTTCGCTGCCCTTGTTTCAACAATCGCCACGTCGTAACCCCTGGGCATGCGGCGCAGGTACTCGTCGCGCGCGTCCTTCGCCCAGCGCGGGAGGTTACTGGCGACGGCGAGGACGCGAAGCCTTGGCATGGGCACCCTTGGCGTTGGCCCGCTTCAGCTTCACTTCCTTGCCGCCCCAGAGCTCCTCCAGGTTGTAGTGGCTGCGCACGGCCGGGTGCATGATGTGCACGACGATGTCGCCTAGGTCGACGAGCACCCACTCGCCGTTGCGGCGGCCCTCGACGCCGGCGATCTTCGCGCCCAGCGCCTTCATCTTCTCCTCGACGCTGGCCGCAAGCGCGTTCACCTGCCGGCTGGAATCGCCGCTCGCGATCACCACGCGCTCGAAGTACGCGGTCTGGCGGGCGACGTTGAACACGACGATATCGCGGCCCTTGATGTCCTCCAGCGCCTCGACCACGGCGCGCTGCTTGGCGCGGATGTCCATCAACGGTACAGGCCTTTTCGACGGATGTAGGCGAGCACGGGCGCGGGCACCATGGCCGAGATGTCCTCGTCGCGCCCGACGCGGGCGCGGATGTCGCTTGCGGAGACCGGGCTGGGCTCGATCGGCAGGGATTCCGCCGAATGCCCGGCTTGCGAGCCCGGCCGCGAAGCCACGGCGATTGCGCAGAGCTTCTCCAGCTCGTCCCACCGATGCCAGGTCGCGCGCTTCTCGTATTGGTCGGAGCCCATGAGCAGCACGAATTGGCTTTGCGGATATTCGCGTTTCAAGGAAGAAATGCTGTCAAATGTAAATCCCGACGCGCCCGCCCGCAGTTCGCGCTCGTCGATAGCAAAGCGCGGCTCATCAGCCAGCGCGAGCTTCAGCATCGCCACCCGGTCCGCGGCGGGCGCAAGCGGCGGCTGGCGGTAGCCGGGCGCGCCCGTCGGCAGCCACAGGATCCGCTCCAGGCCCAGCCGCGCGAGCGCCGCGCGCGCGATCGCCAGATGGGCGTTGTGGACCGGATCGAAAGTGCCGCCGAGGATGCCAACGCGCCGCGTCACCAACCGCGTGTTTCTCCGTGCCCGAAGACGACGAACTTCTGGGTCGTGAGCCCTTCCAGGCCCACCGGGCCGCGCGCGTGCAGCTTGTCGGTGGAGATGCCGATCTCCGCGCCCAGCCCGTACTCGTAGCCGTCGGCGAAGCGGGTCGAGGCGTTGACCAGCACCGAGCTCGAGTCCACCTCGCGCAGGAAGCGC
>JADLES010000227.1 GCA_020845995.1 Burkholderiales bacterium | reverse complement strand
CGGCTACGAAATGGAGATCCAGGGCACCGCGGACCTGCTCGCCGGCGAGACGACGCAGGGGCTGGTGCGCCGCTTCCTGTCGCGCAAAGGCTAGCGCCGGCCGTCGTACCAGGGCGAGCATTCCTTCGCGCTGCGCAGCGCGAGCCGCGGGTGCGCGAGAAAGCGCAGGAACACCCGCGCGAGCTCGCCCCAGCCGTAGAGGTGGAACTTGCGCGCGCTGGTGCGCAGCGGATGGCGGTGCAGGATGCGGAACTCCCTGCCCTCCACGCGCGCGAGGCGCTTCAGACGGCGCGACAGGTCCAGCTCCTCGGAAGCGTACAGCTCCTCGCTGAAGCCCCCGACCGAGCGGAACGCCGCCGCCTCGCAGTAGACAAACGCTCCCGCCGCCCAGCGCAGGCTGCGGCTCATCGCGTTCCAGAATGCGAGCGCCGCGCGCACCGGGAGCGCGTCCTCGTCGGTGGCGACGGTGCTGCCGCCCCCCAGCACCCGGCCGCTGCCGATCGCTTCCTTTAGATCGGCGAACAGCTCGCGGCTCGGCAACGAATCGGCGTCGACGAACAGCAGCCACTCGCCGCAGGCCGCCGCCGCGCCGCGGTTGCGCGCGCGTGAAATCTGGTTGTGCGGCTCGAACACCACTGTCGCGTCCGCCGCGCGCGCGATCTCGGCGGTGCGGTCGGTCGAATTGTTGTCGCAGACGATCAGCTCCCAGCCCTCGGCGTCGAAAACGCCGGCCGCCGCCCGGATCGCTGCAAGAGAACCGGCAATCAGCCGCTCCTCGTTGAACGCCGGGACGACGATCGAGAGCTTCAGGCGAGCTGCTTCTTGAAGTGCGCGACCGTGCGCTCCCACGACAGCTTCGCCGCCGCCTCGTTGTAGCGCGGCGTCGAATTGTTGTGAAAGCCGTGCTGAGTTCCTGGATAGGTATGCGCTTCGTAACGCACGTCCGCCGACTTGAGCGCCGTTTCGTAGGTCGGCCACATGCCATTGATGCCCGCGTCGTTCTCCGCGAACTGGATCAGCAGCGCCGCCTTGATTTTCGGCACCTCCGCGGTCGCCGCCGCCGCGCCATAGTAGGGTACGGCCGCCTGAAGATCCGCGCCGAGCACTGTAGCGAGGTAGTTGGTCGTGCCGCCGCCCCAGCAGAATCCGGTTGCACCCAGCTTGCCGGTCGCGAGCTTGTGTCTCTTGAGGTATCTCGCACTGTTCAGCATGTCCGTGCGCAGCTTCGCCTGGTCGAGGCCGGCTTGCAGGGAGCGGCCGTCGTCGTCGTTGCCGGGGTAGCCGCCCGCAGGGAACAGGCCATCCGGCGCGAGCGCCAGGAATCCCTCCACCGCGGCGCGGCGCGCGACGTCCTCGATGTACGGATTCAGCCCTCGGTTTTCATGGACCACCAGCACTGCCGGGAACGGCCCCGCACCCGCGGGCTGGACCAGGTAGCCGCGCATCTGGCCCGAATTGCCGCCGGGGCTTGGATAGGTCACGTAGTTCGCCTTGATGCGGCTGTCGGTGAACGAGATGGTCTGCGCGAGCGCGTACCGGGGCAGCAGCGCCTGCGCCATCGACAGGCCACCGGCGATCAGCGCCGCGCGCGCGAGAAACTCGCGCCGATCGATGCGGCCGTGGCAGTACTCGTCGTACAGATCGAACACGCGCTGGTCGATTTCCAGCTGGGTCACCGGTGCGTTCATGCTTCAACCTCGGAGTTTGAAGCGCTGTATTTTACCGGTGGCCGTCTTGGGCAATTCGGTGGCGAATTCGATCCAGCGCGGATACTTGTAGGGGGCAAGCTTCGACTTCACGTAGTTCTGCAGGTCCTCCACGCTCGCCTGCTTGCCGGGTTTGAGCACGACGAAGGCCTTTGGCTTGACGAGCTTGCGCTCGTCCTCCTTGCCGACCACCGCGGCTTCGAGCACCGCCTCGTGCGAGACGAGCGCCGCTTCGACCTCGGCGGGCGACACCCAGATGCCGGAGACCTTCAGCATGTCGTCGGTGCGGCCGCCGTAGGTGTAGAAGCCGTCGGCGTCCTGGGTGTACTTGTCGCCGCTGCGCGTCCACTCGCCCACGAAGGTGCCGCGGCTTTTCTCGCGGTTGTTCCAGTACAGGTTGGCCGCGGTCGGGCCCTTGATGAGCAGCTCGCCCAGTTCGCCCTGCTTCACGTCGTGGCCCTGCTCGTCCACCAGGCGCAGCTCGTAGCCGGGCACCGCCTTTCCGGTGGTGCCGTAGCGCAGGTCGCCGGGGCGGTTGGAGAGGAAGATGTGCAGCATCTCGGTCGAGCCGATGCCGTCGTAGATCTCGACGCCCGCCTTTTCCTTGAACGACCGGGAAATCTGCGGCGGCAGGGCCTCGCCGGCCGATACGCAGGCCCTCAGCCTGAGGAGATCCTTCGAAGGAAAGGCCGGCGACGCCAGCAGCGCGGCGTAGAGCGTCGGCACGCCGAAGAAGATTGTCGGCTTGCGCTCCAGCAACCGCTTGAACACCGCCTCGGGCGTCGGGCGCTCGGCCATCACCACCGTGGTCGCCCCCGCCATCAGCGGGAACGTCAGCGAATTGCCCAGGCCGTAGGCGAAGAAGAACTTGGCCGCGGAAAAGCAGACGTCCGACTCCATCAAGCCGAGCACGCCCTGCGCGTAGAGCTCCGCGGTGAGGCGCATGCTCGCGTGCACGTGCACCGTCCCCTTCGGCATGCCGGTCGAGCCCGACGAGTACAGCCAGAAGCACGGATCGTCACGAGTCGTGGGCGCGGTCTCGAGATCCGACTTGCCCTTTCCCAGCTCGAAAGGCGGAACCAGGACATGCTGGAGAAAAGGCAGCCGCGGGAGGAAGGGGTCGAACTGGGGCTTGAGCGGCGCCGAGACGAGCAGCGCCTTGGCGCGGCTGTCCCGCATCATGTACTCGTAGTCCTTCGAGGTGAGCAGCGTGTTGACGGCCACCGGCACGATGCCCGCCTTGATCGCGCCCAGGAACGCCACCGGCCAGTCGATGGAATCGTGCATCGCGATGACGACGCGGTCTTCCATCCGCAGCCCGAGCGAGAGCAGGTGGTTGCCGAACCGGTTGGCGCGGTCGGCGAGCTCCGCGTAGCTGCACTGCCCCGCGTCGTCGATGTAGGCGAGCTTGGCGCCGCGGCCGGCGACCAGGTTGCGTCCGAGCAGGTCTTCGGCTGCGTTGTATTCGCGCGGAATGCTCATGGCCGGATTCTCTCAGGTGATTGCCCTGCCCGGGCGCCCAGAGCCGCGGACTCCCTGGCCAGCGCGAGCCAGCCCTCGCCCCACTCCACCGCACTCTCCTCGGGCAGCACCCCGGAGGCAGCGTCGTGCTGCACGCGCTCGCCGATGCGCTGCGCGCCCAGTTCCTGCAGGATCTCGTCGAAGCGCTTGCCGCCGAAGTTGAAGGTTTCAGCGTACGTCCTGTCGCCGAGCCCGAACAACCCGTACCGCACGCGCGAGAGATCGGGCCGCTTCGCCTTCAGCTCTTCGTACAGGGGCTTGGCGTTGTCGGGGACGTCGCCCTGCCCGTAGGTGGAGGTGACGACGAGGAAAATGCCCTCGCGCGAGAAGACGGAGGCATCCACCTTCTCCATGAGCAGCGTCTCGACCCGGGTCTCACCGTCGTCCCACGCCAATTCGAGCTCCTGCGCGACCAGTTGCGCGGTGCCGGTCATGGTGCCGACCAGGAGGGTGATTTTCATGCGGAAGCGCGATTGTGGATTGACAGACAATATATTGCACCTTAGAATTCCAGTCAAGCATTATACTTCATGAACGCCCCACTCACCCCCGCGCAGCAGGAAGCCGCCTACCTCGCCCGGCTGGGCGAGCGCGTGCGCTCCTGGCGCGGCGCCAACGGCATGACGCGCAAGTCGCTCTCCGCCGCCTCGGGCGTGTCCGAACGCTACCTCGCGCAGCTCGAGGCCGGCCAGGGAAACATCTCCGTGCTGCTGCTGCGCAAGCTCGCGCACGCGATGGGCGTCGCCATGGAGCGCCTGGTGCGCGAGGCGCCGGACGCCGACGCGGCGGGCCGCCGCATCGCCCTGGTCGGTCTGCGCGGCGCGGGCAAGTCCAGCCTGGGGGCGAGGCTCGCCGCCGCGCTGGGCGTGCCGTTCATCGAACTGGACGCGGAGGTCGAGCGCGAGGCCGGCGTGAAGCTGGACGAAGTGTTCGCCATGTACGGCCAGGAAGCCTACCGACGCTTCGAGCGCCGGGCGCTGGAGCGCGTGCTGCGCACCCACGACGCCGCGGTGATCGCCGCCGGCGGCAGCCTCGTCACCGACCCGGACACCTACCGCCTGCTGCTCGACCACTGCCATACGATCTGGCTGAAGGCGAAGCCGGAGGAGCACATGAACCGCGTCATCGCGCAGGGCGACATGCGCCCCTTCAAGGGGCGGGCGGCGGCGCTGGAGGAAATCCGCAAGCTGCTCGCTGACCGCGACGACCTGTACGCGCGCGCCGACGCCATGGTGGAGACTTCCGGCCGGTCCGCGAAGGCCATCCTGGAGGATCTCAAGATCAAGGCAAGGACATGATCCGCTTCGACACCGACCCATCACGCTACCACCACTGGAAGCTCGCCTGCGACGGCCCGCTCGCCACGTTGACGCTCGACATCGACGAGGACAAGGGCATCGCCCCCGGCTACAAGCTCAAGCTCAACTCGTACGACCTCGGCGTGGACATCGAGCTGCACGACGCGGTGAACCGCATCCGCTTCGAGCACCCCGAGGTGAAGGCGGTGATCGTCACCAGCGGCAAGAGCCGCATGTTCTGCTCGGGCGCGAACATCTACATGCTCGGCCTGTCGACGCACGCCTGGAAGGTGAATTTCTGCAAGTTCACCAACGAGACGCGCAACGGGCTGGAGGACTCCAGCGCCCACTCGGGACTCAAGTTCCTCGCCGCGCTGAACGGCACCACCGCGGGAGGAGGCTACGAGCTCGCGCTCGCCTGCGACGAGATTGCGATGACCGACGACCGTTCGAGCACGGTGAGCCTGCCCGAGGTGCCGCTGCTGGGTGTGCTGCCGGGCACCGGCGGCCTGACCAGGATCGTGGACAAGAGAAAGGTCAGAAGGGACCTGGCCGACGTGTTCTGCACCACCGCCGAGGGCGTGCGCGCCGACCGCGCCAGGGAATGGAAGCTCGTCGATCATATCTTCAAGCCGCAGCAGTTCACCGAAGGCGTGAAAGCGCGCGCGCTGGAGCTGGCGCGCCAGTCCGACCGCCCGGGCGGCGCGGGGGTTGCCCTGACGCCCCTCAAGAGCCTGCTGGTCGACCTGAGCGTGGACGAGCAGGCGCGCACCGCGACGATCACCGTCAACGGCCCGACGCGCGAGCAGATCGCCCTGCGGCGCAGCGCCGAGTGGTATCCGCTGCAGCTCGCGCGCGAGCTCGACGACACGATCCTCAACCTGCGCCACAATCACCTCGAGGTCGGCGTCTGGATCCTGAAAACGCGGGGAACCGTCCAGGAGGTTCTGGACCTGGACAGGCTGATCGCCGAGCTCCAGCCGGACTGGTTCGTGCGCGAGACCGTCGGCTACCTGCGGCGCACGCTCGCCCGCCTCGACGTTTCCTCGCGCTCGATGATTGCCGTGGTCGAACCGGGCTCCTGTTTCGCCGGCACGCTCGCCGAGCTGCTGCTCGCCGCCGACCGCAGCTACATGCTGGATGCCGCCGAAGGCCCGACGATCGCCCTCTCGCCGCTCAATTTCGGCGCCTACCCGATGGTGAGCGGCGAAACGAGGGTCTCGGCACGCTACTGCGGAGAGGCGCCCGACCTTCCCCGTGGAACACCGATGGAGGCGAAAACGGCGAAACGGCTCGGGCTGGTCACCTTCGCCCCCGACGACCTGGACTGGGACGAGGAGGTGCGCATCGCGATCGAAGAGCGCGTCGCGCTCTCGCCCGATGCCCTGACCGGGATGGAGGCCTCGCTGCGCTTCAGCGGGCGCGAGAACATGCTGACCCGGGTCTTCGGCAGGCTGTCGGCCTGGCAGAACTGGATCTTCATCCGCCCCAACGCGGTCGGCGAGCAGGGCGCGTTGAAGGTCTACGGCACGGGTTCCAAGGCAAAATTCAACTGGGAAAGAATTTGAACATGAGCAGCATCAACTACTCCGAAAAGATCCCCAACAACGTCAACCTCGCCAACGACCGCACGTTGCAGCGCGCGCTCGAGCACTGGCAGCCGAAGTTCATCGACTGGTGGAAAGGCATGGGACCGACCGACTTCCAGGGCGCCGACGTCTACCTGCGCACCGCGGTCTCGGTGGACGCCGAAGGCTGGGCGCAGTACGGCGCGGTCAAGATGCCGCAGTACCGCTGGGGCATCTTTCTGGCGGACCCGGTGGCGGAGAGGACCATCGGTTTTGGCGACGCCATGGGCCAGCCCGCCTGGCAGACCGTGCCGGGGGAGTACCGCTCGGTGCTGCGCCGCCTGATCGTGACGCAGGGCGACACCGAGCCTGCCTCGGTCGAGCAGCAGCGCCTGCTCGGCCACACTTGCCCTTCCCTGTACGACCTGAGGAACCTGTTCCAGGTCAACGTCGAGGAAGGCCGCCACCTCTGGGCCATGGTCTACCTGCTGCACGCCTACTTCGGCCGCGACGGCCGCGAGGAAGCCGAAGCCCTGCTCGAGCGCCGTTCCGGCGACGCCGACAACCCGCGCATCCTCGGCGCCTTCAACGAGCGCACGCCGGACTGGCTCAGCTTCTTCATGTTCACCTACTTCACCGACCGCGACGGCAAGTACCAGTTGTGTTCCCTGGCCGAATCCGGCTTCGACCCGCTGGCGCGCACCTGCAAGTTCATGCTGACCGAGGAAGCGCACCACATGTTCGTCGGCGAATCCGGCGTCGGCCGCGTCATCCAGCGCACCTGCGACGTGATGAACCAGCTCAAGACCGACGACGTG
>JADLES010000226.1 GCA_020845995.1 Burkholderiales bacterium | reverse complement strand
GGGCGCGATGGCCGCGTGACCAAGGGCGATGTCCTCGCGCAACCTGAAAAGCCTTCAGATCAGAAACCAGCCCTGCAACAGCCGCCCGCGCCCGTCAACGTGGACAAGCTGCTCGCGGGCCGGCCCGAGCAGCGCGTGCCGATGTCGCGCCTGCGCGCGCGCGTCGCCGAGCGCCTGGTGCAGTCGCAGTCGACCGCGGCGATCCTCACCACCTTCAACGAAGTCAACATGGCGCCGGTGATGGAGCTGAGGAAGAAGTACCAGGAGCGCTTCGAGAAGGAGCACGGCGTGAAGCTCGGCTTCATGTCCTTTTTCGTGAAGGCCGCCGTGCATGCGCTAAAGAAGTACCCGGTGGTCAATGCCTCGGTGGACGGCGCCGACATCGTCTACCACGGCTACTTCGACATCGGCGTCGCCGTGGGCAGCCCGCGGGGCCTGGTGGTGCCGATCCTGCGCGACGCCGACCAGCTCTCGTTCGCCGGGATCGAGAAGAAGATCGCCGAGTTCGGCAAGAAGGCGCAGGACGGCAAGCTGTCGCTGGAGGACCTCACCGGCGGCACCTTCTCGATCTCCAACGGCGGCGTGTTCGGTTCGATGCTCTCCACGCCGATCATCAACCCGCCGCAATCGGCGATCCTCGGCGTGCACGCCACCAGGGAGCGGGCGGTGGTGGAGAACGGCCAGATTGTTGTCAGGCCGATCAACTATCTCGCGCTCTCGTACGATCATCGCATCATCGACGGCAGGGAAGCCGTCCTCAGTCTGGTCGCGATGAAAGAGGCGCTGGAAGACCCGGCGCGGCTGGCGCTGGAAATCTAGGCCATGTCCTCCTTCGATGTCGCGGTCATCGGCGGCGGTCCGGGCGGCTACATCGCCGCCATCCGCGCCGCGCAGCTGGGCATGCAGGTCGCCTGCATCGACGAGGCGACGGGGGCCGACGGCAAGCCGGCGCTGGGCGGCACCTGCACCAACGTCGGCTGCATTCCGTCGAAGGCGCTGCTGCAGTCCTCGGAGAATTACGAGGCGGCGGGCCATCACTTCGCCGAGCACGGCGTGCGGGTGAAAGGCCTCGAGCTGGACCTGGCGGCTATGCTCAGGCGCAAGGACAAAGTCGTGAAGGGCAGCAACGACGGAATCCTGTACCTGTTCAAGAAAAACAAGGTGACCTTCCTTCACGGCCGGGGTTCGTTCGGGTCCTCGCCTTCGGAGATCAGAATCACCGGAACGGAAAACCGGACCATATCCGCGAGGCACGTCATCATCGCCACGGGCTCGAATCCGCGGCCGCTGCCGGGCGCGGCGTTCGACGAGAAGCGGATCCTCAGCAATACCGGCGCGCTCGCGATCGGCGATGTGCCGAAGAAGCTCGCGGTGATCGGCGCGGGGGTGATCGGCCTGGAATTGGGCAGCGTCTGGCGCCGCCTCGGCGCGGACGTGACGATCCTCGAGGCGCTGCCGGAGTTCCTCGGCATGGCCGATGAGACGATCGCGAAGGAAGCAGGGAAGATCTTCGCCAGGCAGGGTTTGAAGATGGAATTCGGCGTTTCGGTGGCCGGAGTTTCCCTCTCGAAGAAGGACGTGCAGGTCGAATACAAGGATCGGGACGGCGCCGCGAAGGCGATCGACGCCGACCGGCTCATCGTCTCCATCGGCCGCGTTCCGAACACCGCGGGCCTGAACGCCGAGGCGGTCGGGATCCAGTTCGACCGGGGCATGATCGCGGTCGACGGCGACTGCCGCACCGGCGTGCCCAACGTCTGGGCGATCGGCGACGTGGTGCGCGGGCCGATGCTCGCGCACAAGGCCGAGGAGGAGGGGGTCGCGGTCGCCGAGCGCATCGCCGGGCAGAAGCCGCACATTGACTTCAACCTCGTGCCCTCGGTCATCTACACCAGCCCGGAGATCGCCTGGGTCGGCAAGACCGAACGGCAGCTCAAGGCCGAGGGCATCGCCTGCCGGGCGGGGCAGTTTCCGTTTTCCGCCAACGCGCGCGCGCGCGCCATGGGCGCTTCGGCCGGGCTGGTCAAGTTCCTGGCGAAGGAGGCCACCGACGAGATCCTGGGCGTGCACATCATCGGCCCGTTCGCCTCGGAGCTGATCGCCGAGGCGGTCGTGGCGATGGCGTTCCGCGGCTCGTCGGAGGACATCGGCATGATCTGCCATGCGCATCCTTCACTCGGCGAAGCGATGAAGGATGCCGCTCTCGCGGTCGACCAGCGCGCGTTGAACATTTGAAGCTTTCGCCGACGGCCCGCGGGCTGCTGTGGATGTCCGCGACCGGCGTCCTGTTCACGGTCCTGAACGCGACGCTGAAGAAGATCTCGCACGAGATGGAACCCTGGGTGGTGGGATTTCTGCGCCACTTCCTCGGCGCGCTGGTCATGCTCGTGCCGGCGCTGCGGCCCGGCGTGCGCGCCCTGTGGCCGAAGGCCCCGCGCCTACAGCTGGTGCGCGGGCTCTTCCACGGCTGCGGCATGCTGCTCTGGTTCGCGGCGATGCCGCTGGTGACCCTGGCCGAGCTGACCGCGGTCGGCTTTACCGGTCCGATCTTCATCTGCCTGGGCGCGGTGCTGTTCCTCGGCGAGCGCATGAGCGGCGCGCGCTGGGCCGCGGTCGCGCTCGGCTTCGCGGGCGTGATGCTGGTGGTATGGCCGGGCGCGCAGGGCGGGGGACACATGACCGGCATCCTGCTGATGCTCGCCTCCGCGCCGGCGTTCGCGGGCTCGTTCCTCGTCGCCAAGGTGCTCACGCGGACCGAGCGTCCGGACATTGTCGTGCTGTGGCAGCATCTGCTGGTGGCGCTCTTTCTCGCTCCCTTCGCCGCGGTCCTCTGGGTATCGCCGTCCGCCGCGCAGTGGGCGCTGCTGATCCTGTGCGGCTTCGTCGGCGCGGGCGGTCACTACTGCATGACGCGCGCCTTCCACGTCGCCGACATTTCCGCGGTGCAGCCGGCGCGGTTCCTCGAGCTGGTCTGGGCGGCGCTGCTCGGCATGGCGATCTTCCACACGCTGCCCGATGCCTGGACGATCGCCGGCGGGGTGCTGATTCTCGCCGGGACGCTGTGGCTGGCGCGGCACGAATCGCGCGGCACCTGACGAGCCGCGCCTGATGCACGCCACCGCCGTCGTGAGCGCCGAGCGCTGACATGGACGTGGTCAGCGTCTACCGCCAGAGCCTCGCGCGCCGCGGCTTCGTCGCCGACGAATCGCAGCGGCGCGCGGTCGAGCGGCTGCAACGGCTGCACGAGGAATGGAGCGCGTACAAGGCGCGCCGCGGCACGGCGCTCAAGCGCCTGCTGGTGAGGCCGCCGCTGCCCAAGGGCGTCTACCTGTGGGGCCCGGTAGGGCGCGGCAAGAGCTTTCTGATGGACGCGTTCTACCTGTGCGTGCCGCTCGTGCGCAAGCGGCGCATCCATTTCCACCACTTCATGCGCGAGATCCACCGGGAACTGGACGAGCTGAAGGGCGCCGAGGATCCGCTCGCCATGGCCGCCGAACGCACCGCCCGGCGCTCGCGCCTGGTCTGCTTCGATGAGTTCCACGTCGCCGACATCGCCGATGCGATGATCCTCGGGCGCTTCCTGGAACAGGCGATGGCGCGGGGCGTCGAGTTCGTCATGACCAGCAACTACCACCCGGACCGGCTCTACGAGAACGGCCTGCAGCGCGAGCGCTTCCTGCCCGCGATCGCGCTGCTCAAGGAGCGCCTGGACGTGGTCGAGGTCGACGGGGGCACCGACTACCGTCGCCTCAAGATGGAGCGCCTGCGGGTCTACCACGTGGGCGGCGGCGCGCCGCTGGAGAGGATCTTCCAGGAGCTGAAGGACGTCGAGGAGGAAACGCAGGCGCTCGATGTCGAGGGACGGCAGATCCGCTACCGCAAGCGCGCCGGCGGCCTGGTCTGGTTCGATTTCGCGGCGCTGTGCGGCGGCCCGCGCTCCTACGCCGACTACGTCGAGCTCGCGAAGCGCTTCCATACCGTCATCGTCTCGGACATTCCCAGGATGTCGCCGCGGGACTCCGATGCCGCGCGCCGCTTTACCTGGCTGGTGGACGTGCTCTACGACGACCGCGTGAAGCTCATCGTCTCGGCGGCGGCGCCGCCCGAGGAGCTCTTCGCCGACGGCGGCGAGGACGCGAAGAGCGCCGCGGCCGAGTTCCAGCGCACGGTGAGCCGGCTGCACGAAATGCAGTCGGTTGAATTCCTCCGCTCGGAACGCGCCCGACGCTAGAGGCAGTCCGCCTGCGCGAGCGACGGCACCGCGCGGCGCGCGCGGTGTTGTAGGATGCCAGGGGACCGGGGATACGAACGGAGACGGACAGTGCCTTTATTCGCTACGACGACGCGCCGCGAGTTCCTCGCGCTCACACTGGCCCTCGCTGCCGGCGGCAGCCGCGCGCAGGGCTTTCCCGATCCGCGCAGGCCGATCCGCATCATCATTCCCGCGCCGCCGGGCGGACCGGCCGATCTCATGGGACGCGCCGTGGCCCAGTATCTTTCCGGCGAATTGAACGACACGCCGGTGCTCGTCGAGAGCAAGCCGGGCGGCGCCAGCGTCCCCGCCGCGCTCGCCGTCGCCCGCGCGGCGCCAGACGGCCATACCTTGCTGC
>JADLES010000225.1 GCA_020845995.1 Burkholderiales bacterium | reverse complement strand
GCCATCGCCGGCAGGTATTTCTTCTTCAGCGCCGCACTACCGTAGTTGTTGAGGTAGGGGGCGACAATCTCCGAGTGCAGGCCCCAGCCAAGCGAGGAATTGTTGGCGCGCGCCTGCTCCTCCATCAGCACCATGCTGTACAGGCGGTCGGCGCCCGAGCCGCCGTACTCCTCGGGCATGCTCATGCACAGGAAGCCGTTCTCGCCCGCCTTCTTCCACACCGACTTGTCGACGTAACCCTGCTCCTGGAAACGCTCGTCGTGCGGCTTGACCTCGGTCTCGAGAAAGCGGCGGACGCTGTCGCGGAAGGTCTCGTGCTCGGAAGTGAACAGGGTGCGGGGAATCACTGCAGTGCCCTCGGCATGCGAACCCCGATTCTAGCCGCTACGAAGCATGCCAGGGATTCACCACGGCGACCCGCAGGTCCTGGAAGTGGCGCGTGTTGCGGGTGGCGAGCGTGGCGCGGCGCGAGAGCGCAATGCCGGCGATCTGCGTGTCGCGGAGGTCGACCGGACGGCCCGCCTTCTGGCGCTCGGCGGCCAGGGAAGCCGACTCCGCGGCGGCGGCGGAATCGAACGCGAGCACCCGGTCCTCGAGATCCTCCGCCAGCAGCTGCTCGAACGCGGATTCCAGAGCATGCCGCCGCCTGCCCCTGGGCAGGATCGCGAGCCCGAGCCGCACCTCGAACAGGGTGACGCTGGTGATCCAGACCGAGTCGGCCGGCTGCCGGTCGAGCCAATGCACGACGGCCGCTTCCGGCGCTTGCCGCATCAGCGCGGAAAGTATGTTGGTGTCGAGGATGATCACCTGCCAAGATCCGCCGGCCGCGCGGGCTGGCCGCGCAGTTCCGGCAGTTCCGCGCTCAGGCCGGCCCTGGCAAACCGCGCCGCCATTCTCGACCCCAGCCGCGGCGCCGCGGCGCCGCCCTGCTTCACCGCATTGCGCAGGATGTGCCGCACCTCCTCCTCCATGCTCCGCCCCGCGCGCGCGGCGCGCCGCTTCAGGCGCGCCTTGATCTCTTCCTCGAGCTGGCGAACGACGAACTGGGCCATGCCTGCCGCCTCCGGATCGGTTAGATATCATGATATCACTTTCCTTCAACCCCGGCCGCCGGCGCGCGGCCCCGCCGGGCTGCCCCTATAATCCCGGGCATGCGCGGAGAGGCCCTGATTCGCCGGGCGCGGCTCGCTTCGGGCCTGGTGCTGATGGCCTTCGTCACCTGCCACCTCGCCAACCTGTCGCTCGGGCTGCGCTCGCTGGCGGAGATGGAGGCCTGGCGCATGCTGCTCACCGCGCCGTGGACGCGGGGAGCGGGCCTGTGGCTGCTCGGCGCGGCCGGCACGATCCATCTCTCGCTCGGCCTGTACGCGGTCGCCGCGCGCCGCTCGCTCGCGCTCAGCACCACCGATGTCATGCAGCTCGCGCTCGGCCTCGCGATCCCGCCGCTCGCCATCGCGCACGTGGTGGCGACGGCGACCGCCAACGCGGTCTCGCCCGGCTTCGCCTCGAACTACGGCCAGATCCTCGCCGTCTACTGGAGCTTCGCGCCCTTCTACGCCTTCCTGCAGCTCTTCGTCGTGGTCTTCGTCTGGATGCACGCGGCGATCGGCCTGTATTCCTGGCTGGTCCTCAAGCCGGTCTGGCGCCGGATCGGCGGGCTGGTGATCCCGGTCCTCTTCGCGGTGCCGGTGCTGGCGCTGCTCGGCTTCGCGCAGGCCGGCCAGGAGGTGCTCGACAAGCTGGCCTCGGATCCCGCCTGGAAGCAGATGATCCTCGACAACGTCGGCCGCATCGCCAAGGTGACGCGCGAGCTGGCCGATTTCCAGCGCGCGGCGATCTGGACCTACCTCGCGGCGGTGGCCGCCGCGTTCGCGATCCTCGGCGCGCGCATCCTGCGCCACCGGCGCAGGCCGCTCGCCGTCGCCTATGACGGCGGCGCGCGCGCGGGCGGCCGCCACGGGCTTTCGATCCTCGAATTCAGCCGGCTGAACGACGTGCCGCACGCGCATGTGTGCTCGGGCCGCGGGCGCTGCGGCACCTGCCGCGTGCGCGTGGAATCCGGCGCCGACCGCTTGTCGGCGCCCGGCGACCTCGAGCGCGATACGCTCGCCCGCGTGCACGCGGGCGCCGGCGAGCGTCTCGCCTGCCAGGCACGGGTGCTGGACGAAGGCGTGGCGGTGACGCGCCTCCTGCCCGCCTTTGCCGACGCTTCGGCCGCGCGCGCGCCGCAGGAATGGCCGGGCGGGCAGGCCGCGGCGGCGGCCGAGTCGAGAACATGAGCGACCAGGGCATGTCGGGCTGGTCGCTCGAGCTGCTCGGCGCCGCCAAGCAGCGGCTCGAGGCGCTCGGGCTCGATCTCGCGCGCGCGCCCGAGGAGGCGCGCCGCGCCGCCGAGGCCGCGCACGCCACGCTGATGAGCGGCGCGGGCGTGCGCAGCGCCACCTACCTGCTGCTGATCCTGTTCATCGGCATCGCCGTGGAGTGGCTCTACTGGACCTATGCCTATTCGCCGCTGCGCGCGGCGCAGTCGGCGCCGGCGCTGACCCCGCTGCACGCGCTGCGCCTGGGCCTCAGGCTGCTGCTCCTGCGCGGCTCCGGGCTGCTCCTGTTCACGGCGGCGGCGCTGGGCGCCTCGGCGGCCTTCACCTGGCCCCCGCACGTGCACCCGCTGGTGGTGTTCGCGACCTTGTTCCTGCTGGTGCTGCGCGCGGCGTGGATGGGCGTCGGCATCCTCATCGCCCCCGGCCGGCCGCACCGGCGGCTGGTGCCGGTCGCCCCGCGCGCCGCGCGCTGGCTCGCCGCGGCGCTGCTGGCGGCGATCTTCCTGCTCGCCTGCGGCAGCTTCCTGCCGGCCATGGTCGAGAGCGGCGGCGTGGCGGCGCACCACATCGCCAGCGCGCTGCGCCTCGCCGCCTATACGGCGGCCGCGGCGCTGCTGGTCGCGCTCTCGCTCGCGCTCTTCGGCAGGCCCGGGAGCCGCGGCGCTGCCGGCGCCGCGCGCGCGCCGCTGTTCCCACGCTCCTTTCCGCTCGCGATGCTGGTCGTGTTCGTCTACGCGGTATGGCTGCTCAGCCCGCGCGCCGCGCCGGTGGCCGCCATCCTGGCGGTGGTCGTGGGGCTGCAGATCGGCCTGCACGACATGGTCTACTTCTACTGGCACAGCGAGGACGAAACCGCCGGCAAGCCCGCCGACCGCGAGGCGCTGCCGGCGATCGCGCTCTCGCTCGCGCGCTTCGTGGTGGCGCTCGCCGGCATCGGCGCCGCGGCGCTCGCGCTCGACACCCCCGTCTCCGCGCTCGCCGAGAGCTCGAGCCCCTGGGTCGGCGTCGGCCTGCGCCTGCTCGGCGTCGCGGTCCTCGCGCTGCTCGCGCACGGCGTCTGGATCGCCGTGCGCAGCGTCGTCGACCAGCGCCTCTCGCGCATCGCGCCGGCCGACCCGCACCAGCCGCCGGATGCGAGCTCGCGCCTGCTCACCCTGCTGCCGCTGCTGCGCGTCACCACCGCGGTGGTGCTGCTGGTGCTGCTGGTGCTCTCGTCGCTCTGGGCGCTCGGCATCGAGATCACGCCGCTGCTCGCCGGCGCGGGCGTGGTGGGCCTTGCGCTCGGCTTCGGCGCGCAGGCGCTGGTGCGCGACGTGATCGCGGGCGTCTTCTACCTCGCCGAGGATGCGTTCCGCGTCGGCGAGTACGTCGAGGGCGCCGGCAACACCAAGGGCACGGTCGAGCGCATCACGCTGCGCTCGGTCGCGCTGCGCCACCACAACGGGCCGCTGCACTTCGTGCCCTACGGCGCGCTCGGCTCGGTGCGCAATACCTCGCGCGACTGGGTGATCGACAAGTTCAACCTGCCGCTGCCGATCGAGGTCGAGAGCGAGAAGATCCGCAAGATGATCAAGAAGATCGGCGAGCAGCTGAAGGAGGACACCGCGCTCGGCCAGCACCTCATGGAGCCGCTCAAGGGCAAGCTCTACCGCGTCGACCCCGGGGTGAAGGTCTTCCGCTGCAAGTTCCGCTGCCCGCCCGGCAAGCAGTTCGACCTCCGCGCCGCGGCGCTGAAGAGAATCGAGGCGGCGCTCAAGGAGATGGGGCTCGGCTACGCCGCCGGCGTCAACACGGTCATCGTCAAGGGTTGAGCGCGCGCTCGAGCAGCGCCGCGAGCTGCGAGTCGAGCTGGCGCCGGTCCTGGCGGGGTCCATCGGCGGTCGCCGACAGCCCGCGGGAATTGCTCTGTATCATCGGGCCGGACTGCCTTGCCGCGGGAACGCATCGAAAAATGCAGGTGACAGATCTACACCCGCCGCGACCGCGCCGAGACGGGCCATGAGGGGAATGGCCGCGCGCGGTTTCCTCTTCGCGCTGCTCGCCGGCGTCATCTTCCAGTGCCTGAACGTGACGGTGAAGCTGCTCGCGCACGAGCTGCCGCCCATACAGGTCGCGTGGCTGCGCTGGATCGCGGGCGCCCTGTGCATCGCGCCCTTCGCGCTCGCCGCCGGCCGCGGCGGCCTGCGCACGCATGACCTCAGGCTGCACGGCCTGCGCGCGGTCTTTCACAGCGGCGGCTACGCGCTCTGGTACTCGGCGGTGGCCCTGATCCCGCTCGCCACCACCGCGGCGCTTTCCTTCACCGGCCCGCTGTTCGTGACCCTGGGCGCGTCGCTGTTCCTCGGCGAGAAGGTGCGCCGCGCGCGCTGGGCGGGCGTGCTCGCCGGATTCGCGGGCGTGCTCGTCATCCTGCGCCCCGGCCTGGCGGAGATCGGCCCGGGCGTCCTCATGATGCTTGCCTCGGTGCCGCTCATCGCCGGCTCGAACCTCGTCGCCAAGGTCGTCGCCGGGCGCGATTCGCCGGCGCAGGTCGTCTTCTGGCAGAGCCTGCTGGGGGCGCTGCTGTTTACCCCGTTCGGGTTGTGGCTGTGGCAGACGCCGAGCGCGGCGCAACTGGGACTCGCGCTCCTCGCCGGCTTTTTCGGCACCCTGGCCTACTTCTTCCTGACCTGGGCGCTGCGCCTGCTCGACATCTCCGCGCTGCAGCCGCTCGCCTTCCTCGGCATCGTCTGGGCATCGCTGCTCGATCTCGCGGTCTTCGGGCGCACCGCGGACGCCTGGACCTTCGCCGGCGCCGCGATCGTGGTGGCGGCGAGCACGGCGATCGTGCGCAGGGAAGCGAAATGAGGCGGGTGCGCGCGGCATTTGCCGGATAATCGGCCCCGTGGCAAGCCCCGCCCGCTACGCATCGGTCTTCCGCGCCGGATTGTTCTCCGGCCAGGTGGCGCTCGTCACCGGCGGCGGCTCGGGCCTCGGACGCTGCACCGCGCACGAGCTCGCCTCGCTGGGCGCCGGCGTCGCGCTGGCGGGACGCAAGCCGGAGAAGCTGGAGCGGGTCGTCGGGGAAATCGCCGCCGCCGGCGGACGAGCCCGGGGCTACGTCTGCGACATCAGGGAAGAGGAAACCGTCAGGCAGACGGTCGGGGCGATCCTCGCCGATTTCGGCAGGATCGACTGCCTCGTCAACAACGCCGGCGGCCAGTACGCCGCGCCGCTGGAGTCGATCTCGGCGAAGGGCTGGGACGCGGTGGTGCGCACCAATCTCACGGGCGGCTTCCTCGTCGCGCGCGAGTGCTACACGCAGTGGATGAAGGCGGCCGGCGGCGGCGCGATCGTCAACGTCATCGCCGACATGTGGCAGGGCATGCCGGGGATGGGCCACTCTGGCGCCGCGCGCGCGGGCATGCTCAACTTCACCGAGACCGCCGCCTTCGAGTGGGCGCCGGTGCGCGTCAACGCGGTGGCGCCGGGCTGGATCGCTTCCAGCGGCCTCGATCACTACCCGCCCGAGATGCGCGAGCATATCCGCGCCCTGCCGAAGATCGTGCCGCTCGGCAGGCTGGGGACGGAGTCGGAGCTTTCGGCCGCGGTCTGCTTCCTGCTGTCGCCGGCGGCCGCATTCATTTCCGGCGCCTGCATCCGGGTGGACGGCGCCGTGCCGAACGCGAAGCCGCACCGGGCGAAAACGACCGATCTCCGGACCCTCCCCTTCGACGGCTTCCATCTCGCCTCGCACCCCAGGGTGCTCGAGTAATGCCCGCGATCCTGTCGAAGCTCGATGTCTCCTCGGCGGCCTTCCAGGCCAACCGGGCGGCGATGCTCGAGCGGATCGGCATGCTCCGGGATCTGGAAGCCAGGACCCGGCGGAAGTCCGCGGCGGCGAAGCCCCTGTTCGACAAGCGCGGCCAGCTGCTGCCGCGCGAGCGCATCGCGCGGCTGCTGGACGCCGGCGCGCCCTGGCTGGAGCTTTCCTCGCTCGCGGGCTATTGCCTGGACGACCCCGATCCGGAGCAGTCGGTTCCCGGCGGCGGCATGATCGCCGGCATCGGCTACGTCGCGTGCGCGCGCGCGATGGTGGTGGCGAGCGATTCGGGCATCGACGCGGGCGCGATCCAGCACATGGGCCGCGAGAAGCTCCTGCGCGCGCAGGACCTGGCTCTGGAGAACCGGTTGCCCTTCGTGCACCTGGTCGAGTCGGCGGGCGCCAACCTGCTCAAGTACCGCGTCGAGGGCTTCATCCACGGCGGCGCGATTTTCCGCAATCTCGCGAGGCTGTCCGCGGCCGGACTGCCGGTGGTCACCGTGGTGCACGGTTCTTCCACCGCGGGCGGCGCCTACATGCCCGGGCTCTCCGACTACGTGATCATGGTGCGCGGCCGCGCCAAGGCCTTCCTTGCCGGGCCGCCGCTGCTGAAAGCCGCCACCGGCGAGATCGCCACCGACGAGGAGCTGGGCGGCGCGGTGATGCATACGCAGGTCTCGGGCCTGGGCGAATACCTCGCCGAAGACGATGCCGACGGGGTGCGCCTCGCCAGGGAGGTCCTTTCCCGTCTCAAGTTCGAGAGCGGATCCCATCCCGGCGGCAAGCCGCCCCGCTATCCCGCCGAGGAGCTCCTCGGCGTCATGCCGGCCGACTACAGGAAGCCCGTGGACATGCGCGAAGCCATCGCGCGCTTCGTCGACGACTCGGACTGGCTCGACTTCAAGGCCGCCTACGGCCCGGCCACGGTCTGCGGGCACGCCGCGGTCCAGGGCGAGCGCGTCGGCATCGTCACCAACAACGGGCCCCTCGACCCGGCCGGCTCGAACAAGGCGACGCACTTCATCCAGGCCTGCTGCCAGGCCGGGCTGCCGATCCTCTACCTGCAGAACACCACCGGCTACATCGTCGGCAGATCGTCGGAAGAAGCCGGCATGATCAAGCACGGCTCGAAGATGATCCAGGCCGTCACCAACGCCGCGGTGCCGCAGATCACGCTGATGTGCGGCGCTTCCTTCGGCGCCGGCAACTACGGCATGTGCGGGCGCGCCTACGGCCCGCGCTTCCTCTTCGCCTGGCCGAACGCGCAGACCGCGGTGATGGGCGCCGAGCAGGCGGCGCTCACCATGGCGATCGTGATGGAAGGGGGCATGAAACGAAAGGGTTTGGAAGTGAATTTGTCCGAGATTGATTCCGTAAAGGAAAGAATCATCGAAAACTTCGAAAAGCAGCAGAGCGCGTTCGTGACCAGCGCTTACCTGCTCGACGACGGCATCATCGATCCGCGCGACACGAGGAACGTTCTCGGCTTCGCGCTTTCGATCTGCAAGGACGGCGATGCGCGCAGCGTGCGGCCGGTGCAGTTCGGGGTCGCGAGGCCCTGACCCGCGGATCGCCGCGCCGCGGCCCGCGCGGTCTCAGGCGCTCGCCGGCACCGGCGGTCCGCGCCGCCAGCGGCTTTGGCGGTACACCAGAAAACCGATGATCAGGAAGTTGATCACGTTGGCGAACACGCCGGTCGCGAATGCGAACGCGTAATCGCCGAAATGATCGTAAAGGGCGCCCGCGAGCCAGCCGCCGAGCGCCATGCCGATCGCGGTGAACATCAACACCACCGGGATGCGCCAGTAGGCTTCCGCGGCCGGGAACCATTCGCGCAGGGCGAGCACGTAGGCCGGGATGATGCCGGAAAAGCCGAGCCCGAACAGCGCCGAGACGCCGAGCAGCCCGATTTGCGATTGCGCCAGCAGCAGGCCGGACATGGCGACGGCCTGCCAGATCGAGCCGATCAGAATCGTCGGCAGGCCGCCGATCCGGTCGGAAATCCATCCCCACATCTGGCGGCTGAGAAACGCGGTGCCGAGCAGGACCGAGAGCGTGACGGCGCCGAACGAGCGCGTGAAGCCGAGATCGCTGCAAACCGCCACCAGATGCTGCTGGGGCATCGCCATCGGGACGCAGCACAGGACCGACGCGACGCAGAGCATGGCGTACGCGGTGTTCGGCCGCATGCCGAGGACGCCAGGCCTGCCGTGCGAGGCGGCCGACGGCGCGGCCGGCGCCTGCGGCGCCGGCTTGAAGACGATGAGCGCGAGCGGCGCGATGGCGAGAAACTCGACCGCCACCCAGATCAGCATCGTCTGGCGCCAGCCGAACTGGCCGATCATGCGCTCGAACAGCGGCGGCCACATCGCGCCGGCGAGGTAGCTGCCGCTGGAGATCAACGCCAGCGCCGAGCCGCGGCGGCGATCGAACCACTGGCTAATGTAGACGTACAGCGGCGCATTGATCGCGCCGAAGCCGAACAGGCCGATGAAGACGCCGTGGCCGATCCACAGAGGCCAGGACGGCCCGAGCGATGAAACCGCGAGCCCGACGCCGATCGACCCCGCGCCGATCAGCACCGTCCAGCGCGTGCCGATCCGGTTGGCGAGCCGGCCCATGAGGATGCCGCCGAAGCCCGTGCAGAGCCACACCAGCGCGGCCGCGAGCGCCGGCACCGAGCGCCTGCCGCCGACCTCGGCCGCCACGTCCTTCAGCGCCACGGCGATGATCCAGGCGCTGCCGAACGACATCAGCAGCGTCGCGAGCGCCGCCGTGGCGACGATCCAGGATTGCCTGGTTTCGATGGAAGGCGACGATTCGATGTGCATGCGCGGCGGCCGGGGACGCGCCTGTTTCGACGATGGCGGCGATGCGCGCCCGGGCTAGCGCGCGGGCGCGCCGAACCGCGACCCCGGCGCGGGCGGCAAGCGCAGGCACCCGGGCGCGGTCAAGCCGTTCATGCACGTATTATCATTCCGTTCCCGAGGGAACGGGCCCGGAATCCCGCGCAGGATCACCAGATGAAATTCACCCAGGAGCACGACGAGATCCGCCGCACGATGAAGAAGTTCATCGACGCGGAGATCAACCCGCACGTGGACGAATGGGAGGCCGCCGAGATCTTCCCCGCCCATGAAGTGTTCAGGAAGCTCGGGGCCCTGGGCATGCTCGGGCTCACCAAGCCCGAGGCTTACGGCGGCGCGGCGCTCGACTACAGCTACGGCATGGTGTTCGCCGAGACGCTGGGCGCGATCCGCTGCGGCGGCGTGCCGATGGCGATCGGCGTGCAGACCGACATGGCGACGCCGGCGCTCGCGCGCTTCGGGTCGGACGAGCTGAGGAAGGAATTCCTCGCCCCCGCCATCGCCGGCGAGCACGTGGCCTGCATCGGCGTCTCGGAGCCCGGCGCCGGCTCGGATGTCGCCTCGATCAAGACCAGCGCCCGCAAGGACGGCGGCGACTACGTCATCAACGGCGCGAAGATGTGGATCACCAACAGCCTGCAGGCCGACTGGATGTGCCTGCTCGCCAACACCTCGGCAGGCGCGGCGCACAAGAACAAGTCGCTCATCGTCCTGCCGATGAAGGCGAAGGGCGTCAGCGTGGCGAAGAAGATCCGCAAGATCGGCATGATGTCCTCGGACACCGGCCTCATCCATCTGGATGATGTGCGCGTGCCGCAGCGCTACCGCATCGGCGAGGAAGGCGCGGGCTTCACCTACCAGATGCAGCAGTTCCAGGAGGAGCGCCTGTGGGCGGCGGCGGCCTCGATCGAGAGCCTCACGCGCACGCTGAACGACACCATCGAGTACATCCGCGAGCGCAGGATGTTCGGCCAGAGCGTGCTCGATTTCCAGTACGTGCACTACCGGCTCGCCGAGCTGAAGACCGAGATCGAGGCGCTGCGCGCGCTCACCTACCGCGCCTGCGAGCTCTACATCGCCGGCGGCGACGTCACCGAGCTCGCCTCGATGGCCAAGCTCAAATCCGGGCGCCTGCGGCGCGAGGTCTCGGATGCCTGCCTGCAGTACTGGGGCGGCATGGGCTTCACCTGGGACAACCCGGTGTCGCGCGCCTACCGCGACGGGCGCCTGGGCTCGATTGGCGGCGGGGCGGACGAGGTGATGCTCGGCATCATCTGCAAGTACATGCACATATTGCCCAGGGGCCGGTGAAGTTCCGCTCGCTGCTCGTCGCCAACCGCGGCGAAATCGCGTTGCGCGTGATGCGCACGGCGAAGCGCGTGGGCCTGCGCACCGTCGCCGTGTACTCCGACGCCGACCGCGATGCGCCGCACGTGCGCGCGGCGGATTCCGCCCTGTGCATCGGCGGCGCCGCGCCGCGCGAGTCCTACCTCAACATCGAGTCGATCCTGCGCGCCCCGGGCGACGCGGTGCACCCGGGCTACGGCTTCCTCGCCGAGAACCCGGCGTTTGCCGAGGCCGTGCAGAAGGCGGGACGCGTCTGGGTCGGCCCGCCGCCCGCGGCGATGCGCTCGCTCGGGGACAAGACGAACGCGAAGGCGCTCGCCGCCAAATCAGGCGTGCCGGTGCTGCCGGCCTACGAGCAGAAGCCCGAATTTCCCGTGGTCATCAAGGCCGTGGCCGGCGGCGGCGGGCGCGGCATGCGCCTCGTGCGCTCGCGCGAGGAATTCGCCGACGCGCTGAAAAGCGCGCGCTCGGAGGCGCTGCATGCGTTTGGCGACGACCGGGTGATGCTGGAAAAGGCGGTGATCAATCCACGCCACGTGGAGGTCCAGATCTTCGCCGACGCGCACGGCAACTGCGTGCACCTGGGCGAGCGCGACTGCTCGGTGCAGCGCCGGCACCAGAAGCTGATCGAGGAATCGCCCTCGCCCGCCGTGACCGCCGAGCTTCGCTCCCGGATGGGCGCGGCGGCCATCGCGCTGGCGAAGGCGGCCGGCTACGTCGGCGCAGGCACGGTCGAATTCCTGCTCGATGAAGAGCGCCGGTTCTGGTTCATCGAGGCCAACGCGCGCCTGCAGGTCGAGCACCCCGTGACCGAAGCGCTTACGGGCCTCGATCTCGTCGAGTGGCAGCTGCGCGTCGCCGCCGGCGAGCCGCTGCCCCTGCGGCAGGAGCAGATCCGCTTCTCGGGCCACGCCATCGAGGTGCGCCTCTGCGCCGAGCACCCGCCTGCCGGCCATCTGCCGCAGGCCGGACGCCTCGCGCTCTGGCAGCCAGCCCAGAGCGTGCGCGTCGATCACGCGCTGGAATCCGGGATCGAGATCACGCCGCACTACGACTCGCTGCTGGCCAAGCTGATCGCCCACGCGCCTTCGCGCGACCTGGCGCGCGAGCGCCTCGCCGATGCCCTCGAGCGGACCGTTGTCCTTGGCATACGCAGCAACCGCCACTTTCTGATCGGCGCGCTGCGCGACGAGGCTTTCGCCACCAAGGGGGCGGACACCGGGTTCGTGGAGCGGTTCGGGCCGCAGGCCGTATCCGCATCGCACCGCCTGATGGCCGCGGCGCTGGCTGCGGCGCTGCTCGCGGAATCTCGCGCGCGCACCG
>JADLES010000224.1 GCA_020845995.1 Burkholderiales bacterium | reverse complement strand
GGCGTGCCGGTGCTCTTTTCCTGGCCGAGCAACGGCTCGGTGGCGGGCTACCTGCCCGACCGCGAGGACGCGCGCGACTCCGGCCCGCACGCCGCCGAGCTGTTCGTGCGCCTGCACGACATCGCCGCCGCGCAGCAGCGGCTCGCCGCGCGCACCTGCGACCCGAAGAATTTCTGCCGCGCCAAGATCTCGGTGATCGGGCACAGCATGGGCAGCTACGTCGTGCAAAAGGGCCTCAAGATCGCCGCCGAGCGCCTGAACAGCCCGCAGCTGATCACGCTTGTGCACCAGCTTGCGCTGGTTGCCGCGGACATCGACAACGATCTCTTCCAGAAGGACCTCGCCAACGAGGCCGACGGCAGCCTGATGGCCAACCTCTGCTACCGCATCGGCGCGCTGTACACGGGCCTGGACGACACGCTGGGCGCCTCGGCGGGCCTCAAGCACTTCGGCAAGCGGCGCCTGGGCCGCAGCGGCCTTGCCGACCGGGACCGGGTCTGGGACAACGTGTTTGACCTGGATGTCACGGATTACATCGTCAAGGAGGACATCCACTCGGCGGTATTCAAGTCGCCGCACGCGATGGCGCTGCTGGAGAAGATCCTGCGCGGCGCCGACCGCCGCCAGCTGCCCGGCCCGCCGGGCTGAGGAGCCCGCCCCGGGGTATCATCCCGCCATGAGAACCCGCAACGTCATCCTCAGCGTCGTCCTGCTGCTGGTCCTTGCCGCCGGCGGCGGCGCCTGGTGGCTGATGCAGTCGCTCGACGGCCTGGTCAAGCGCGCGATCCACAAGTGGGGTCCCGAGATCACGGGCGTTTCCGTCAGGGTGGACAGCGTCACGATCGAGCTGGCGGCCGGCAAGGGCACGATCCGCGGCCTCGCCATCGGCAACCCCAAGGGCTACGCGGCGCCGCACGCGCTCAAGGTGGGCGAGCTGAGCCTCAAGCTCGATCCGGGCTCGGTCACCAAGGACGTGATCGTGGTGAAGGAACTGCTGATCGCCTCGCCCGACGTGGTCTACGAGCGCGGCCCCGGCGGCGACAACATGAGCGTGATCCAGAAGAACGTCGAGGCCTGGGTGGCGAAGAACACGGGGCCGAAGCAGGCCGACGCCGGCCCGGGCAAGAAATTCGTCATCGAGAACCTGTACCTGCGCAACGGCAGGGCGCACTTCGGCACCACCCTTTCTGCCGCGGTGCCGGACATGCACCTGCGCGACATCGGCAAGAAGAGCAACGGCGCCACCGCGGGCGACGTCGTCAAGCAGGTCTGGGGCGCGCTTGCGCGCGGCGTGACCAGCGTCGCCACCAGCGCGCTGGGCGCCATCAAGGACGGCGCGAAGAGCGCCGGCGACGCGGTCAAGAAGCTGTTCAAGTAGCCGGCAGGAGCGCGCCGGGCTATGCCGGCGCGGCGGCGCCTTTCATCTTGCTCAGCACGCTGGTCATGATGCGCTCGAAGAACGGCACCTCGGGCTCCTCGTCCATCAGCACCGCCTCGGCCGAGCGCAGGCGGCGCACCACCTCGTTGCGCGTGCACTCGATGTATTCCTTCTGGTTGCGGTCGCAGAAGATGTAGCGCGTCTTGCGCGGGGTGATGAAGATGAGGCGCACCGGCAGCGGCTCCTCGACGCCCGCCTTTTTCCACTCGAACCAGTCGCCCACCCGCAGCGCGTCGGGGTCGGTGGCGTGGCGCGCGACGTTCACCACCGTCTCCTCGGGGTCGCCCTCCAGCCCCTTCACCTGCACCTGGCCTTCGCCGAAGGGGTTGCGGATGGTGACCGGAGTGGAGAAGTCGAGCGCCGCGGGCGGCGCCTTGGGCGCCTCGGGCATGGGCGCCGCGGCGCCCTTGGTCGGCGCGCTCAGGATCGCGGTGTGAAAGCGCATCAGTTCGGTGAAGAATGTCTCGCGCACCGCGTCCTCGGCGCCCGCCGCCTGCAGGCCGGCGGCGAGGCTCTTCAAAAGCACTGGCACCGTGGTGGCGAGCTTGCGCCGGTCCTCGACCGTTTCCTTCGGCTGCACGCTCCAGATGAGCTGGTCCATCACCTCGATCGCGCGGTTCCAGGGCTCGCTCGCCGGCCCGCGGCGCACGTGGATCAGCATCATCAGCTTCAGCCACTGCTCGATGATGAACTCCAGCACCGGGCCGGGCAGCGGCTGCGTCTGCACGCGCGCGCTGACGGCGGCCTGCGCGGCCGTCTTGGCGACCGCCAGCGCCTCTTCCTGCACCACGCGCTCGGAGGCGGCGAGCGCCTCGGCCTCGATGCGCTCGTCTTCGCGCCGCATCAGCTCGATCAGCTGGTCGCGCACGATGCCGAAGATCTCGATGTCGTCCTTGTAGCCGGTGATCAGCTCCTGCAGAATGGTCTCGAGGTGGCCGAACAGCTTGCTGTCGGTGTTGAAGTCGGCGGGCAGGCGGATCGCGATCTCGCCCAGCGTGTCGAGCAGCAGCCGCGCCGGATGATCCTTTTTGCCGAACAGGTCCTTGTCGGCGATGGCGACCTTCAGCATCGGGATCTGCAGCCGGCCGATGAGGCCTTTCGCGCCCAGCGGGATCTTCGGGTCGTCGAACAACTGGTCGAAGAGGCGCGCGACGATGTCCAGCGTCATCGCGTCCATCTGGCCCATGCCCGAGCCGACGGCGGAGGACTTCAGTTCGTGCAGGATGTTGGTGCCGCCGGCAACCGCGCCCGCGGGCAGCGTCGCGCCGGCGCCGAGCGCCGCCAGGCCGTCGAGCTGCAGCTGCGTAAGGGAACCCAGCAGCTCCGCGCCCTGCAGGAGCGGCGCGCCGCCCACACCCACGCCCGGCCCGCCGCCGCCTCCGCCCCCCGCGCTCCCGCCGCCGGCGGTGGCGAGCAGCTTCTGCAGCGCGGCGAACATGTCCTCGGCGGGCGGCTCCTCGATCTCGCGCTCGGTGCCGTCCTTGTCCTTGACCTTGCGCTTTTTCGCGGGCTCCTTCTTCGGCGCGCCGTAGCGGATCTTGGGCAGGATCGCATTCTGCACGAGGAGATCGTTGAGCGCCTTGTAGATGGCGCGGAGGCCGTCGGCGACCAGGTCGTCAAAGAGGCGCAGGAACACCTCGCGCAGCGGCACGCCCTCGATCGTCTGCCGGCAGGCCTGCTTGTAGGCGTCACAGACCGCGTTCGGGCTGAGCGGGTTGGCCTCGGCCTGCAGGTCGGCATCGCCCACCAGCACGCCGACGCGCTGGTCGAGCGCCATCAGCTCGTCCTCGCAGATACGGCGCAGCCTCGCCGCCATCTCGTTGAACTTGAGGGTCTCCTCCAGGTCGTCGTCGGCGACCAGCTCGAGCATCGAGACGTCGGCATCCGAGAAGCTGCCGCCCAGCTTGCGCGCCTTGTTGGTGCGCTGCTGGAACTCGGCGAGGAAGCGCTGGTGGAACGCCTTCTCGAACTCGGCGCGCCTGGTGCGCGCGAGCTCCTTCACCTCCAGGTAGCGCTTCTGCGCCTCGCGGTCCTGGGTCTTGGTGGCGAGCTCGGTGAGCGCCTCGTCGGCCCTGGCGAGCATGCCGGCGACGGCCGCGTCGAGCTGCGTGCTCGCAAGCTCGCGGCACTGCGTCAGCAGCGCGTCAAAGGCGGTGGTTCCCTGCATCGAGAGAGGCGATTCCGCGAACCCCATGCAAAAAAGTGTAAGCATTGTAGTCCGAGTCCCGTGTGACCTACTTCACGGGACCGGACCCGGGGCCGCTTCAGATGCCGCGGCGGGCCCGCAGACGGGCGCGCAGCTCGTCCAGCTCCTCCAGCATGTCAGCGACCAGGGCGGCGAGCTCCGGCGCCGCCTCGTACGTGCGCTCGATGTCGCGCATGCGCCGCGCGCGCGCGACGTGGATCGCGGCGAAGCGCCATTCGGCGCGCGCGGACCCGGTCGCGGGAATGAGGCCTTCCTCGACCCTTCGCACGAGCCATTCGCGCTCGAGGGCCGCCGCCGCGCACAACTGGTCCAAGGTGAGGCAGGCGCCTTCGAGGATCTGTTCTTCGCTCATGATTCGCGTCCCCAGTGTTGGCGCGGGTCGAAGTCCGATTCCTTGCGCAGCGCTTCGTAGAGTTCCTTCGTGCGCGGGGTGTCGGCGGGCGGGGCGACGACGCGGATATCGAAGTAGAGGTCGCCCGGCGGGTTGGATGGAATGCCTTTGCCGCGCACGCGCATCTGCCGGCCCGGCGCGGCGCCGGCCGGAATTCGCACCTGGATGCCGCCGCCGGGAAGGTCCACGGGAATCACCGCCCCCAGCGCCGCTTCCCAGGGCGCGACGGGCAGCGTGAGATGCAGGTCGCGGCCGTCCGCGCGCAGGCGCGGGTGCGGCCGGAAGGCGACTTCCAGCAGCAGGTCGCCTGGGTCGCCGCCCTGGGGGGCGCTGCCCTGGCGGGCGAGCCGGATGATCTGCCCCTCGCGGATGCCCTTGGGGATCTTTACGTTGAGCGCGCGCGTCTCGAGGCGCAGGCGGCCGTCCGGGTCCACGCGCGGCGACTGCAGCGAGATCTGGCGCTCAGGTCCGTGGAAGCTGTCCTCCAGGTCGAGGAGGATGCGCGCGTGATGGTCGCGAAAGGCTCCCCGGTTCGCGCTGCCGGGGCGGCCCATCCCGTGGGCGCGACCGAAGATCTCGGCGAAGAAATCGCTGAAGCCGGCCGCGTCCGACCCGGAGACCCCTTCGTCGGAGAACTCCATGTTGGCATCCCAGTCGGGCGGGGGGTGGAAATCCTGGCCTGGCCGATGACCCTGGCCGAGGCGATCGTAGGCGGCGCGCTTGCCGGGGTCGGAGAGCACCGCGTACGCCTCGTTGACCTCCTTCATGCGCTTCTCGGCGTCGGCTTCCTTGGAGACGTCCGGATGGTACTTGCGCGCGAGCCTGCGATACGCTTTCTTGACAGCTTCGGCCGGCGCATCGCGCGCCACGCCCAGCGTCTGGTAATAGTCCCTGAATTCCACGTCTGCCTCCGGCCCGAACGAGAGCATAGCCGGGCCCGGGTCGCCGTGCGCGCCGGCGGGTGTATATTCGCCGCGACTCGGCAGGGCCTGATCCTGCACCGGGCCCGCGTTTCGCCAAGCCGATGAGCATTCCGTTCGGAGCCCTTCGCACCCGCTACGATCGCATCGCGATCAGCACCATCGACGTCGCCTTCGCGCTGTCGGTCTTGCTGCACGTGCTGGCGCTGTGGACCTGGCCGAAGGAGTTGTTGATGCGGCCATTCGACGACCCGCGCGAGGGCAAGCCGGGCGGCGCGCTGGCGGTGCGCCTCGCGCCCACGCCGCCGCCGCGGCCGGCACCCTCGACGGAGGCGCCGCCCGCGCCCGCGCGCCGGCTGGTCGCGCCGCGGACAGCGTCGCCGCCGCCCGGCGCCCCGCGCGTTCTGACCGCCGAGCGCCACGCGAAGTCCGCGCCCGTCGCGCCGCCATCGCCGAAGGCCGCCGAATCGAAGAGCGCCGTGCTGGGCCAGGATCTCGCCGCCTACATCGAGGCGCGCCGGCGCGCGCGCGAGCCCGCGCCCGCCGCGTCGCCGGCGCCGGCGGTGGAGAGCGAGCAGCAGCGCGCCAGCCGCGAGGCGGCCGAGCGGCTGGGCCTGAATCGCACGCCCACCTTCGGCAGCAACAAGATCCTCGGCGGCGGCACCTTCCAGGTGCGCACGATCGGTATCGAGCGCGCCGAACTCGTCTTCTACGGCTGGAACAAGGATATCAACCGCGTCTCGCTGCAGTCGTTCGAGGTGCCGCGCGGCAGCCACCCCAGCACGCAGATCGCGGTGGTGCGTAAGATCATCGAAATCATCCGCGAGCAGGAAAGCGGCAATTTCCTCTGGGAGTCGCTGCGCCTGCGCCGCGAGCTGACCCTGTCGGCGCGGCCGGCCGACAATGCCTCGCTGGAAGCGTTCCTGATGGAGGAGTTCTTTTCCGCAGGACGGCTCCGCTGAACCGTGGGGCCGCCGCCGCCGGGCCGCGGGCCGTTACCCCGCGCGCGGCCGCGCCGGGCGGCGCGCAAGCAGGAAGAACGCCGAGCCGAGGCCGGCGAGGACCGCGAGCACCGTGAAGCCGGCGCGGTAGTTGCCGGTGATGTCCGAGAGGATGCCGGCGATCATCGGGCCGCCGACTTGGCCGATGACGATGATCATGAACGAGAGTCCCAGGATCATGCCGATCGCGCTGCGGCCGAAGTAGTCGGCGCGGATCGCCTGCATGAGCGGTCCGCGCAGTCCCCAGGCGAAACCGTGCACGACGGCGTACGCGACCAGCATCGCGGCGTTGGGCGCGTAGGCGAGGCAAAGCAGCCCGGTGGCGTGCCCGAGCATGCAGCCGGCGGAGGTCAGCCGCTTGTCCACGCGGTCGCCGATCCAGGCGCCGGTGGCCACGCCGCCGAGCTGCGCCACGGTCTGCAGCGTGATGACGACGGCGGCGGCCTCGATGGTGTAGCCCAGGCCCTCCTTCATGTGCGTGATGGCGTGCGTGTTGACCGCCATCACCACCAGCAGCGCGAAGCTGTGGCCGAGCGACAGCAGCCAGAAGGCGCGGGTGCGCAGCGCCTCGCGCGCGGTGAAGTCGCGCGTGCCGTCGGCCTGCTCCGGCGCCGCCGTTTCCCCGGCCGCGGCGCCGGGCCCGTCGACGCGCTCGCCGTAGTCCTCGGGCCGGCTGCGGAACACGAAGGAGAGCGGCAGGCAGATCGCCATGACGAGCAGCCCGGAGGCGAAGGCGGTCGCGCGCCAGCCAAAGGTCGCGAGCGCCCAGGCGACCAGCGGCACGCACAGGCCGCCCGCGGCCATGCCGAGCTGCATGGTGGCGAGCGCGCGGGCGCGCTTTCGCTCGAACCAGCGGATGAGCGCGACGTTGAGCGGGAAGAAGCCGCACAGGCTCGCGCCCAGCGCGGTCATGATGAACGCGCCGTAAAAGGCGAGCAGGGAGTCGATTTGCGATAGCAGGAGGAAGCCGCAGCCGAACACGATGGTGCCGATGCGGATCAGCCATTGCGCGCCGAAGCGGTCGAGGAACCAGCCCAGCAGCGGCCCGAGCAGCGCCGCCTCCATCTGGTGCATCGCGGCCGCGCCCGAGAGCTCGGTCTTCGACCAGCCGCGGTCGTCGCGCAGGACCGCGAAATAGGCGCCGAAGGCCTGCAGCAGCAGCGTGCCCTGCACGAACTGCACCAGGCTGCCGGCGCCCACCATGATCCAGCCATGGAAGGGTCGCTTCATGCCAGCGCCCGAGGGTACACCCCCGGGCAAAGCGGCGCGATCGCCGGTTCGCGGGCCGCGGCGTTTCCCGCCGCTCCTTACTTCTTGAGGCCGATGGAACCGAAGTCGATCTCGATCTTGCTCACATCCACGCTCGCCTTGGCCTTCGCCTCGGCGCGCTGTCGCGCGGCGGTGTTGAACTTGAGGTTGCCCTCGGCGAAGGCCTCGGCAAGGCGGAAGGAGAGCTCGACCAGCTTCTCGTGCGCCGGCTTCTCGCCCGCCGTCGCGTGCACGTTGGCCGAGAGCTGGATGAAAACCAGCCGCGCGAGATCCTCGATCGGATCGACCGCGGGCGCGGCGGCCGGCTTGGCGGCGGGGGCGGGGGCTGCGTGTCCTTCGCTCATGGAGAATCTCGCTCTATCCGGGATGGGCCGATGCTACCGCAGGAGCAGTTGTTCGGGGAGCGCATCCGCGCCGCCGACCAGGCCGTGCGTCCCGACGCCGAGCAGCCGCACCGGCCGGCGCGCCGCCTCGGTGCGCTCCAGCAGCGCGACGGCGCGCGCGGCGAAGTCCTCGGGGTCGCGCGAGGGCGCGCCCGCGGTGTGGCTGCGCGTAACGGTAGTGAAGTCGGCGTAGCGCAGCTTGAGGGTGACCGCGCGGGCGTAGAGGTTCTTCCTTTCCAGCGAGGCGGCGACCCGGCGCGCAAGGCGCCCGAGCTCGGCGCGCATTTCCGCGAGCCGCTCGAGATCCTCCGGATAAGTGGTCTCGGCCGACACTGATTTCCACGGCCGGTCCGGCTTGACCTGGCGGTCGTCCTCGCCGCGCGAAAGCCGCTTCAGCCACCCGGCCAGGCTACCCACCGTCCTCTGCAGCTCGAATTCCTCGATGTTTCTGATATCCACAAGCATTTGGATGCCGCGTGCCCGGAGCTTGCCCGCGGTCACCGGCCCCACGCCCCAGAGCGCCTCCACCGGCAGCTGCTGCAGGAACTCCTCCACGCGCCGGGGCGGGATCACGGTGAGGCCGTCGGGCTTCTTCCAGCCCGAGGCGATCTTGGCGAGGAACTTGTTGGGCGCGACCCCGGCCGAGGCGGTCAATTGCGTCTGCGCATGAATCATTTTTTTCAGCCTCCTGGCGACGAGCGTCGCCAGCGGCTCGTCCCACAGGTTCTCGGTGACATCGAGATACGCCTCGTCCAGCGCCAGCGGCTCGACCAGCGGCGAGCATCCGCGCAGGATCGCCATGACCTGCTGCGACACGGCACGGTAGCGCGCGAAATCCGGGGGCACGATGAGCAACTCCGGGCACAGGCGCAGCGCGCGCGCCATCGGCAACGCCGAGCGCACGCCGAAGGCGCGCGCCTCGTAGCTCGCCGCCACCACCACCCCGCGCGATTGCGGGGAGCCGCCGACCGCGAGGGGCCGGCCGCGCAGCGAAGGGTCGTCGCGCTGCTCGACCGACGCGTAGAAGGCGTCCATGTCGAGGTGGATGATGCGGCGTGTGGAAAAGGAAAATGGGGTCAGAGTCAATTTTTTCCCGCGATACCAATCTGCAGGGAGCGGACGTTCCCGAAAAATGACTCCGACCCCATTTTCCCTACTCGCGCCGGCGCGGGGCGAAGGGAAAGCCGCCGCGCCGGTACTGGATCATCAGCCATCCCCCCAGCATGCCGCCCAGGTGCGCGAAATGCGCGACGCCGCTGGCGGTGCCGGTGACGCCGAGGACCAGCTCGAGCGCGCCGTACACGGCCACGAACACGCGCGCGGGCATCGGGATCGGCGGGAAGATCAACATCACGCGCCGCTGCGGGAAGAACCAGCCGAAGGCGAGCAGCAGGCCAAACATCGCCCCCGAGGCGCCTACCGTGGGCGCGGGCGGCGCGCCCATCCAGGCCGTCACCCCGAGGTGCACGGCCGCCGCGGAGACGATGCAGCCGAAGTAGTAGAGCGTGAAAAAGCGCGTGCCGAACAGCCGCTCGATATCCGGTCCGAACATGTAGAGCGCGAGCATGTTGAAGAACAGGTGCGCGATGCCGGCGTGCAGGAAGCCGTAGGTGACGAGCTGCCAGGGCTCGAAGGCGGGGGCGGCCGGCACTCCGGGCGGCCAGAGCGCGAAGGCGAGCGCCAACTGCGGTCCGATCTGGTCCTGCAGCAGGAACACCGCGATGTTGGCGGCAAGCAGCGCGAGCGTGGCCGGCGGCATGCCGCATGATAATGCGAGCGGCGCAAGGGGACAGATCCCCGAATGCAGGAAAGGGGCGCGTACCCCTACTTCAGCTGCGCGGTAAGCTTGCGCAGGCGCGCGGCAAGCGCGCCCAGCAGCGATGCCGCGAACTCGGCGTTGGTCTTGACCACCAGCAGGAACGCGGTGCGGCTGACGGGCAGCAGCTGGCAGTCGGTGTCGGCGACCACGCTCGCCATGCGCGGGGTCTGGCCAATGAGCGCCAGCTCGCCGAACACGCCGCCCGGCCCCAGGCGCTCGATGACGCTGCCGCCGATCGAGACCGCGACCCGCCCCGCCATCACGGCGTACATGCGCAGTCCCGGCTGGCCTTCCTCCAGGATGGTCTTGCCGCGATCGAAATAGACCGGCACGTCGCTGGAGAGCCCATCGGCAAGCTCGGCGAGGCGCTCGGCGTCGAACACCACCGATTCCTTCACCACCGCGTCGCCGCGCAGCGTGGTCTGCTCGGCCAGGCGCGCGATGGTCTCGCGCAGCCGGCCGATCATGATGCTCATCAGCATCAGCGCGAACGCGGGTTTCTTGCGCAGGCCCTTGCGGAACTGTTCCTCGTCGAGCGCAATGACCTTGCAGGCGGTCTTCGCCCTCGCGGTCGCGCTGCGCGGCAGGTGCGCGATCGAGGCCATCTCGCCGAAGATCTGTCCCTTGCCAAGGGTGCCGAGCACCTTGCCGCGCGCGACCAGGTCGACCTCGCCCTCCAGCAGCAGGTACATCTTGTCGCGCAGGAACAGGTACGGTCGCGCCTTCTGGTTCTCGGCGAAGAAAACGGCGCCGGCGAGCGCCTTCTCCGCCTTGCCCGCGGCCTTGAAGAATTCCAGCGCGGCGGCCGGCCGGTAGGCCGTTTCCGCCCAGGGCTTTTCCATGGTTTGCCTCCCCCTCTGTGAGAGTATACGGGCTGCGCCATGCGGCTGGTGATTGCACAGATGAAGCACGAGACCAACACCTTCTCGCCGGTGCCGACGCCGCTTGCGCGCTTTGCGCGCGGCGCGACCGAACCCCTGGAGGGCGGCGCGGTGCGCGAGGCGTTCAAGGGCACGGGCACCGCGATCGGCGCTTTCATCGAGCTCGCCGACAAGGCGGGCGCGGAGGCCGTGTACCCGGTCGCCGGCAACGCCGCGCCCAGCGCCCCGGTGGACGCCGCCGCCTACGAGTGGATGGCCGGGCGCATCGTGGACGCGGTCGCGAAAGGCTGCGACGCCGTGCTGCTCGACCTGCATGGCGCGATGGTGACGCGAGCGCACGACGACGGCGAGGGCGAGCTGCTCGAACGCATCCGGCGCGTCGCCCCCGAGGTGCCGGTGGGCGTGGCGCTCGACATGCACACCAACCTATTCCCGGCGATGGGGCAGCTCGCCACGGTGATCGCCGGCTACCAGACCTATCCGCACGTCGACATGTACGAGACGGGCGTCCGCGCGGCGCGCCCGATTTTCTCCCTGCTGAACCGGGAATCCAGGCCAACGATGTGTTTCGGTCATCGCCCGATGCTGCCGCACGTCATGCGCCAGTCGAGCCTCGATGCGCCCAACCGGGAGATCCAGGCGCGCGCGAAGCAGATGGAACAGCAGGGCGCGCTGGCGGCGAGCTTCTTCGTCGGCTTCCCGCACGCGGACATTCCCTACGCCGGTTCCTCGGCGGTGGTGGTCACGGACGGCGACGCCGGCAAGGCGCGGGCGCTCTGCGACGAGCTGCTCGACATGGCCTGGCAATCGCGCAAGGAGTTCGTCTACCGCGTCGAGCCGCTGCAGGAATCGCTGCGCCGCGCGAAGAGCCTGGGCGCCGGATTGCTGCGCCCGGTGGTTCTGCTGGATCACTATGACAACTGCGCCTCGGGCGGCACCATGGACACGATGGCGGTGCTGGGCGGCATCCTCGATGCGGGCCTGGAGGACGTCGCCGCTTTCGCCGTCTGCGACCCTCAGGCGGTCGAGCAGATGAAGCGCGCCGGGGTCGGCGCGCGCGTCACGCTGCCCCTGGGCGGCAAGATGGCGATGCCGGCGCTTGGCCTCAAGGGCCGGCCGCGCGAGGTGAGCGGCAACGTGCGGCGCATCGTCTCGGGCCTGTACCGCAACGAAGGCCCGATGGCGCGTGGCGAGCTGGACGACATGGGCCTCGCGGCGGTACTCGATACCGGCAACGTGGAGATCGCGGTGATCTCGCGGCACGTGGAGCCGCACGACATCGCCGCCTTCCGCGTGCTCGGCATCGACCCGCAGAAAAAGCGCTACCTGATGCTGAAGAGCCGCGTGCACTGGCGCGCGGGCCTTGGGTCGATCGCGCGCGCGGTCATCGAGTGCGCGGGCGAGGGCGTGTGCACCTCGGACTACTCGACGCTGCAATTCCGCCGCGTGCGGCGGCCGGTGTATCCGCTCGATCCGGCCTAGTTGCCGACGCCCGGCGGCGGTGGCGGGGGATTGCCGGGCGGCGGCGGCGGGATGTTGGCCGCGGGTGCCGCGGCCGAGCGCGGCGGGGGCGGCGTCGCCGGACGCGCGTAGGGGGCCGATTGCCGGCGCGAGTAGCCGTTGCCGGAACTCACGCCCGGAATCTGGTGGCCCAGAGAGTACATGCATTGCTGATAGGCGTAGTCGTAGCGCCGCTGCAGCTCCCACTGCGACTGGTTGGCGGTGCCGGCGCCCATGACGGCGCCCGTGGCCAGGCCGACGCCGGCGCCGGTGGCGGCCGGATTGCCGTGTCCGCCGACAAGCGCGCCCACGGCAGCGCCGATCGCGGTGCCGATGACCGCGCTCTTCATCCCGCTGTTCTCGGCCGCGCCGTCCGGCGTTGTGCCGCCGAGCTGGTTGCTCGCGTACTGCCGGCAGTTCATGTCGTCTGCGCGGAACTGATCGAAGCTCTTGCCCGAGCCCGGCAGGACCATCACGCCGGGGCCGCTTGGCATGGACACGCAGGCGGCGAGCAGGGGCAGCGCGGCGACGGCGGCAAGGGCGCGCATGGGACTCAGCGGGAAGGCTGTGGCGCGACGCGCTGCCAGCCTGCCGGGCACTCCTTCACATACGGATAGTAGGCGCCGGGATCGGCGCAGTAATACCAGTAGCCGACCGGACCCTGCTGCTGTTGCGGCGGCGGCGCAGGCTGCTCGATGTAGGTCGTGGGTTGCTGCTGCACCACCACCGGCGCCGCGTAGTATGGGTAGGCGTACGGATACGGATAGTACGCGGGGTAGTACCACGGCCAGCCGCCGCCCCAGTAACCTCCCCAGTAGCCGCCCCAATAGCCGGGGAAGCCGACGTTCACGCCGACGGTCCAGCGCGTGCCGCCGTGATGGTGGTGATTGCCGCCGCCACGATAGCCGCCGTGGTTGCCGCCGGCTATCGCCACGAAGGAGAGGGTGAGTCCCAGAACGAGAGCGACGAGAATGCGGGTCGTTTTCATGGTCATCTCTTGAACACAAAGCATAACCCCGCCGTGCTCCTCTGGCGCGCGCAATAGCGCACGCAATTGTTTCAGGTTGTAACGCCGGGCGGGCCGATATCCCCGGGTCTGGGGCGGGACCGCCGGGGATTGAGGTACATTCGGTTCCATGGCGGGCGATTTCACACTCGACCTGAGCCTCCAGGTCGGCAAGTACGACGTGCAGAAGCTGCTCGGCAAGGGCGCGACCGGCACGGTCTACCTGGCCAAGGACACCTTCTCCGGCAAGGAGGTGGCGCTGAAGACCATCGAGCCGGAGGTGTTCCGCGACCCGGAGTTCGGCACCGTCTACCGCTCGCAGTTCCTCAACGAGGCTTCGCTCGCCGGCAAGCTGCGCCACCCGCACATCGTCGCCATCCTGGATGCGGTGGTCGAGGCGGAATCCGGCTACATCGCCATGGAGATCGTCAGCGGCGGCGACCTCGCGCAGTTCGTCCAGCCCGACCGGCTGCTGCCCGTGGAGGATGTGCTGCAGATCGGCTTCAAGTGTTGCGGAGCGCTCGAGTACGCCTTCGCGCAGGGCATCGTGCATCGCGACATCAAGCCCGCCAACATCATGATCGTGCAGGGCACCGACGTGAAGATCGCCGATTTCGGCGCCGCCTTCCTGCGCAAGAGCCAGGCGGTGCAGACCGCGGCGATGGGCTCGCCTTTCTACATGTCGCCCGAGCAGATCGAGGGCAAGCCGCTGACGTTCCACAGCGACATGTACTCGCTCGGCGTGGTGCTCTACGAGTTGCTCACCGGCAAGCGCCCGTTCGTCGCCGACACGCTGGAAGCGCTGGTGAAGAAGATCCTTACCGAGGCGCCGGTGCCGCCTTCGAGCCTGCGCAAGGGGCTGCCGAAGGACATCGACCTCGCCATGCTCAAGCTCCTCGGCAAACGGCCCGAGCACCGCTACGCGACCTGGGGCGAGCTTGCCGTGGACCTGTCGCGCTTGGGGGCGCTCGTGCTGCCCCCGGGGGCGATCCCGGACAGCGAGAAGTTCGTGGCCTTGAAGCGCGTGCCCATGCTCTCGGGGCTTTCGGACGCCGAGATCTGGGAGCTCGCGCGCGCGGGCAAGTGGTCGCGCGTCGCGCGCGCGCAGAACATCGTCAAGGAAGGCGAGGCCGGCGAGAGCTTCTTCTTCGTCTCCAAGGGCGAGGTGAAGATCGTGCGCCAGAACCGGCTGCTCAACATGGTGAACGCGGGCGAGTTCTTCGGCGAGATGGCCTACATCTGGGGCGGCGAGCTGCCGCGCCACGCCACCGCGGATGCGATGACCGACCTGCTGATCGCGGAGTTCGCGCCGGCGTCGCTCGCGCAGATGAGC
>JADLES010000223.1 GCA_020845995.1 Burkholderiales bacterium | reverse complement strand
TCTGGCTATTTCATCAGGCTGGGCAAGTAGGTAGAGATGATAGGAAACGCGATGAGGATCGCGAGGCGGATGCAGTCCACCCCGAAGAAGGGCAGTACGCCGCGAAAAACGGTGCCGGTGCCGATCTCAGGGAGCAGAGTCTTCAGCACGAACAGGTTCATGCCCACGGGCGGCGAGATTAGGCCGATCTCTACCACCACGACGATCAGCACGCCGAACCAGATCGGGTCGATGCCTAGGTGCACGATGAGCGGGAAGAACACCGGCACCGTGAGCAGAATCATCGACAACTCCTCCATCGCTGTGCCAAGCACCACATAGATAACCATGATGGCGGCGACGAGCAACGTGGGGCTGACCTGCCAATGCGTCACGAGCGCGATTAGATCCCTCGGCATCGAGGTGATGTTTACAAACTCAGCAAACATCAGCGCGCCGATCAGGACCAGGAACAGCATACTGGTTGTCAGCGCGCTCTCGGACAGTGCGAGATAGAGTTCGTGCAATCCTACGGAGCGGCGCGCCAGCGCGAAGACGAGCGCACCGAATGCACCCACGCCCGCGCCCTCGGTGGCAGTGAACACACCGCCGTAGATCCCACCCATTACCAGCGTGAAAAGCGCAACCACGCTGGTCACGCCCTTGAACACGAACGAGAGCGCGAAAACGGCGATCGCGCCGACGACCCCGGCCTGGTCGCTCTCGAGCCAGCCGAACCACACCGCGGCGAGCAGCGCGATGCCAAGCGCCGCGTACCAGCCCAGGCCCGTCAGTGTCGCGAAGCGCTCGCGCCAGGACGCGCGCTCTCCCGGCGGGCCTGCCCGCGGGTCGCGCCATGTAACGTACTGCACCGCGGCGCAGAGTAGCGCCGTGGCGAGAATACCGGGCAGGATGCCGGCGGCGAATAACTTGCTGATGTTGATCTCGGTCATAATCCCGTAGATCACCATGATCGTCGAGGGCGGGATCAGGATTCCAAGCGTGCCGCCGCCCGCGATCGCGCCGGCGGCGAGATGGTCGGCATAGCCGAATTTCTTCATCGACGGGTACGCAATCTTGGAAAACGTGGCTACAGTGGCAATCGACGATCCGCAGATCGCACCGAAGCCGGCGCAGCCGACGATGGTCGCCATGGCGAGGCCGCCGCGCAGGTGGCCGACGAAGGCATGGGCGGCGCGAAACAACTCCTGCGACATGCCGGCGCGCGTGACGAGGTTGCCCATGAGGATGAACAGCGGCAACACCGAAAGCGTATAGTTGCGGCCGGTCTCGTAGACCTTGGCCTGCGCGGTGGTGAAGGCGACGTACCAATTCCAGTCGCGCATGTAGGCATAGCCGACTACGCCGACGATTCCCATGGCGACTGCGATTGGCACGCGCAGCAACGCGAGCAGCAGCATTGCAAACAGGCCAACGAGAGCCTCGCTCAAAGGCTGCCCTTCTGGTCCGGCCCGCGCTCCGGGTAAAAGACCTTGAACACGTGCACGAGGCCGGTAATGAAAATCATCGTTGCCATGAAGTAGACGACGGGCGCAATCGCGAAGCGCAGCACTTCACTGGTATCACCGTAGGCGGCGACCTTGCCGGCCTTGAGCCAGATCTGCCAAGTGAGGAAGAACATCACTGCAGCGCAGATCATGTGCACGGCGCGTCCTAGCCATTCCAATGCGCGCAGGGGCAGCGCGCGATCGATGAAATCCATGATGATGTGCTGATCGGCGCGCGATACCAGCGGCAGTCCGGCAAAGATGAGCACGACCAGCATCATTTCGGCGATCTCGAAGCCTCCCCGAATCGGCCGGTTTAGCAGATATCGCAGGACGACGTCCAAAAAGGTCAGCGTCATCATGGCGAAGAGGACAACCGAGGCGGAGATGCGGAGGAGGGTGTCCCCGCACATCGCGAGTTTTTCCCTAGGGAGCATGGCATCAAGCCGTAAGAAAGAATCCGATTAAGTCAGTATGCCACGGCATAGCGGACGCTCGGATTTCATCCCGCCTTCCATCCCGCACTGGACCGCGATGATCGGCGCGCGCCGGGGACCGCTGCGGCGAGAGTCCCAGTTTGCGCGCTGAGCGCCGCACGGAAACCTCCGGCAGACGCGTCCCGAAGCGCCCGCGAATCGGGCTACGAACCATGTCGCGCGCCCTCAGCGCGAGCTCGACCTTCAACTGCAGCGGATTCGATCCCTCGGCTAGCACTTACTCCATCGCGCGAATACGAATCTACTCCTGGCCCCATTGCAACAGCTTGCGCGCGTCGAACTTTCTCAAACGACCTCCAAGGATCAATACCACGCTTGGCAATGAGGCGAGAAAAAGCGCTCGCATACCCCTTCAGCTTATCAACGGGCGATAAAAAAAGAGGCTGCGAATCTTTGCGACATTTGTCGCGCGCAAGGTGTGGTCTCAGACAGATCGAGCACCCAGCGTGCCTCGCAAGTGATTGATTCCGTGAAAGAACACGTTGACAGTTTGTCAACAAGGGTGTGGCCAGTAGCCCCCCTCCTCCTCCTACACGGCACTCGATCTCATCCTATTTCTCGTTAGCAACCTTTTCCAATTCGGCGCGGAACTCTGCGAGTATTTTCTGGGCGTTCACGCCCTTGGCGCTCGCCTTCTTGATCCATTCAAGCTCGATCGGCGCGGAGCGCATCGCAACCTCCTTGACGAGCGTGGCGTCGGCATTGACGATTTTCATATCGGATTTCTTCATTGCCTCCATGCCCTTGAGGTCGTTCTCGTCCCAGACGCGCCCAGCCGAGCGCGCGACGTACTCCTTGCTGAATTTCTCGATGATGTTCTGGTCCTGCTTTGACAGCTTGTTCCACTTGTCCTGATTCATGAAGAAACCGAAGGCGGAGTTGTAGAGACCGCCTGGGAAGAGTGTCGCTTGTCGAAGGACGGTTTCCAGTTTGAACGACGCGATCGTGTCGATTGGGAAGAAAGTGCCGTCGGCAATCCCCGAGTTGAGCAGCTCATATACGTCGCTCCCGGGCTTGATGATGGGCGAGCCACCGAGCGCGGTGACCACGAGTTCAGAGACGCCACCGCCAGTACGCATCTTAAGGCCCTTGAAGTCGGCGAGCGTGTTGATCGGTTTTTTCGTGAACATCTGGCCGGGCCCATGGGTGTACACGCCAATCAAGTGCACACCGTTGTACTCGCCCACCTTATGGAAGTACTTCCAATGAATGCGAGAGTAAGCAATCGAGTTCACTAGCGAGGTACGGCCCGTGCCAGGGAGTTCGGGCATCATCGTCAGAACATGGCGCGCCGGCGTGTAGCTTGCGATAACGTAAGACAAATCGACCAGTCCGTCCTTGACGGCGTCGAACGTGCCCGGGGCCGCCACGGGGTGCTTGGGCAGGCCTTGGAACTTCACGCGGCCACCGGTCGCCTTCTCGATATCGGCAGCCCAGTTCGCCTGCCAGATGCTCGTATGGACCTGCGGCGGGATCCAGCTCGAGTAGGTGAGCGTGATCTGCGCGAGCGCGGACTCGGCAGAAACGGCCAACGCTGTCCCGATCACCGCGGTCAGTATATGTTTCCCTAGGTAACTCATGGTGGCCTCCTTTGAACCGCTAGTCTAGCAGCCCCTCCGCCATCTCGCGCAGCCTGCCCTTCTGGATCTTGGTCGCGTTCGCGCCCGGTGTCACGGGGAAGGCGTCGATCGCGAACACGCGCCGCGGTACTTTGTAGCGCGCGAGCCGCGC
>JADLES010000222.1 GCA_020845995.1 Burkholderiales bacterium | reverse complement strand
TTCGCCACCAAGGGGGCGGACACCGGGTTCGTGGAGCGGTTCGGGCCGCAGGCCGTATCCGCATCGCACCGCCTGATGGCCGCGGCGCTGGCTGCGGCGCTGCTCGCGGAATCTCGCGCGCGCACCGCGGGGCATGGCGAACTCGCCTCCTGGAGCAACAACCCCGCGCGCTGGACGACGCTGGTGCTCGAGGGCTCCTGGGCCTTCCTTGGTCCGCTTGCGCTGCGCCACGAGAACGGCCGCTACTCCCTGAAGGTGGACCGGCTCGATGTCGCGCTGCGCGTCCTCTCGCTCGGCGAGTGCAGCGCACAGATCGAGCTCGATGACGGCGCGCGGTTCGAGGTTCCGTTCTGCACCGAGGCGGACCGGATTCACCTCTTCTACTGGCATGAATGCTGGAGCTTCACCGACGTCACGCACCGCGTCCTTTCCAGGGCGAGCGGGCGCGCGGTCGCCGGGTTGCGCGCGCCGATGAACGGCAAGGTGGTCGAGGTCAGGGCCGCGGCGGGAGAGGAGGTGGACGAGGGGAAAGTACTGGTCGTGATGGAGGCGATGAAGATGGAGCACCAGCTGCTCCAGCCAGGCCCTGGGCGGCGGCGCGTCAAGGCAGTGCACGTCACGCAGGGGGCGCAGGTCGCGCCGGGGCAGGCGCTGGTGGAATTCGAGCCTGCATGACCCGCCACCCGGCGATGACCGAGGCGCACGAGGCCTGGCGCGACGCCGTGCGCCGCTTCGTGGAGCGCGAGATCCTGCCGCACGCCGCGGCCTGGGACGAGGCGGGCGAGTTCCCGCGCGAGCTCTACCGCAAGGCAGGCGCGGCGGGGCTGCTGGGCGTGGGCTTTCCCGAGGAGTACGGCGGCAGCGTGGAGGCCGGCGCGACGCCGGCCATCGACTACTTCTTCCGCATCGTCAGCGCCGAGGAGTTCGCGCGCGCCGGATGCGGCGGCCTGTCGGCGAGCCTCTTTTCGCACACCATCGGCGCGCCGCCGATCGCCGCGGTCGGCAGCGAGGCACTCAAGCGCCGCGTGCTGCCCGCGATCCTCTCCGGGGAGAAGATCAGCGCGCTCGCCATTACCGAGCCCTCCGGCGGTTCGGATGTTGCCAATTTGAAGACAAAGGCTTTCAGAGATGGCAATGAATATGTCGTCAGCGGAGAGAAAACGTTCATCACTTCAGGCATGCGCGCCGACTACTACACCGTCGCCGTGCGCACCGGCGGCCCGGGCGCGGCCGGCGTGTCGCTGCTGCTCATCGAGCGCGAGCGGGAGGGATTCACGCGCGCCAAGCTGGAGAAGATGGGCTGGTGGTGCTCCGACACGGCGACGCTCCACTTCGACAACGTGCGCGTGCCCGCGGCGAACCTGGTCGGCGAGGAGAACGCCGGCTTTCGCGCCATCATGCGCAACTTCAATTCCGAGCGCCTGTCGATCGCCGCGGGCGCGGTCGGCTTCGCGCAGACCTGCCTCGACGAGGCGCTCGACTGGGCGCGGGCGCGCCAGACCTTCGGCAAGCCGCTGATCGGCCACCAGGCGATCCGCCACAAGCTCGTCGACATGCAGGCGCGGGTGCACTCGGCGCGGGCGCTGCTCTACGACACCGCCTGGAAGCTGGCGCAGGCGCCGCGCGAGCCCGCCCACATCGCGCAGCTCGCGATCCTCAAGAACGTGGCCACGGACGCCATGCAGTACTGCGCCGACGGCGCGGTGCAGACCCTGGGCGGCGCGGGTTTCGTGCGCGGCACTCGCGCCGAGCGCATCTACCGCGAAGTGAAGGTGATGCAGATCGGCGGCGGCAGCACCGAGATCATGAAGGACCTCGCCGCGCGGCAACTCGGATGGGAGCCATGACGACATTGCGGATGAGGACGGTGCACGCGGTGCTGCGGCGCGTGATGGAGCATCACATCGCTTTCAACAAGCACCTCGGCGTCAGGGTGGAGTCCTTCGACCCGCAGGCGCCCAAGCTCGGCTTCGACATGCGGCCCGAGCTGGTGGGCAACCCGGCGCGCCAGATCCTGCACGGCGGCGTGATCTCCGCGGTGCTGGACGTGGCCGGCGGCTTCGCCATCATGCTTTCGATCGCCAGCGACGCGGAAATCACCGCCGCCAAGTTCCCCAAGCTGGGCACCATCGACCTGCGCGTGGACTACCTGCGTCCCGGCCGCGGCCGGCATTTCACCGCCACCGCGCGCATCGTCCGCAAGGGCAGCCGCATCGCGGTCACGCACATGGAGCTGCACAACGACCAGGGCGAGCTCATCGCCACGGGCGGCGCGGCCTACGCGGTCGGCTGAAGTTTCGCTAGACTGGTTCGGAATGAAAACCGTACGCGTGGGCGCGGGACTGGGCTTCTACGGCGACTCGTGGCGCCCGCTGCGCGCCTCCATCGAGCGCGGCGGCGTGCAGTACATCGCCTCCGACCACCTCTCGGAGCTCACGCTCGCGATCCTGCAGAAGGACCGGCAGAAGGATCCTGCGGCGGGCTATGCGCGCGACGGCGTGCCGATGCTCGCCGAGCTCTGGCCGCTCGCGGCGAAGAACAAAGTGCGATTTGTCTTGAATGCGGGGGGATTGAACCCCCGGGGGGCCCGTGAAGCCATTTTCAGGTCTTTTCGGGAGAAAGGCTGGAAGGCGAAGATCGCCACCGTCACCGGCGACTCGGTGCTGGAGCGCATCGACGAGCTGCGCGCGGCGGGCGAGACGCTCGCGCACATGGACACCGGCGCCGACATCGGCAGCGTGCGCGCGCGGCTGCTGTTCGCGAGCGCCTATCTCGGCGCGCAGCCGATCGCCGAGGCCCTCGCGCAGGGCGCCGACATCGTGCTCACCGGCCGTGTCGCCGACGCCGCGCTCACGCTCGGGCCGCTCGCGCACGAATTCGGCTGGCGCTGGGATGACTGGGACCGCATGGCGGCGGGCCTCACCCTGGGCCACCTGCTGGAATGCTCCGGGCAGGGCTCGGGCGGCAACTTCGGCTCGGCGGGCGAATGGGCGAAGGTGCCCGATTACGCGCACCTCGGTTATCCGATCGCGGAAGTGTCCGAAGACGGCAGCGCCCTCTTCACCAAGCCCCCGGGCACGGGCGGCCGCGTTTCCTTCGACACCATCCGCCAGCAGCTGCTCTACGAGGTGCACAACCCGCACGCCTACTACTCGCCCGATGTCGTGCTCGACATGGGCAGCCTGAAATTCCAGGACGAGGGCAACGACCGGGTGCGCGTCAGCGGCGCCTGCGGCGCGCCGCGGCCGCGGACGCTCAAGATCGTCGCCGGCTATCACGACGGCTGGATGGGGACCGGCATGATCGGCTTCGCCTGGCCCGAGGCCTACGCCAAGTGCGAGAAGGCCGCCGAGGTGGTGCAGGCTTGGGTGAAGGAGCGCGGCTGGCCGGTCGAGGACAGCAACGTCGAGTACGTCGGCTACAACTCGCTGCTTGGCGCGAACGCGGACCCGACCTACCGCGACCAGCTGAACGAGTGCTTCCTGCGCATGACCATCCGCACGCAGGATCGCAAGGTCGCCGACGGCTTCGGGCGGCTCTTTCCCTGGCTTGGCCTTTCGGGGCCGCCCTATGTCGGCAGCCTGAAGGGCGTGCAAGCCGCCAAGGAGCTTCTGGGCATCTGGCCCTGTCTCGTTCGCCGTGACTTCATCGAAAAAAACATACTGGTCGAAACGGAGCAAGTGTAAATGCGGGTCCCGCTCTGGAAAATCGCGCACGCGCGCTCGGGCGACAAGGCCGACCGCGCGGACATCGGCCTCTTCGCCTTTGACGCCGAGACCTACGCGGTGCTCAAGCGCGAGGTCACCCGCGAGCGCCTCGCCGCGCACTTCGCCGGCATGGGAATCGGCGCGGTCGAGCTCTGGCCGCTCGACAACATCCTCGCGCTCAAGATCGTGCTGAACGGCGCGCTGCAGGGCGGCGCGGCGCGCAGCTTGCGCATGGACAACCTGGGCAAGAACGTCGCCGCGCAGCTGCTGCGCATGGAGATTGACGCGCCGGGCAGCCTTCCCAGATTGAATTCGGTGTAAGGAAAGATCCGTGAACCGCGATCGCACCCTGTTCCTTGCGCCGGCGCTGGTCTGCGCGGCGCTGCTCGGGACCGCCTATTACCTGCAGTTTTTCGAGGGCCAGGATCC
>JADLES010000221.1 GCA_020845995.1 Burkholderiales bacterium | reverse complement strand
GGCTGCGCTAGACTCGGGTGTCATGAACGCCGCCAGGTTGAGGGCGAACGGCCTGCTGCAGGCGGCGTATCTCGCGCTGCAAGGCCGCACCCGGACCGTACCCGACGAATTGCCAGAGAAAGGAGCCCTGCCATGCCAGCATCTCGACGCGATGCCCTGACCGCGCTCGCCACGCTCGCCGCCGCCGGCGCGCTGCCTTCCCTCGCGTGGTCCGCCAGGCTCAAGCCCGGCAAGGATGCCGTGCTCATCGTCGTGGACGTGCAGAACTGCTTCGTCACCGGGGGCACCCTGCCGGTGAAGAATGGCGAGCAGGTGGTGCCCGTCGTCAACAAGCTGGCGAAGGTGTTCGACAACGTGGTCGTCACGCAGGACTGGCACACCGCCGGGCACGTTTCCTTCGCGTCGGCGCATGCCGGCAAGAAGCCCTTCGAGACCACCAAGCTGAATTACGGCACTCAGGTGCTCTGGCCCGACCACTGCGTGCAGGGCACGGCGGACGCCGCGCTGCACAAGGACCTCGAGTTGCCGCGGGCGCAGCTGGTCATCCGCAAGGGCTACCACCAGGGCACCGACAGCTACTCGGCGTTCCTCGAAGCCGACCGCAAGACGCAGACGGGCCTTTCCGGCTACCTCAAGTCGCGCGGCATCAAGGACTGCTTCGTATGCGGCCTCGCCACGGATTTTTGCGTGGCGTGGACGGCGCTCGATGCGCGTAAGGCCGGGTTCCAGGCGGCGGTCATCGAAGACGCCTGCCGCGGCATCGACCTGCAGGGCTCGCTCGCCAAGGCCTGGGCCGACATGAAGAAGGCCGGCGTGCGCCGGGTGCAATCTTCGGACTTGCTCGGATAAGACAAAAGGAGGAACAAACATGAAGATCAGCAGAGTTTTCGCAATCGCCGCCGCAACCTTTTTCTCCCTCGGCGCGCAGGCACAGGCGATCAAGGTCGGCGAGCTGAACAGCTACAAGCTCTTCCCCGCCTTCCTCGAACCGTACAAGAAGGGCTGGGAGCTGGCGCTCGAGGAGATCAACAAGGCGGGCGGCGTGGCGGGGCGCAAGATCGAGGTGATCTCGCGCGAGGACGGCGGCAACCCGGGCGACGCGGTGCGCGCCGCCGAGGAGCTGATCTCGCGCGAGAATGTTTCGCTGCTGATGGGCACATTCGCCTCCCACATCGGCCTGGCGGTCTCGAATCTCGCCAACCAGCGCAAGGTGGTGTTCATCGCCGCCGAGCCGCTCACCGACAAGATCGTGTGGGAGAACGGCAACCGCTACACCTTCCGCGTTCGCCCCTCGACCTACATGCAGGTGGCGATGCTGGTGCCGGACGCGGCCAAGCTGAAGAAGCAGCGCTGGGCGATCGTCTATCCGAACTACGAATACGGCCAGTCGGCCACGGCTTCCTTCAAGAAGCTGCTCGCCAAGGCGCAGCCGGGGGTGCAGTTCGTCGCCGAGCAGGCGCCCGCGCTGAACAAGATCGAAGCCGGCGCGGTGGTGCAGGCGCTGGCGGACGCCAAGCCCGACGCCATCTTCTCGTCGCTGTTCGGCGCCGACCTGCAGAAATTCGTGCGCGAGGGCAATACGCGCGGGCTGTTCAAGAACAGGGTGGTCTTCAACCTGCTCGGCGGGGAACCCGAGTACCTCGACCCGCTCAAGGAAGAGACGCCCAACGGCTGGTACGTCACCGGATATCCCTGGAGCGAGATCAAGACGCCGGCGCACCAGAAGTTCCTCGCCGCCTACCAGGCGAAGTGGAAGGATTACCCGCGACTGGGCTCGATCGTCGGCTACTCGACCATGTACACGGTCGCCAACATGCTCAAGCGCGCCGGCGGCACCGACACCGAAAAGATGATCGCCGCCATGAAGGGCATGGAGATGGACACCCCGATCGGGCCGATCGTCTGGCGGCCGATCGACAACCAGTCGACGATGGGCGCCTACGTCGGCCAGCTGGCCAACAAGAACGGCAAGGGCGTGATGGTCAATTGGCGCTTCGCAGATGGCGCTCTGTTCCTGCCCTCGTTCGAAGAGGTCCGCGCCATGCGCAAGGACTGAAGCAATTGCCAGGACCAAGAACTCGCCGGGAGAACCCCGGCGATTCTTTTTATAAGCAATGAGTTACGATTCATTTGTCATACAGTTTCTGAACGGACTGGCGGGCGCATCGTCGCTGTTCATGGTCGCCGCCGGCCTGTCCCTCATCTTCGGCGTCACCCGCATCATCAATTTCGCCCATGGGTCGCTGTACATGCTGGGGATGTACATCGCTGTCGCCTGCGCCGGGAAGATCGGATTCTGGTGGGCGGTGCCGGTGGCGGCGCTGGCGGTGGCGGCGGTCGGGGCGCTGGTCGAGATGCTGCTGCTGCGCCGCATCTACGCGGCGCCGGAGCTGCTCCAGCTGCTCGCCACCTTCGCCCTGGTCCTGGTGGCGAAGGACTACGCCCTCTGGCAATGGGGCTCGGAAGACATCCTCGGGCCGCGGGCGCCGGGACTCGCGGGCGCCGTCGCCATCGGCAAGGCGGCGTTCCCCGAGTACGACCTGTTCCTCATCGGCTTCGGCCCGCTGATGCTGCTCGCCTTGTGGCTGGTGCTCACGCGCACGCGCTGGGGCACGCTGGTGCGCGCCGCCACCCAGGACCGGGAGATGGCCGCCGCGCTGGGCGTGAACCAGAAATGGCTCTTCACGGGCGTCTTCGCGCTCGGCGCCTTCCTGGCGGGGCTGGGCGGCGCGCTGCAAATCCCGCGCGAGCCGGCCACATTGCTGATCGACCTGTCGGTGGTGTCGGACGCCTTCGTGGTGGTGGTGGTGGGCGGCCTGGGGTCGATTGGCGGCGCCTTCGTCGCCGCGCTGCTGATCGCGCAGATCAAGTCCTTCTGCATCGGCCTGGGCTTCTCGCAGGTCACCCTGGTGGCCGAGTTCATCGTCATGGCGCTGGTGCTGGTGTTGCGGCCCTGGGGCCTGCTCGGCCGCGTGCCCGCGCAGGCGCGCGGCCCGTGGACCGCGGAGCGCCCCCTCGTCCCGCCCTCGCGCCCGGCGCTGGCGGCGCTCGGCGCCGTCGCGGCGACCCTGCTCGCCCTGCCCCTCGTCTCGGGCGGCTACACGCTCGTCTTGCTGACCGAAATCCTGCTGTTCGCGCTCTTCGCCGTCAGCCTGCACTTCATCATGGGGCCCGCCGGCCTGCATTCGTTCGGCCACGCCGCCTACTTCGGCCTGGGCGCCTACGCGGCGGGGATCTTCCTGCTGCGCGAGAAGCTGCCGATGGAGTTGGCACTGGCGCTCGCGCCGCTCGTCGCGGGACTGGGCGCGCTCGTGTTCGGCTGGTTCTGCGTGCGGCTCTCGGGGATCTATCTCGCCATGCTTACGCTCGCTTTCGCGCAGATCGCCTGGTCGGTCGTGTTCCAGTGGGACGCCCTCACCGGCGGCTCGAACGGCATCGTCGGCGTCTGGCCGGCCCCGTGGCTCGCCTCGAAGACCGCCTATTACCTGCTGACGCTCGTCGTCTGCGCCGCCGCCATCGCCTTCCTGTGGCGCGCGCTCTACTCGCCCTTCGGCTACGCGCTGCGCGCCGCGCGCGACTCGCCGCTGCGCGCCGACGCGATCGGCATGGACACGCGCCGGCTGCAGTGGGCGGGCTTCGCCCTGGCGGGCCTCTTCGCCGGCATCGCCGGCGCGCTCTACGCGTTCTCCAAGGGCTCGATTTCGCCCGAGACCATGGCCGTGACGCGCTCGGTGGACGGGCTGGTGATGGTCCTTCTGGGCGGCATCCAGACGCTGACCGGGCCGCTCTGGGGCGCGGCGCTGTTCACCTGGCTGCAGGACACGGTCGCGCGCAACGTCGACTATTGGCGCGCGGTGATCGGCGCCGTGATCCTGTTCCTGGTCCTCGCCTTCCCGCAGGGAGTCACCGGCTTCGTGGGCGAGCGCCTGAGGGCGCGCGACGCATGACCGTTCTCGCCGTCAAGTCCCTGTCGAAATCCTTCGGCGGCGTGCGCGCGGTGCGCGACGTGAGCTTCACGGTCGCCGCCGGCGAGCTGCTGGCGATGATCGGGCCCAACGGCGCCGGCAAGACCACCTGTTTCAACATGGTCAACGGCCAGATCGCGCCCGACGCGGGCAGCGTGGAATTCGAGGGTCGCAGCCTGGCGCGGCTCGCGCCCCGGCAGATCTGGCGGCTGGGCGTCGGGCGCACGTTCCAGATCACCGCCACCTTCGGCTCGATGACGGTGCGCGAGAACGTGCAGATGGCGCTGCTCTCGCATCATCGGAGGCTGTTTTCTTTTTTTTCTTTGAGTAAAGATCAATTCGTGAAAGACGCCGAAGCTCTCCTCGATCGCGTCGGCATGCGCGACCAAGCCGGGCGCGCCTGCTCCCTGCTTGCCTACGGCGACCTGAAGCGCGTGGAGCTGGCGGTGGCGCTCGCCAACCGGCCGCGGCTGCTGCTCATGGACGAGCCCACCGCCGGCATGGCGCCGGAGGAGCGCGACGAGCTGATGCGCCTCGCCGCGGAGCTCGCGCGCGACTCGAGGATCGCGGTTCTTTTCACCGAGCACGACATGGACGTCGTGTTCACGCACGCCGACCGCATCATCGTGCTCGCCGAGGGCGAGCTGATCGCCGAGGGCGCGCCGGCCGAGGTGCGCGCGAACGCGCGCGTGCGCGAGGTCTACCTGGGCGCGGGAGCCGGTCATGCTTGAGGCGCGCGGGCTGGTGGCGGGATACGGGCGCGCGCAGATTCTCTTCGATGTCGCGCTCGAAATCCGCGCGGGCGAGGTGGTGGCGCTGCTGGGCCGCAATGGCGCCGGCAAGTCCACCACCCTGAAGGCGCTGATGGGCCTGCTGCCGCTGCGCGCGGGAGAGGTTCGTTTCGGTGCCGAGCGCATCGACCGCCTGCCTGCGTATCGAATCGCGCGGCTGGGCCTGGGCTATGTTCCCGAGGACCGGCGAATCTTCACCGACCTCACGGTCATCGAGAACCTCGAGGTCGGGCGCCAGCCGCCGCGCGCCGGCGCGCCCGCCTGGACGCCGGCGCGGCTGTACGAGCTCTTTCCCAACCTCGCGCGAATGCAGACGCGCCTGGGCGGCCGCATGTCCGGCGGCGAGCAGCAGATGCTGACCATCGCGCGCACGCTGATGGGCAACCCGGCGGCGCTGCTCCTGGACGAACCTTCCGAGGGGCTCGCGCCGGTGATCGTCGAGCAGATGGCGCGCACCATCCGCGATCTCAAGCGCGAAGGCCTGGCGATCCTCCTCTCCGAGCAGAACGTCCACTTCGCCGACGCCGTGGCCGACCGCGCCTACCTCATCGAACAGGGTCACATCCGCGGCGCGGGCGCGCTGGCCGAAGTCCGCGAACGCTATCAATCGCTATGAGCAAAGGCGGCGGCTGGATCGCGGGCATCGACGTCGGCGGCACCTTCACCGACCTCGTCGCGCTCCATCCGGGCGGCGGCGTGCGCCTCGCCAAGGTGCCGACCACTCCTGAAAACCAGGCGTTTGGCGTTCTCTCTGCGTTGCAGAAAATCGGTCTTGAACTGAAAGACCTTGCTCTCATCGTGCACGGCACGACCACCACGACCAACGCGCTGCTGGAGAGGAAGCTTGCGCGCACCGGGCTCATCACCACCCGCGGCTTTCGCGACGTGCTGGAACTGGGCCGGCGCACGCGCCCCAAACCCTACGGGCTCACGGGCAGCTTCGAGCCTCTCATCCCGCGCGAGCTGCGCTGCGAAGCGCTCGAGCGCATGGACGCGGCGGGCGAAGTGGTCACACCGCTCGACGAAAGCGGCGTGCGGCAAGCGGTGCGGCGGCTGCTCGAGGCGGGCTGCGAGTCGCTGGTCCTGCACTTCCTGCACAGCTACATCAATCCCGCGCACGAGGCGCGCGCGCTCGAGATCGCGCGCAAGCTCTGGCCGAACGCCTATGTCACCGCGGGGCACCGCATCCTTTCCGAGTACCGGGAATACGAGCGCGGCGTGACGGCCGCGGTCAACGCCGCGGTGCAGCCAGTACTCGACCGGTATCTCAGGACGCTCGCCGAGGAACTGCGCCGGCGCGGCTTCGGCGCCGACCTGCTCGTCATGCAGGGCAACGGCGGCACCGTGAGCGCCGGGCTCGCCGCCGAGACCGCGGTCAACACGGTGATGTCGGGCCCCGCCTCCGGCATCATCGCCGCCGCCGGCGTGACGGCCGCGGCCGGGTTTCCAAACGCCATCACCTACGACATGGGCGGAACCTCGACCGACGTCGGCGTGATCCGCGCCGGCGTGCCGCAGGTCTCCTCGGAGCTGGAAATCGAATACGCGATGCCGGTGCACGTGCCGATGGTGGACGTGCACACCATCGGCGCGGGCGGCGGCTCGATCGCCCACGTCGGGGAGGACGGCATGCTGCGCGTGGGCCCGCGCAGCGCCGGCGCGAATCCCGGCCCGGTCTGCTACGGGCGCGGCGGCAGCGAGCCGACCATCACCGACGCCAACCTCCTCCTTGGCCGGCTCAATCCGGAGGGATTGCTGGGAGTCACCGGCTCGGCGGACCTCGACGGCATTCGAGAGCTTTTCGAGCGGAAGATCGGCAAACCCCTCGGCCTCGATGCGGCCGGCGCGGCGGCGGCGATCCTGCGCATCGCCAACGACCGGATGGCGAGCGCGATCCGCCTCGTGTCGCTGTCGCGCGGGCACGACCCGCGCGACTTCGTGCTGTTCGCCTTCGGCGGCGCGGGCCCGCTGCATGCTGCCGCGCTCGCGCGCGAGCTGGGCATTCCGCGGCTGCTGGTGCCCTCGCGCCCGGGCATCACCAACGCTCTCGGCTGCGTGGTCGCCGACCTGCGCCACGACTACGTCAACACCGTGAACAAGCCCGTGCAGTCGGTGGACGAAGCCGCGATCCGCGCGATCCTGCAAGCGCAGGTGGAAAGCGGCCGGCGCCTCCTGGAGCGCCAGGGCGTGGCGATCGAGGGCCTGAAGCTCCTTCACTCTGCCGACATGCAGTTCCAGGGCCAGAGCCACATCCTCACCGTGCCCCTGCCCGGCCTGGACGTCGGCCGCGAATCGCTGCAAAAACTCTTCGACCAGGCCTACTGGGACCGCTTCGGCGTCGAGCTGCCCGAGATCCGCGCCGTGCTCGTCAACCTGCACACCGCCGTCATCGGCGTGCGGCCGCGCTTCGACCTCTCGATCCTCGCCGGCAAGGCCGAAGCCGCGCCCGCCGCCGAGCGCCAGGTCTGGTTCGAGGGCGGCTGGCGCAACACCCCCGTCTGGCGCCGCGAAAGCCTGCCCGCGGCAATCGAAGGCCCCGCGATCATCGAACAGATGGACTGCACCACCGTGCTCGAGCCGGGTAACCGGGCCGAGACCGATACAGCCGGCAACCTTCTTGTATCCGTAAATGGGCGATGAGCTTGCGAGCACCTGCCGGCATAAACCAGTATCTACTCCTGCCAGCTTGCGACTACCGATAGATACTTCTAGCATCCCGGTCACGCTGCATAAACATCAAGTT
>JADLES010000220.1 GCA_020845995.1 Burkholderiales bacterium | reverse complement strand
CTGGCGACTCTCGATGAGGATTTGCAGAAAGCGGCCACGAAGGCAGGGGTAAAACGCTTTGCAATCGGGTAATCGCTTCGCCATGAAGATATCCGGCCGGCGCAAGATAGTGCTCGTCACCGGCGGTGCCGGCTATGTCGGCAGCCATGCCTGCAAGGCGCTCGCGCGCGCGGGCTACCTGCCCGTCACCTTCGACAACCTCAGCCGCGGCCAGGCCTGGGCAGTGAAATGGGGGCCGCTTGAGCGCGGCGACCTGCTCGATTTCGCGCGCATCGTCGCGGCCCTCAAGAAGCACCGTCCGATCGCCGTCCTGCACTTCGCCGCGCTCGCCTACGTGGGCGAGTCGGTGGCGGACCCCTTGCGCTACTACCGCAACAACGTGGGAGGGACGGCCAACCTGCTTCAGGCGATGCGCGATGCGGGGGTAGGCCGGATCGTGTTCTCCAGCACCTGCGCCGTCTACGGCGCGCCGAAACGGGTCCCGATCCCGGAAAACCATCCGCAGGCCCCGGTCAACCCCTACGGCCGCTCCAAGCAGATGGTCGAGCAGATGCTCGCGGATTCCGCATCCGCGTACGGCCTGCGCTCGGTGTCGCTGCGCTACTTCAACGCGGCGGGGGCCGATCCCGAGGGCGAAACGGGCGAAGCGCACGAGCCGGAAACGCACCTGGTTCCGCTCGCGCTCGAAGCCGCCGCCGGCTTGCGCAGCAGGCTGACGATCCACGGCGCCGACTACCCCACGCGCGACGGCACCTGCATCCGCGACTACGTGCACGTCTCGGATCTCGCCGATGCGCATGTCCTGGCGCTTGGCTACCTGGCGAAACACGCCGGCGCCGCCGCCTTCAACCTGGGCAATGGCGCCGGCTTCACGGTGCGCGAGGTGATCGCCGCCGCCGAGCGCGTCGCGGGCCGGAAGATCCCCGTGCGCATGGGCCCGCGCCGCTCCGGCGACCCGCCGGCGCTGGTCGCGAACGCGGGCCTGGCGCGCCGCAAGCTTGGCTGGAAACCAGGCAATCGGGATCTCGAGGCCATCCTCGCCACCGCATGGCGCTGGCAGCGGTCTTCAGCTCGCTGAGCGGGTCGCGCACGCCGACCCAGCTCCCCAAACTTGTCCTTTTTATACGGACGATATCCGTATAAAAGGTCCTCCATGGAAAGTCAACTGCGCGAGATCGTCCGGCAAAAGATCGTCGACGCCCTGGCGGCGCCTCCGCCCGCGTTCACGCGCCGGAACGTGCGGCTGCCCGCCGTTCCCCGCAAGGCGCTTGCCGTCATCGGCATGCGGCGGGCCGGCAAGACGACGCTGCTCTGGCAGTTGCTGGCGGATCGCCTGGCCAGGGGAACCGGCCGGCAGGGGCTGCTGTATTTCAGCTTCGAAGACGAACGCCTGGCCGGCATGACCGCCCGTGATCTCAACCTGGTGGTGGAAGAGTACTACCGCCTCAACCCGGAATGGCGCGACCGGCGGCGCGCCAGCTTTTTTCTCGACGAAATCCAGGTCGTTCCTGGGTGGGAAAGCTTCGCCCGCCGCCTGCTCGACAGCGAGCAGATCGACCTGTTCCTCTCGGGCTCCTCGGCCCGCCTGCTCTCGCGCGAAGTCGCCTCCAGCATGCGCGGCCGGGGGGTGGAGGCGGTGGTGTATCCCTTCAGTTTTCGCGAACACCTGCGCCATCACCGGCGCGAGCCTGGCGAAGCCGCCGGCCGCCTGACCAAGGCCCAGCGTTCCGCCCTGGAAAAAGACCTGTGGGGCTACCTTGCGGCAGGCGGATTCCCCGAGGCCCAGGGGCTGAAACCGCGCGACCGCTACGAACTGCTGCGCGGCGATGTCGACGTGGCCTTGCTGCGCGATGTCGTTGAACGCCATGCCGTTTCCCATCCCGTGGCCTTGCGCTGGATGGTGCGTCAGCTGCTTGGCAATGCCGCGGGGTCGTTCAGCGTCAACAGGTTTCACGGCGACCTCAAATCCCAGGGTATTGCCGTCGCCAAGGACACCCTGCACAGCTACCTGGGGTACCTGGAAGACGCTTTTCTGGTGCGCATGGTCTCGATCGCCGCCGATTCCGAGCGCCGGCGCATGGTCAACCCGCGCAAGGTTTATCCCATCGACCCCGGCTTGATTCCGCTTTTCGACCGCGCCGCCAAGGCCAACCTCGGCCACGCCCTGGAAACCTGCGTGCTGCTGGAACTGGACCGGCGCGGCGCCGAGACGGGCTACGTGCGCACGGCGCACGGGCACGAAGTGGACTTCCTGGCCCGCTACCCCGCAGGCAAGGAAGAACTCATCCAGGTCTGCGCCAGCCTCGATGACCCCGCCACCCGCGAGCGGGAAACGCGGGCGCTGCTGGAGGCAGCCCGGCAATATCCGCGCGCCGGCCTTCACCTCGTCAGCCTCGACATCCCGGCAGCCCACGACATTCCGGCGAAAATCACCGTGCACGCGGCTTGCGATTGGTTGCTGCAAGGGAACTCAAGAGCCTGAATTGCCCCGCGCGGCGGTTCCTTGTTACCATGGTTTATTGCATTTTCATGATTTGTAAGGAACCGGAATGAGACCACGATCCCTTTCGACATCCGCAAGGGACTGGGGCTCAATCCAGGTGAGCGGATCGAATTTCACCTGCTCTCGAACGGCAACGCCGCCTTCGACATTGAAGGCGCCGGCGAGGTCGAGGACGCGCTCGGCATGTTCGCATCCGGCGGCGCCGAATTCCCGACTGCCTGATATTCGCCAGGAACGGGCGGCATTGCGATGCGACGATCGCGTTCGACCGAGCGGCGCGCGGTCTGCCTGGCTGCGTATTGCTTTGAGTGTGCCCATGCGAACCTATAGCATCCGCCAGCGCGCGCTGAGGACCGGCATGAAGGACAACGTCGCGCATTTGATTGAGAATACCCGGCCAGAAAACGCATCCTGGTTCAAGTAGGAGAAACGCATGACGCAATTGGTGTTGCAGGTACCCGAATCCGTGTTCGCCAGCCTTCACCGGGCGCAGGACGAATTCGGCCAGGGGTCGCGCGATACGGATTGACGCCTGAATATTCATCACCTGTGAAACCTTCGATCGCCCTCGCTGAAAGACATGACGCTGTGCGTAAAGCGGCCAGACGCTTTCGCACGGTCAACCCGCGTGTTTTTGGGTCGGTGCTTCACGGCACGGACAAAGATGGCAGCGATCTGGACCTGCTGGTAGATGCACTGCCTGGCGCGACCTTGTTTGACCTGGGGGGCTTGCAAGTTGAGCTGGAACGGTTGCTTGGCGTGCCGGTCGACGTGGTTACCCCTGGCGATCTACCGTTGAAGTTTCGTCATCAAGTGCTTGCCGAGGCTCGCCCGGTATGACCGAGCGCCGCCTGCCGGACTATCTCGACCCTATCCGGCAAGCGGCAACTGACGCTTGTTCTTTTGTCGAGGGCCAGCGCAAACAGGATTTCCTTGCCGACAAGCGTACCCAGCAGGCGGTCATCCTGAGTCTTCTCATCGTCGGCGAGGTTGCGACAAAGCCGCTTCCGAGCCTGCTTGAGAGGATGCCCGCGGTATTGGAAGGCGCTGGCAGGATTGGCGGCGACTCTGAATGAGAACCTACAGCATCCGCAAGCGCGTCCTCGTCACCGGCGGCGCCGGCTTCATCGGCTCGCACCTGTGCGAGCGGCTGATCGCCGAGGGCAACGACGTGCTCTGCGTGGACAACTTCTTCACCGGCACCAAGGACAACATCGCGCACCTCATGCGCAGCCCGCACTTCGAGCTCATGCGGCACGACGTGACCTTTCCGCTCTTCGTTGAAGTGGACGAGATTTACAACCTCGCCTGCCCGGCGGCGCCGATCCACTATCAGCACGACCCGGTGCAGACCACCAAGACCAGCGTGCACGGCGCGATCAACATGCTGGGGCTCGCCAAGCGGCTGAAGGCGAAGATCCTTCAGGCCTCGACGAGCGAAGTCTACGGCGACCCGCAGGTGCACCCGCAGCGCGAAACATACTGGGGCCACGTGAACCCGATCGGCCTGCGAGCTTGCTACGATGAAGGAAAGCGCTGCGCAGAGACGCTCTTCTTCGACTACCACCGCCAGCACCGCCTGCGCATAAAGGTGGCGCGCATTTTCAACACCTATGGCCCGCGCATGCACCCGAACGACGGGCGCGTGGTGTCCAATTTCGTCGTCCAGGCCTTGAAAGGCGAGCCGATCACCGTATACGGCGACGGTTCCCAGACGCGCTCGTTCTGCTATGTGGATGACCTGGTCGAAGGGCTGATCCGACTGATGGCCACCAAGGACAGCGTCACCGGGCCGGTGAACCTCGGCAACCCGGGAGAATTCACCATCCTGGAGCTCGCGCAGAAGGTCGTTGCGCTCACGCGCTCAAAGTCACGCGTCGTGAGAAAGAAGCTGCCGAAGGACGACCCGAAGCAGCGGCAGCCGGACATCGCGCTCGCCCGGCGGCAGCTCGCGTGGCAACCTTCGGTCGCGCTGGATGCGGGCCTGAAGAAGACCATCGCCTACTTTCGCGCCGGCGAATCCGGCAGGGCCTGAACGATGTGCGGCATCAATGGCATCTTCGCTTACGCGGATGCCGCGCCACCGGTCGATGAAGCCGAATTGCTGCGCACCCGCGAGCACATGGTCAAGCGCGGCCCGGATGGCGCGGGGCTGTGGATCTCGCCCGATCGCCGCGTTGGCCTCGGGCACCGTCGCCTCGCGATCATCGACCTGAGCGAAACCGGCGCACAGCCCATGGCCACCGCCGACGGGCGCCTCACCATCACATACAACGGCGAGATCTACAACTACCGGAAGCTTCGGCGCGAATTGGAAGACAAGGGTTACGTGTTCCGCTCCCAGTCCGACACCGAAGTCCTGCTCCATCTCTACGCCGACCGCGGCGTGGCGATGGTGCACGCGCTGCGCGGCATGTTCGCCTTCGGCATCTGGGATGCACGCGAGCGTGCGCTCTTCCTGGCGCGCGACCCCTTCGGCATCAAGCCTCTCTACTACGCCGATGACGGATCTGCGCTGCGCTTCGCCTCGCAGGTCAAGGCGCTGCTGAAGGGTGGCGCTGTCAACGCGGCGCCCGAGCCCGCGGGTTCCACCGGATTTCTGCTCTGGGGTTGCGTGCCGGAACCCTTCACCCTCTACCGCGAAATCAGGGCGCTACCGCCGGGCAGCACGATGATCGCGCAGGTCGGGCGGGTGCGTGAGCATGTCGCGTATTTCAGCGTGCGTGAGGAGCTCGCGCGCGCGCAGGACGAGGCGCGGCCTTTCCGCTCGCAGGACCGTTCCGCGCTCGGAGAGGCGCTCCTCGACGCCGTCCAGCATCACATGGTCTCGGACGTGCCGGTCGGTGTGTTCCTGTCCTCCGGGATCGATTCGACGCTGGTCACGCATCTCGCCGCGCGCCGGGAGCAGGCATCGCTTCGCACCCTGACGCTCGGCTTCTCGGAATATCGCGGCCGGCTCGACGACGAGGTGCCGCTGGCCGAGCACACTGCCGCGGTGCTGCGCACGCGCCACAAGACGCACTGGATTTCGAGCGAGGATTTCATCGGGGAGATCGAGTCGATCCTGGGCGCGATGGACCAGCCGACGACGGACGGCGTGAACACCTACTTCGTCTGCCAGGCGGCGGCGCGCGCCGGGATCAAGGTCGCCTTGTCCGGGCTCGGCGGCGATGAGATCTTCGGCGGCTATCCGAGCTTTGCCGACGTGCCGCGCATCGCGAAGCTGGTACCGGGTGGGCGCGCCATGCAGCTCTTGGGCGGATTGGGGCGCGCGCTCCTCGCCCCGCTGCTGTCGGCATGGGCCTCGCCGAAATATGCCGGCCTGCTCGAGTATGGCGGCAGCTTCGAAGGCGCCTACCTCTTGCGGCGAGCTTTGTACATGCCGTGGGAACTCGGTGCAGTGCTCGACCCGGTCACGGTGCATGTAGGGCTCGAGCGCCTGCGCACGCTGCCTGCGGTCGCGGAAACCCTGCGCGGTCTCCGGTCGGAACACGCGCGCGTCGCGGCGCTGGAAATGTCCTGGTACATGAGCAACCAGCTGCTGCGCGACGCGGACTGGGCGGGCATGGCGCATTCGGTGGAAATACGCTTGCCGTTCGTGGATGCCACGCTGTTTCGCGGCCTGGCCCCCTGGATCGTGTCAGAGGCGCCACCGCGCAAGGCGGACGCGGCTACGACGGGCGCCGCGATGCTACCGGGCGACATCGTCGCCAGGACGAAGACCGGTTTCGCATTCCCGGTGCGCGAGTGGACTGCAGGTGATCCGCGCGTCCGCCGAGCCACAGTGCGCGGCCTGCGTGGCTGGGCGCGTAGGATCCTTCCTCGCCAGCCGCGGCAGTTTCGCGCCCTGGCGCTCGTCACGGACGCCTTTGGCGGTTACGGCGGCATCGCGAAATTCAACCGCGACCTCCTGTCCGCGGTAGCGGAGATGCCGGAATGCTCGGAAGTCGTCGCCATTCCGCGCCGGCTCGACGAGCGCCCGGGCTCGATACCGCGCCGGGTGCACTTCCGCGAGCAGGCGGCGGGCGGCAAGCTGCACTCCGTGCTCTGGGCCCTGCGCGAGGCCTGGCGCGGGCCGGTGGATCTCGTGTTTGCCGGGCACATTAACCTTCTCGCGCTGTCCGGCTTTCTCGCGTGGCTAAAGCGCGCGCGCCTGCTGCTTGTCGTCCACGGCATCGACGCATGGTCCCCGCATCCCAGCGCGTTCGTGCGCGCGACCCTGCGCTCGGTCGACCGTGTCGTGGGCGTGAGCAAACTGACCCTTTCGCGTTTTGGTGCGTGGACGCACGCCGACGCGGAACGCTTTCGCGTGCTGCCAAATTGCGTTGATCTAGCGAGGTTCACGCCGGGGCCCAAGCCTGCTGATCTCGCACGCGCGCTCGGCCTGGAGGGGCGCACTGTGATCATGACACTAGGTCGCCTCGCGAGCGCGGAGCGCTACAAAGGGTTCGACGAAGTTATAGAGGCCCTGCCTGCGCTCGCGCGCGACATGCCGAACATCGTCTACCTGGTTTGCGGGGACGGCCCCGACCGCCATCGCCTGGAGGAAAAGGCGCGGGCCCTCGGCGTGGGCGAGCGCGTGGTGTTCGCCGGCTTCGTGCCCGAAGCGCGGAAGGCCGAGTACTACCGCCTGGCCGACGCCTACGTGATGCCGAGCCTCGGGGAGGGGTTCGGCATCGTCTACCTGGAGGCACTCGCCTGCGGCGTGCCCACCATGGGCAGCGCCACGGACGGCAGCCGCGAGGCGCTCCTCGAGGGCGACCTGGGCGAACTGGTGGACCCTTCCGACGCCGAGCAGGTGCGCCGCGGCATCGGGCGCACGCTGGCCGTCCCCAAGGGAGTGCCGGCGAAGCTCAAGCACTTCTCCGCCGACGCCTTCCGCAGCCGCGTGAGCGGTATCGTTTCGGACGCGCTCGCATGAGCGGCGCGCACCTCGCGCTGGTGACCGGGTCTTCGGGGCTGATCGGCTCGGAGGTCACCGCGTACTTCTGCGCGCAGGGCTGGAGCGTGCACGGCGTCGACAACAACATGCGCGCCGATTTCTTCGGGCCGGGCGGCGATACGCGCTGGATGCAGCGCCGGCTGGAGGACACGTACCCGGCATTCCGCCATCACGAGCTCGACGTGCGCGACCGCGCGCGCATCGAGGCGCTGGTCGCGGAGCTGCGCCCCGCGCTCATCGTGCACGCCGCCGCGCAGCCCAGCCACGATCTCGCGGCGGCGCGCCCGTTCGACGATTTTGACGTCAACGCGGGCGGCACTCTCAACCTGCTCGAGGCCGCGCGGCGCCACGCGCGCGATTGCGTGTTCGTGCATATGTCCACCAACAAGGTCTACGGCGATGCGCCGAACGAAATTGCGCTCATCGAACGCGAAACCCGCTGGGATTACGCGGATCCCGCATACGCGCACGGCATTCCGGAGACGCTGCGTATCGACCGTTCCAAGCATTCTCTCTTCGGCGCCTCGAAGGTCGCCGCCGACGTCATGGTGCAGGAATACGGCCGCTACTTCGGCATGCACACCTGCTGCCTGCGCGGCGGCTGCCTGACGGGGCCGAACCACAGCGGCGTGGAGTTGCATGGATTTCTGAGCTACCTCATCAAGTGCAACGTCGAGGGACGCAAGTACACGGTGTTCGGCTACAAGGGCAAGCAGGTGCGCGACAACATCCATTCCATCGACGTTGCGCAGTTCATCGACGTCTTTGCCAGGGCGCCGCGTCAGGGCGAGGTCTACAATCTCGGCGGCGGCAAGGACAACAGCGTCTCGATCCTAGAGGCCTTCGACCGCGCCGCGGCGCTGTCGGGCCGGAGGATGATCTACGAATACGTCGAGAAGAACCGCGAGGGCGACCACGTGTGCTATTACAGCGACCTGCGCAAGATGCTGGCGCACTATCCCGGCTGGAGCCTCACCAAGACGCTGGACGACGTCTTCGCCGAAATCCACCACGCCATGAGCGCGTGTAGATCCGCGTGACGCAGCCGGTCGAAGAGCTGGTGCTGGAGGCGGGCAGGACCGAGCGCCACTACTGGCGCGACCTGTGGCGCTACCGGGAGCTGCTCTACATCCTCGCCTGGCGCGACATCGCCGTGCGCTACAAGCAGACCGCCGTGGGCGTTGCCTGGGCGCTCCTGCAGCCGCTCGCGCAGATGCTGGTGATGGTGGTGGTCTTCTCCAAGGTCGCGGGCCTGCCGAGCGACGGCCAGGCGCCGTACGCCCTGATGGTGTTCGCGGCCATGCTGCCGTGGCAGTTCTTCGCTTCCGCCATCTCTTCCTCGAGCGCGAGTATCGTCGGCAACGCCAATCTTATCTCGAAGGTGTATTTCCCGCGCATGCTGATTCCGGCGGCCGCCGTCGTGACCAGCGTCGTGGATTTCCTGATCTCGTTCGCGATCCTCGTTGCGCTCATGCTCTGGTACGGGTACGCGCCCGGGTGGCGCATGCTGACGCTGCCGCTGTTCATGGCGCTCGCGCTGCTCGCCGCGTTCGGACCCGGACTGCTAGTAACCGCGCTGAACACGGAATACCGGGATTTCCGCTACGTCATTCCGTTCATCGTGCAGTTCGGCCTGTACGTCTCGCCGGTGGGCTTCAGCAGCACGGTGCTGCGCGAGCGCTTCGGGGAGGCGTTCTTCCTCCTCTACTCGCTCAATCCGATGGTAGGCGTGATCGAGGGCTTCCGCTGGGCGATTCTCGACGGACAGGCGCCGCTGCACGCGCCTGCGCTTACGCTGTCGATCCTGCTGTCGCTGGCGTTTCTGCTGCTGGGAGCCCTGTACTTCAGGCGCCTGGAGCGCAGCTTCGCTGACGTGATCTGACGAGCGGCCATGGCCGACACCGTGATCCGCGTCGAAGGCCTCGGCAAACGCTACCACCTGAGTCACCGGCAGGAAGGATATGTCGCGCTGCGCGATGTGATCGCCGAGCAGGCGCGTTCGATCGGCAGGCGGCTGCTCGGCCGAGGCGCGGCGCCGCAGGAGGATGGCGAGGAGTTCTGGGCGTTGCGGGACGTCAGCTTCGATTTGCGGCGCGGGGAGGTGCTCGGCGTCGTCGGTCGGAACGGCGCGGGGAAGTCGACGCTCCTCAAGACCCTGAGCCGCATCACGGAGCCGACGGAGGGGCGCGTGCGCATTGGCGGGCGCGTCGCGAGCCTGCTGGAGGTCGGGACCGGATTCCACCCGGAACTGACGGGCCGGGAGAACGTCTATCTCAACGGCGCGATCCTGGGCATGAGTCGGGCCGAGATCCGGGGCAAGTTCGACGAGATCGTCGCATTCGCCGAGATCGAGCGATTCCTCGACACCCCGGTTAAGCGCTACTCGTCGGGCATGTACGTGCGCCTAGCATTCGCGGTAGCCGCGCACCTCGAGCCCGAAATCCTGCTGGTGGACGAAGTGCTCGCCGTAGGAGACGCGGCATTCCAGAAGAAGTGCCTCGGAAAGATGCATTCCGTGGCAGCGCGCGAGCAGCGGAGCGTCATCTTCGTGAGCCACAACATGGCCGCTGTGACCGCCTTGACGACGCGCACGATCCTGCTTGGCGGCGGCCGCGTGGAGAAGATGGGAGCCACCGCCGACGTCGTGGCGTTCTACGGCGTAGCGCTCGCGCAGGCGCCCGGTGCCTCGGACGCCGGCTCGCGCGGCAAGCACACGCGCATTTGCGCGGTGGACCTGTTTGATCAGGCGGGCGTGCGGCTGCGACAGTACGCATCCGGCACGCCGCTGACCGTGGAGGTGGAGGTCGAGACCGACGGCTCGCCCAACCTCTCGCTGGAAATCATGCTGCTCGACCCGGACCAGGGCCGGCTCGGCCTGTTTTCCCTCTGGCAGTTTTTCGGCGAGTCCCTGCCCGCGCGGGCCGGGCGTTACCGGGTGCGCGTTCCGCTGGATGGAATGTGGCTCGCCGCCGGCGCGTATTTCATGAACGTGACGACCTCGGTCGCCGATGTCGAGTGGGACCACTACGTCGAGCATGCCGCGCGGGTGGAGGTTCCCTTCAGCAATCCGTACGGGCGTACATGGGACTTCCGCCACAGTCTCGGCTTCGGTCCTCTCGCGCTGCGATGCAAGAGCACGCCCTCGATCTCGACGATCGGCGCGCAGCAGGCGACATGAGCGCGGTCGGAGATCGGCTCCGCAGGCTCGCACGCGGCGGCCTCGCCGCAGTGAGTCCGCGCCTGCTCCACGGATTGATCGGCTGGCGCTCGCGTCGCGCGTGCGAGCGCGCGGAGGACGCGGAATGGAGTGCGCGCACCGCTGTCGCCCTCGCCTGTCCCGATAATGCGAGGATTCCGCGCCACCCCCGGGCCGGATCGGTCTCCGGCGGATACCTCACGATGTTCAACGGGGCGAGAGTCCTCGTCGACGGCTACTACGGCGCGCACATGACGCGCCTTCTTCGCGCCAATCTGGGATCGCATGAGCCGCAGGAGGAGCTGGTCTTCGCGGAAGTGCTCAGGCAGCTGCGTCCCGGCGCGTGCATGCTGGAATGTGGCGCGTACTGGGGGTTCTATTCCATCTGGTTCCTGCTGCAGGCCGAGGGCGGCGAAGCCTGGCTCGTCGAGCCCGAACGAGAGCATCTCGAAATCGGCCGAGCCAATCTGCGCGCAAACAACGTATCGGCGCGAACTTGCCGGGCCCTGGTCGGCAGGCAATCGGCGCCGGGCGCCCCGGAAACCGTCTCGGTCGACGATTTCATGCGCCGGGAGCGAATCGCCCGTCTGGACATCCTGCACGCGGATATTCAGGGCGCGGAGCTGGACATGCTGGCGGGCGCCGAAAGTGCCCTCCAGGCGAAGGCGATCGACTTTCTCTTCATATCCACGCACGGCGACGATCTTCACGAAGATTGCGCGAGATCGCTCGGCGCGCACGCCTACGAAATGCAGGTTTCCATCCCGCCCGCGCAATCGTTCAGCGTGGATGGGCTGATCGTCGCCTGCCGGCCCGGCGCCTTGCGCGGGGCCTTGCCCGTTCCGTCGCTGCGTCCCGGCGGCGACCCCGGACGGCGGTCCTAGCGTGATGGGACGAGCCGCGCGTATCCTTCGAAAATCGCTGCTCCGGCTGCGCGCGGCGGCCGGCGTGCTCGGAAGCTTTGACGACGATCTCCGGCGCAGCCGGCGCAAGGTCAGCTTTTCCCAGACCGGCGAGGACATGATCGTCTGGTTCCTGCTGGACCTCCTGGGCATCCGGAAGATCGCCTACGTCGACGTCGGCGCGCACGATCCGGTGCGCCTGAGCAACACGGCACTGCTGCACCTGCTGGGCCACCGCGGGATCAACATTGAGCCGGACCCCCGCCTGTTCGCGAGCTTCCCGGTGGCAAGGTCGGACGACGTGAACCTCAATGTCGGGATCGCGCGCACCGCGGGGAGGCTGCCGTTCTTCCGCATGGCCGATGCCGCGCTCAGCACGTTCTCCGAGGCGGAGGCGCGCCGCATGCAGGCCGAGGAGGGAATCGCGATCGACGAATGCATCCAGGTCCCCGTGCGGCCGCTCGGCGACATCCTCGCCGAGCACGGGTGCCGGCCGGATTTCCTCAGCGTCGACGTGGAGGGGCTGGACGTCGAGGTGCTGCAGTCGTTCGACCTGGCGCACGTGCGTCCGGCGGTGGTCTGCGTTGAGACGATTTCGTTCTCGATGACGATGGCCGGGCGCAAGAACGAGCCGCTGCAGGCGCTGATGGCCGAGGCCGGCTACCTGGCCTTCGCCGATACCTACATCAACACGATCTTCGTTGACGAACAACGATTCCGATCCGCGCGCGGCTAGGGCGCCGTCCGAAGCGGTCGGCGGTCCGCGGCCCGCGATCGTCGTGCGCCTGCAGGACGGGCTGGGGAATCAGCTCTTCCAGTACGCCCTGGGCCAGAGCCTCGCGGCGCGGCTCGGCACGGCGCTCGAGTTCGACTTGTCGTGGTACGAGAACCCCGTGGACCCCGCGCAGAAGCGATCACTCGCGCTGCGGGAATTCGCGGTGCGGGGCACGTTCTCTTCCGCCGACTCGTACGCGCGATATTGGCTTCGGCCCGGCATGACGGGGCGGCTACGGTGGCAGATCGAGCAGCGCCTGCTACCAATCCCGATGCGACGCTTCGTCGAGCAGAAGCCCTCCGACTTCCTGCGGCGCGGGAAAATGTTCGATCCCGCTGTGCTCCGAGTGCGGCCAGGTACCTATCTTTCCGGCTGGTGGATATCGCCGCTATACTTCGCGAGCGCCGAGGTAGCCCTTCGGCGCGACCTTGCGCTGCGCTCGGTGCCGACGGCGGCGGCTCAACGCTGGTGCGACGCGATCCGCGCGCGCAACGCTGTCGCCGTTCACGTGCGGCGCGGCGACTACCTGAAGCACCCGGAGATCGGCACGCTGGACGCGGCCTACTATGCTCGCGCGTTCCGCGCGATCCGAGAGCGCGTCACTGACCCGAGCTTTTTCGTCTTCTCCGACGACGTTCCGGCGGCGCGCGCGCTGCTGCGTGAAACGGCCACGCCGTTCGAGGTGGTCGAGCTGGAGCCGGAGGCGAGCCCGGCGCAGGACCTGATGGTGATGGCGGCGTGCCGGCATTTCGTCATCGCGAACAGCACGTTCAGCTGGTGGGGCGCGTGGCTTGCGCAGGGCCCTGCCAGGATTGTGATCGCACCAGAATTCTGGTATGCGGGCGCGCGCGTGCGCATGCCGGACGTCTATCCGCCCGAATGGATCGAGGTCCCGTGCTGACGGGCGCGCAGGGCGGCGGGGCGGAACCGGCGCGCGACCCCGCGCTGGACGGATTCCGCGGCTGCGCCGTCCTCCTGATCGTGTTCCTGCATTACGTCGTCCATCATCTCCAGACGCAGCCCGGCGCGCCGCTGGCATACGCGCAGAAGTACCTGATGGTGCTCTGGCTCGGCGTGGACGCGTTCTTCGTCCTCTCGGGTTTCCTGATCGGCGGGATTCTGCTCGATCAGCGAGCGGCGCGAAACCTGTTTCGCGTGTTCTACGCCCGCCGTGCGCTGCGAATCTTCCCCGCGTACTTCCTGTTGCTAGCCTGCTGGTGGATTGCGCGACGGTTTGCTGCGGCGCCCGGTATGGACTGGCTGATGGAGCCCGCCTTTCCCGGGTGGCCCTACCTGCTTTACGCGCAGAACTTCCTGATGGTGCACGAGGGAGCGACGGGCCCGAACTTCGTCGCGGCGACCTGGTCGCTCGCGATCGAGGAGCAGTTCTACCTGCTCTTCCCGCTGGTGCTGCGCTCGCTTTCGGCGCGCGCGATGCTCCCCGCGCTTTCCGCGGGCGTCGCGCTCGCGCCGATCCTTCGTGCGGCTGCCGCGGCGATCGATCCCGGTCTCGACCGCGCGCAGGACCTGCTGCTGCCGACGCGCTGGGATTCGCTGCTGCTGGGCGCGACGGTCGCCTGGATCGTGCGCGACGCCGCCGCGCTCGCCATCGTGCGGCGCATGCGCCGGCCGCTGACTGCGCTGCTCGCGGGCGCCGCGTTCTGCGTTGCGCTCATTCCGCTCCTTCCGCGCGAAATGCCGTCCGCCGCGATGCTCGCGGCCGTTTCCGGCAAGTATCTCGTCATCGCCGTGCTGTTCGCGCTGGCGCTGCTATTCCTGTCGATGGGATGGGCGCCGCGGCTTTCGCGCCTGCTGTCGGTCCGGCCGCTGCGCTGGGTCGGCAGGATTTCCTACGCGGTGTACCTGTTCCATGTTCCCGTGCTCGGCCTGTGCTTTGCCGCGTTCCTCGGCAAGAGCCCGTCGCTGGCGACTTGGTACGATTGGGCGGTGACCGTGCTCGCGCTCGTGCTGACTTTCGCAGCCGCTCAAGCGACGTGGTTGCTGTTCGAGGATCGGCTGATCCGGCTCGGGCACCACTTCAAATACGACACGCAGGCGAAGGAGGCCGCGTGAACGTCGCGGGACTCGAGCAGAGGTACCGGCGCTGGGCGCTCGCGCGCCGCGGGCTCGTGCTCGACCGGAGCTGCCAGGTCGGCGCCATGGTCTCGATCGGGGCGCGCGCGCGCATCGCGGCGCCGGAATCCGTGACGGTCGGGCAGGGCTGCGAGCTCGGCCAGGGCGTCGAGCTGAATCCCTGGGGCGGGCGCATCCGCCTAGGCGAGCGCGTGTTCCTCGGACCCTATGTCGTGATCTATGGCCACGGCGGCGTGGAGATCGGCGACCAGACGCTGGTCTCGATGCATTGCTGCATCCTGTCGTCGAACCACACCGTGCCCGAGCGGGGCAAGCTGATCCGCAACGAGCCCGACATCCCCCTGTCGACCCGAATCGGCCGCGACGTGTGGCTGGGCGCCGGCGTGATCGTGCTGGGCGGCATCACCATCGGCGACGGCTGCGTCGTCGGCGCGGGCGCGGTGGTCGCCGACGACCTGCCTCCATACTCCTATGCCGTCGGCGTACCGGCGGCCGTCACCGGCTCGCGCCCATGAAAGGGCGGCTCTCGGTCGTCATCCCGACGCACGATCCGCGCCCCGGCTATCTCGAAGCGGTCCTGGCCGGGCTGCGCGCGCAATCGCTCCCGGCCGCCGAGTGGGAGCTGGTGATCGTCGACAACCGCTCGGCACCGCCGGTCGCCGGGTGGGTGGACCTCGCGTGGCACCCGGACGCGCGCGTCGTCCGCGAGGAAAATCTCGGCCTCACGCGCGCGCGCGTCGCGGGTTTCGCACAGTCGTCCGGCGAGGTCATCGTTCTGGTCGACGACGACAATGTGCTTGCGCCGGTTTACCTGGAAAGATCGCTGGATATCGCGGCTCGTTTCCCGTTTCTCGCGGCATGGGGTGGCAGTATCCAGCCCAGGTTCGAGGATGCGGGCAGAGCGCCGCCCGAGTCCCTTAACGCGCTCTTGACCTTGCGCAGGGTTGATTCGGATCTCTGGTCGAATGACCCGGGGCATCATGCGTCGACGCCTTGGGGAGCCGGCCTCTGCGTGCGGCGTACGGTCGCGGCGAAATACATGGAGGAGCTGAACGCCAGTCCGGCCCGCTATTTGCTTGATCTGCGCGGCAAGGTGCTGGTCTACGGAGGCGACACCGACATTGCGTACACGGCCTGTCGGATGGGGTACGCGAAAGGCGTCTTTCGCTCGCTGACGGTGACGCATATGATCGCCAGCAGCCGCTGCACCGAAGAGCATTTACGCCGAACCGCCTATGGCCGCGGATATTCAGAGGTTCTGCACCAATACAGTCTCACTGGCACGCTGCCAGCGCGACCCGGCGGCGCCGGAAGCTGGCTGCGGGCCCGATACCGGCGGTGGAACATGTCGTCCCTTGAGCGCGCCGTAGACAGCGCCGCAGAGCAGGGCCGCAATGCGGCATTCCTTGAAATCTCCGCTGGCGCCTGACGCGCCTTTGCGGCGAATGCCGCGCGTCTACTTTTACTGTAGGAACGAGGAAGGGAATCTCCAGGAAGATGTCATCGCGCTCGCCGAAGGACTGCGGGATCTCGGCGTGCCGTTTTCGGGAAGCTGCGACTATTGGCTGGAGAGCACGGAACCGGGCGATTACCTGATCCGGCACGATCCGGCCATTCGCCCGGAGGATTGCGACGTGGTCGTCGTTAGCTACACCTGGCCCTATTGGATCAGGATGAAGACATTCGACTTGGTCCGCCGCCCGCTTCCGGAGGGATTGTTCAAGACGGGGCGCAAGTACAAGACTGTGTATATGGACAGCCACGACGGGCATCGCACCGTGTCGTGGGAGCCTGAGTTCAGGCAATTTGACCTCATCCTGCGCTCCAAGCTGAATCGCCGGGCGTGGCATCCAGAAAACGTGCGACCGTGGGTGCTGGGCTTCACGCGCAGGATTCTCTCGGCGACGGCCGACGCGCCCCCGTTCGAGAAACGAGCGGCGACGCTGCTGTGGAATTTCGGCGCTTCCCATCCTTACTCGCACGGCGTGCGCACGCTCGCTGAGCGGACATTCGTGCCCGCGATCGAGCCGTTGCTCGTTGTAGATCGCACAAAGGACAATCTCGCGACCGAACCGGCGGACGCCTACGAGCGGCTGATGTGGCACCAGACTGGCGGCCGTTTCTCGGGGGCCTACTACGCGCGGCTGAAGGCGTCGCGTGCGGTCGCGTGCTTTTGCGGAGAGCTGATCCCGCCGCTACCGTACCGCAATCCGGAGTGCTATCTGGTGGGCGGCAACCGCGCGAGGATTCGCCGCACCGTGTACGGGCTACTGGGCCAGCTCGATTCGCGCGCGCCGCGCTTGGTGCAGTGGGACAGCTTTCGCTTTTGGGAGTCTCTGATTTCGGGTTGCGTCGCGTTCAACCCGGATCTGGAGAGGTATGGCGCTCAGCTGCCAGTGATGCCAGAAAACTGGAAGGACTACATAGGCGTGGACTTTACAAGAGTAAGCGACGCTATTGAGCGGATCCGAGCGGATCCGGGTTGCCTGGAGCGAATCGCAAACGAAGGACCGCGCTGGGCGCTGGAAAACTACTCGCCGCGCCGCATGGCCGAGCGCTTTCTGGAGCACGCCGGCATGAGGATCGCGGCGTGACCCGCAATTGCCCGAAGGTGCTGTTCTGCACCTCAGAGGTCCCGCAATCGGTGAACGCGGGCAGCATGCAACTCTATCGCGCGCTTTCGGATTATCCTGGTGATCGGCTCATGGTGCTCGGCCCCGCGCCGGAAAAGGACGCGCAGAGGCTTTCCTGTCGCTACGAAACGCTCGAGCTGCTGACTTACCGGCTGGCGTGCACGCGCTTCCGGGCGTGGATGAGCGGGTTGAATGCGGTCAACCGGGTGTTCGAGCCGCAGCTTGGCCGGTCGCTGGCGCTCGCGCGCGAGTTCGCGCCCGAGGTGGTGGTCACGGTCATGGACAAGCTCTCGTACTTCAAGCACGCCTGGGCGCTCGCGCTAAGGCTGGGCGTGCCGCTGATGACCGTAACCATGGACGACCCGCAGACCTTTGAAACCGCGCATCCCCTGCTGGAGGGCGCGTTTAGGGGGTTCCTACGGCGGATGTACGCGGACGCTGCGGTATCCTTGGGCGTGAGCCGCGAGATGTGCGCATACCTGGAGGACCGGTTCGGCAGAGCGAGCGAAGTTCTCTATTTCGGCCCGCCCGAGGGCATCCGACCGCGCGCCCCGGCCGAGAGCGCATCGCTCAAGCACGGGCCCGGGTTGACGCTCGGCTACGCCGGATCGCTTGGCCTGGGCTATCGCGAAGGGCTCGGCACGATTCTGGCGTCGCTCGAAGCGACGCGGACCCGGCTGCTCCTGTATACGCGCGACCAGCACGCGCTCATCGAGCACCCGAACGTCGTGAACCGCGGCTTCCTCGCGCCCGCTGATCTGTGGCCCGCGGTGCAGGCCGAATGCGATGCCGTCGTGCAGCCCTACGCCTTCGAAGGGCGGATGCTGCAGGTCTATCGCACCCACTTCCCGACCAAACTGTCCGAATACTGCTGGGCGGGCATGCCGATGCTCGTGATCGGGCCCGAGTTCGCGACAGGCGTGCGCTGGGCGCAGCGCCACCCGGAAGCGGGACTGCACGCGACGTCCGCATCGCCCGCGGCGCTCGGGCCCCTGCTCGGACGCCTGCGCGACGACGCGCAGCTGCGGATTCGCCTCTCGGACGCGGCGGCGAGGCTCGCGCGCGAGCAGTTCGAGCCTGCGGCGATCCGGCGCAGGTTCGCCAATTTTCTACGGCAGGCGGCAACCGGGCGCCGGCCTGCCGTGCAAGGCGCGGCATGAGGATCCTCATCACCGGTGCCTGCGGCTTCGTGGGCAGCTCGCTGGCGCGCGAGCTGCTGCGGGAGCCGGGAGCGACTCGCCCGCAAGTCGCCGGTATCGACAATCTTTCGCGCGCTGGCAGCGAAACGAACGTCGGCGCGCTGCGGCGCGCCGGGGTCGAGCTCGTGCACGGCGATCTTCGCATCGCGCACGATCTGGCCGCTCTGGGCCGCGTGGATTGGGTCATCGATGCGGCGGCCAATCCGAGCGTGCTCGCCGGTGTCGACGGGAAATTCAGCAGCCGGCAGGTCGTCGAGCACAACCTCGTCGGGACCCTCAACGTCCTGGAATTCTGCAAGGCGCACAAGGCGGGCTTCGTCCTGTTGAGCACGAGCCGCGTCTATTCCGTGGAAGCGCTCGCGTCGCTGCCGGTCGAGGTGGCCGGTGGCGCATTCCGGCCATCGCAGCCTGCGGCGCTTCCGCCGGGCCTTTCGGGCAAGGGCATCGCCGAGGGTTTCTCGACGGCCGCACCGGTCAGCCTGTACGGGGCGACGAAACTCGCTTCCGAGCAGCTCGCGCTCGAATATGGCGTGGCATTTGGATTCCCTGTATGGATTGATCGGTGCGGAGTTCTGGCCGGAGCGGGCCAGTTCGGCCGCGCCGACCAGGGAATTTTTTCGCACTGGATCCATTCTTGGCGCGCAGGCAGACCACTGCGCTACATCGGCTTCGGCGGCTACGGTCACCAAGTGCGCGACTGCCTGCATCCTCGCGACCTCGCGCCGCTCCTCGTCGCGCAGATGCGCGACCCCGCGCGCAAGGTGCCGCGCGTCCTGAATGTGGGTGGCGGCGTGGAGAACAGCATGTCGCTGACGAATCTCAGCCACTGGTGCGAGCAGCGCTTCGGCAAGAGGACGGTGGGCGCGGACCCTGAGCCGCGCGTCTACGACGCGCCCTGGGTGGTCATGGACTCGACGCGGTTGCAGGCCGCCTGGGACTGGCACGTGCGGACGCCCATCGCCTCGGTGCTGGAGGAAATCGCGGGCCACGCGGAGCAGAACCCGCGCTGGCTGGAGCTGGTCGGATGAGCGCGGGCTCGGCGCGGCGGCCGATCTCCTCCTACGCGAAAGTGCAGGCGATGGCCGGGCGCCTGCTGCGCAACCGACGGTTCCAGCTTCGCGCGGCGCGCATCCGCGGCGTTCGCTATCTCGACATCGGCTGCGGACGGAATTGCCATTCGGAATTCATCAACCTAGACTACCAGTGGCACTCTGGCGTGGATGTCTGCTGGGATATCGGGCGCGGCCTGCCGTTCGCCGACGGCGCGATGCGCGGCGTGTTCAGCGAGCACTGCCTGGAGCATTTTTCGATGCCCGAGGCGAAGAGCATCCTGCGCGAGTGCCGCAGGGTGCTCGCGGACGGAGGAATCCTGCGTGTCGTCGTCCCCGATGCCGAGCTTTACCTCACGATCTACGGCCGGCAGATCCGCGGCGATGCGAGCGTCCCGTTTCCGTACCAGTCGGCGCCGGGGGCGGACGGCCCCGAGTCCCCGATCCTGCACGTCAACCGCGTCTTCTACCAGGACCGCGAGTCCCCGCAAGGACACCGCGCCATGTACGACTTGCATCTGCTCGAGCGCATGCTGCACGAGGCCGGCTTCGCGACGGTGGAAAAGGTGGCGTTCCGCGCCGGGCGGGATCCCGCGCTGCTCGTCGACGCCGAATCGCGCGCCTGCGAGTCCCTCTACGTCGAAGCGATCGCATGACGCACGTCATGCTTCTGACAGGCAATGCCCTGTGCAACAACCCGCGCGCCCAGAAGGAGGCCGAAGCACTCGCGGGCGCTGGATTCCGGGTCACGATCGCCGGCGCCTGGCTCTCCGAGGAGACGAAGCGCCGCGACCGCGCGATGCTCGCCGGCGCGCCGTACGCCTTCGAGGTCGTGCTCGATCTCGCCGATGGCAGCGCGCGCGGCGAGGCGCGGGCTCTTGTTGCCCGCGCGAGGACGGGAATCGCGCGCAAGTGCCACGCCGTCTTCGGCCTCGAGTCGCGCGGCGAGCTCGGCTACGCTGTGGATGGATTGCTGCGCCACGCCGTGCGGTCGGACGCGCAGCTCTTCATCGCGCATTCCGAGGCTGGCCTGCACGCCGCCCGCGCGCTGTACCGCCGAGGACGGCGCATCGGCGTGGACATGGAGGACTGGTTCTCCGAGGACCTTGCACCGGAGGCAAAGCGCGACCGACCCGTGGCGCTGCTGCGCGAGCTCGAGCGCGACGTGCTGAAGGCATCTGCCCATGCGACCTGCACATCGGCGACGATGAGCCAGGCGCTGGCCGAGCGCTATGGATGCGCTCCCCCGAGGGTCGTCTACAACGCGTTTCCCTGGGCGGACCGGCAGCGGCTCGACGGACAGCGGAAGGACCGCGCGAGCGAAAGTCGACTGTCCATCCATTGGTATTCGCAGACACTCGGGCCGGGGCGCGGGCTCGAGGACCTCATGGAGGCGATATCGCGGATGAGTGCGGATGCGGTGGTGCACCTGCGCGGGCATTCGGAACCGTCCTACCGCGAGCAGCTGATCAGCCGCGTTGCGCCGGAACGGCGCGGGAGAATCCGCTTTCACGAAACGGTTCCCGGCGCAGAGCTACTCTCGCGGATTGCCGAGCACGACGTCGGATTTTCCGGCGAGGTACCTCCCATCCCTAGCCGGAATCTCACTATCACCAACAAGATGCTTCACTATCTGCTGGCGGGCCTGCCGGTCGTCGCCAGCGACACGGCGGGCGGCCGCGAGGTGGCAAGCCAGGCCGGGGAGGCAGTCCACCTCTGGTCGTCGGGCGATAGCCGCGAGCTCGCCTCGCGCCTCGACGCGCTGCTCCTCGATCCCGATCGGCTCGCGCGTGCGAAGGCGGCGGCGCTCGAGGCGGCGGCCACGTTCTGCTGGGAGCGTTGCTCGCGCGCGCTCGTGGATTCGGTCGCCAAAGCGCTGGGGCGCGGCGCGGTGTAGATTCCGCCGTTGTCCGAACCGTCATCCAGCCGGGATGCAGCCCAGAGAAATCAGTGTCGTTGAGCGTCATGTGGCTCCGTGACTTTCTGCGGAGCATCGTCTATCCCGGGTTGGATATTCATCTGCGCAATCGCGCTTCGCTCTCGCAGAACTGGCGCAGCGGCGCGCGCACCGTGCTCGACGCCGGCAGCGGCAACGGATATTTCGCGTGGCGCGCCTATCAGTCGGGTGCATCGGTGGTCGCGCTGAATTTCGACCGGCAGCAGGCGGAGAGGGCCGAGCGCTTCCTCGTCGGCTACCGCGGCGCGGACCCGAAGCGTCTGAGGTTCGAAGTGCGCAATCTGTATGATCTCGCGTCCGAGACGAGGCGATTCGACGAAATCATCTGCTACGAGGTGCTCGAGCACATGCGTCGTGATCGGGAGGTGGTCGCGGACTTCTTTCGTTTACTGAATCCGGGAGGCGCGCTGCACCTGTGCTGCCCGAACGCAGACCACCCGCGCCACCGGCGTGAAGTCCTCGACACCCGGGAGGCGGGCGGGCATGTCCGGCCCGGCTATACGCTGGCGGACTACCGCGCCTTGCTCGAACCCGTCGGCTTCGAAATCGACGTGATGGCGGGAATCGGCCCTCTCTCTCTCTACCTGGCCGACGAGTTTCTGCGCTGGATTCGCAACCGCGCGGGTGATTGGGCCGCGCTGCCGTTCTTTCCTTTTGCACTGCCGTTCGTGTGGTTCGCGAGCATGGATCCGGAGATGCCATTTTCTTTGTACGTGCGTGCTCGTAAGCCGACGGCAAACGCGCGGTGAAGAAGGTCCTCATTGTCGTCAGCAGCTATGCACCGGCGATGATCGCCGACATGCAGCGTGCGCGCCTGCTTGCCTGGGAATTGCCAGCGTACGGATGGGACGTAGAGATTCTGGCGCCGGATCAGTCGATGCAGGATCGGAACTGCATTGACGACGACGCGACAGCTTTCTTTGTGCCGGACGCTCGAGTGCACTACGCGCCACCGCTGCCACCGGGTTTCGGATCGTTGGTCCGATCCCGCACTATCGGGTGGCGCGCGCTGCTGCCGATGTATTTTGCGGGAAGGGCGCTGCTTGCGCGCGCGAGATTCGATCTTGTGTACTTCTCGACTACGCAGTTCAACCTGTTCCTGATGGGGCCGCGCTGGCTCGCCGAACGCAGTGTGCCCTACGTGATCGATATTCACGATCCAATATATCGGCCAGGACCTGGCTATTTCGGCGGTACGCCGCCGGGCCTGCGACGAAAGATGAACCAGCGTATTCTTCGAGAGATCGAAAAGCGCACGACGCGGCTTGCAAGCGCGCTGATCTCCGTTTCGCCCAAGTATCTGCAGGATCTCGACGCTCGTCATGAGGCCAGCGGCGCGCCATGGCGGCTGGCCGGCCGCCGTGAGGTGATTCCGTTCGCAGCGAGCGTCCGAGACCTGCAAGAGGCGGGCGGGTTGGCGCAACTGCCGTTGCCGATAAAAGGAGAGATAAGGCGCATAATTTATGTCGGTGCCGGAGGTCCCGTAATGGCGCGGGCGTTTACAGCGTTTTGCCGCGCTGTCAGAGCGTTGCGTGGTACTTCCGGATGGCCACGGGCGGCGATCCGCGTCGAACTGTACGGAACGATGCTCGGCTGGCGCGAAGGGGAGCCAAGGTATTTGCAGGAGATTGCCGAATCGGAAGGCACAGGGGCGCTGGTCGTGGAGGAGCCGCGCAGGGTGACGTATCGACACTCCCTGGAACTCCTGCTGGAGGCCGACGGCGTACTCGTTCTTGGCGTGGACAACGAGGGCTACATGCCCTCCAAGCTTTACACCTACGCGCTTTCCGGAAAGCCGCTCCTGGGCATATTCCTGAGCGGCTCCGTGGCGAGTAATGCGCTGCGCGAAAGTCCCGGATTAGGTCACGTCATGACGTTTGACGAAGGGTCGGATACTAAGCGCGAGTCGGCACAGGCGTTGCTCGCCTTTCTGGGAGAGGTTTCGATTCGCACGAGGTTCGAGAGGCGAACTTTACTGTTGAATCATTTGGCGCCGGCGATGGCACACCGACATGCGCAACTCTTCGACGCCTGTATTCGGACGGAACAGGCAGGCGAACTGTGACGGTGATTTTGAGACAACCGCCGGGCAACGCGGCTTCGTAGCACGGCGCAACGCTTTCAAGGTATAGGAGCGATTCAGGGCATGGGCCAGACTGGAAGTACATCTACGATCTACCCATCGAGTGCAATCCGGCGTGGAAAACGATACACACTCAAGCCCGGTGGCTGAAATCACGAGGCTACAGCCCGTTCAGATCGATGCTCTGAAATGGCCGACTATCCAATCGCCGCGGCCGAACGGTACGCCGGCGTTGTCAATCGCGCTGCGTAGCGCGTGCTTTAGCAGTCCGCGGAAATCGACGCGCGCTTTTCGCAGCCCGGCTGCATCGATGAAATAGTTGCGCAGGAAGAACGGATCATAGAACGGGCTCCACATCGCCACGGTGCGTACGCGGATGACCTCAAAGCCGAACCGCGTCACGACGTTCGGGAGGGATTCATCGCAGAACCCGGAGATGTGCTCCGGGTAATAGAGGTTGCTCAGCTTCGCGCGCGCGCCCCGCAGTTGACAAACGAGATTCCGCATCGCGAATGACAATGATATCCGGTTAGGCACGTGGATCACAAGGATTCCGCCGGGCCGCAACGTGGACCGAATCGCGCGAAGAAACGCAGCGGGCTCCTCGATGTGTTCCAATACGTGAAAGCAGGTCACTGCGTCCATGCTGGCGGGTGTGACTTCCGCGAGGGACACGTAACGTATGCCATGCTCGCGGGTCCCGGCTTCGGTCGCGGCGGGCGAGGGCTCCACGGCGAGCGGACGCCAGTCTTCCTCCATTGCAATCTTGCAGAAATATCCCGGTCCCGCGCCGATATCTAGCAGATCGATGGCGTTCGGGTGGTGTTTGCGGATCGTGGCGAGCTGGTATCGGTATTTGTTGCGGCGAATGGCCAGCTCCCAGCGAAACCGCGCCGTGTCAAATTGTTTAAGATAGGGGTAGTAGCCGGCATAATCCGCTGAGTGAACGATGGGTCTGTCGAAAAATATGGGGCCGCAGGCTGGACACTGGTAAATCGGACGCGTGCCGTCGCTTCCCCACTCGCTGGCTGTGCGAGTTTTGCAAAACGGGCAGGTGGATGTTATTGGCACGGGCGTTCGCGCTCCCAAACGATGATAGCAGCCGGGCGCTGCGCGCGGCGGCCGGCTGCGCGCGGCGGGCGCGATTGCGGTGTCGCGAATGAAGAACGCGGGCGCGATGCAGGCGCAGAGGACGATACCAGTTCAGCGATTGTGGGTGGCATTGATCGCGGTGGTCATCGGCCTTTCGGTTTGGAGCGGCTACAAGGCGGAATCTGCGGGAGATTGGCTTTGCTTTCTGGTGATCCTGGTGTCCGGCACGATACCCTGTCTCGTATGGCTCGCATTCTGGCGAACGTCGCTGCCGATAATGCCGCTATTTGCGGCGATGCACGTGCTTAACTACGGACCGCAGTTTCTAACTGGCGGTGCCAATGTTTTCCGGTACGGCGACGAGGAAAGACTTGTCGCCGCGCTTACCGTCGGCGGCTTCCTCGTCGCGGCGACGCTCTCCTGGCTTCTGGTTTCGTCCGCCCGAATCCGGCTCCGTCCGGCGGTCCGCCCGATGGATGCCGCGCTCATCAACCGCCTGCTTCCGCTCGGCTTCCTCGGGGCGGCCGCGATCAACTGGCTCGGAATGACGGGAGACATTTACCAGCTGCAGAACCTTCAACCCGTGGCGCGCGCAATAGGCGGGACGATAATGAACATATGCGCGTTTCTACTGGGTGCGCTGTGGGCTGACAGGGCGCTAAGGTTGCAGACTCGAACGCTGTGCGCTGTGCTGTTCGTAACAGGGATTTTCGTTACGTTGCCATCGGTGCACCTTTATTCCAGTCTATTCGTAATCGCGGTTTTTATCGTCGGCTACGTCTTCGGCACGCGACGCATACCTCTGGCTACTATCGCGCTTGTTTTCGCGGTGTACTCGGTTTTGCAGGCAGGAAAACCGGCGATCCGTGAGCACTATTGGCACGAAGCGACGCCCGTCACGTCGGTGCTGGAACTTCCCGGGTTTGTCGCCGAATGGGCGCGCGAGGGCCTTGCCGCGTTCGTGTCGCCATCGGAAGGGCGGACTGTCTATCTCGACGAGCGGGTCGGACTCACACACATGCTTCTTCGCGTCCAGTCCATGACGCCGGAGACCGTCGAGTACCTTTACGGCGAAACCTATGCTCTGGTGCCACGCCTGATCCTGCCGCGATTGATCGACCCGGACAAGCCGAGCGTCAACACCGGACTGATTATGCTCAATTTGCGCTACGGTATTCTGACCGTCGAAGAGGCTGCACAAACGTCGGTAGGCTGGGGCCTTATCTCGGAGGCGTTCGCGAACTTTGGCTACGCGGGGGTCGCCGCGATGGGGATCCTGGTCGGCGTGGTGATCGCGCTAGTCAGTACATGGGCGAGTGGCGCGCCCGCGCTGTCGCTTCGCACTGCGGTCGGGATAGTCCTCATGGCGGTGCTGTTCAATCTCGAGGGTGATTTTGCGCTGATCGTGACGACCCTATTCCAGAGCATCGTCGCCGCGCTAGCGCTTGTATTCGCTCTCGGCGCTGTCCGAAGAAGGAAGAGTCCGCTTGCCAGAGGTCCGGGTTCTGGCACTATGGCGTGGTAATCGCGCCGTATCACTCATGGCTTGGTGGCGGGTGAGACTCGAGTGACGGTGCTCTTCGGCCATCCCACTGGAAATCCGAACGCGCATCATGCTGCGCTTGCGCACTTTGAAGTAGGACATCTTGAAGCCTTCTGCGTACCGTGGATGCCGACTGATCGCCAGCTCAAGCTGCTGCAATCGGTGCCGAATCTGCGTGAGTACGTTCCCAGGCTTGCCCGCAGGCGGTTCCCGCAGCTCGCCTCGGCGCCGCTGGCCCAGGGGCGCTTTGGCGAATGGAAAAGGATGGCGCGGCGGCTGCGCCGCACTGCCGGCGCCGACGAGCGAATTTCCTACGAGGCTAACGACTGGCTCATGCACAAGATGCGGCAACTGTGCCGCCGGCCGCCAGTCACTGCAGTGCATGCTTATGAAGATTGCTCACTGCTGCAGTTCGAGGAGGCCGCGCGCCTCGGCAAGGTCCGAATCTACGACATGCCGATCGGATACTACCCGGAGTGGCAGGCGAGTCTGGAGGTGCTCGCGCGTGAGTACCGGGACTGGCTCGCCCCGGGGGCCGAGGGTGCGTCGCGCTATGTGCGCGTAGCACAGAAGGTCCGCGAAATGGAACTCGCGGACCTCGTCCTGGTGCCGAGCGGATTTGTTCGCGACACCATTCTTCGATGCGTTGACAAGAACGTCGCGATAGCGGGCTACGGAGTCGACCTCGACGCATGGCGGCCGGCCGCAGCCTCGCGGTTAGACCGGGAGTTGACGTTTCTGTACGCTGGCCAGTGCACCCTGCGAAAGGGTACGCCGCTCCTCCTCGATGCTTGGGTCGCGGCTGGGATCGCCGATGCGCGCCTTCGGCTCGCCGGATCATGGCAGCTGAACGACGCGAAGCTCCGTGCCCTGCCCCCTGGGGTTGAGTTTCTGGGGCCGGTTGGCGCGGCGGACTTGCGATATCTCTACCAGACGTCGGACGTCTTTGTGTTTCCGTCGATGTTTGAGGGCTTCGGACTTGTGATCCTCGAGGCAATGGCCTGCGGGCTGCCGGTAATCGGGACCGACGCCACCGCCGCCACGGATATAGTAGAGCCCGAAGGCGGTTGGGTTTTGCCGCGCGGCGACCGGGACGCACTTGTCGAGGTCATGCGGTGGATTGCGCGCCATCGCGAGCGACTGCCCGATATGCGCCTTGCCGCTCGTCGGCGAGCCGAGCAGTTCACTTGGAAGCGATACCGCGATTGCGTGAATCGCGCCGTGGCGGCATATGTCTAGCGCGGCACGTGATCGTGAGGCGGGCCTGCGGATCGCGGTGATCGTGTCCCACCCGATCCAGTACTATGCGCCACTCTACCGCGTCCTCTCGGAGCGTCCCGGCGTGGCGCTCAAGGTCTTTTTTACTTGGCACGGCGGCACCGATGAAGTCGTGGACTACGGTTTTCGGAGGGCATTCAAGTGGGATATCCCGTTGACCGAGGGTTACGAGTCGGAGGTGGTTCGGAACGTATCGGCCGATCCCGGAACGCACCGTTTCACCGGACTGCGAAACCCAGCGCTCGTTGATGCGGTCCTCTCCTGGCAGCCGGATGTCGTGCACCTGACGGGGTACGCATGGTTGTCCCATCTCCGTGCACTCCGGGCATTCCATCGGCGTGGCCTGCCAGTCGTGTTCCGGGGCGATTCGCACCTGCTCGACGCGAGCACAGGACACGCACGTGGCTGGCTGAAGCGCCGCGTGCTGCGTACAGTCTACCGTTGGCCCGCTGCGTTTCTCTGCGTCGGCGCGGCCAACCGCGCCTACTACTCGGCGATGGGCGTCGGGCCCGACCGCCTCTACGCTTGCCCGCACTCGATCGACGTCGCACGCTTTGCTGCGGATGCGCCCGCGCGCGAAGCGGAAGCGCGCGAATGGCGGCGCGAGCTCGGGATTGCGCAGGGCACGCGCGTGCTGCTTTTCGCCGGTAAGTTCGAGCCGCGCAAGCGTCCGTTAGAGCTGATGCGCGCGTTCCTCGCCGCGGAGCTTCCCGAGTCGGTTCTCGTTATGGTGGGCGACGGCGAGCTCGGTGACGAGGTGAAGCGTATCGCCGGCGGAGCGCCGGAGCGCCTTCACGTGTTGCCGTTCCAGAATCAGAGCCGGATGCCGGTCGTGTACCGGCTCGGCGACCTCTTTGTGCTGCCATCGGCGTATGCGGAAACTTGGGGCCTCGCCGTAAACGAAGCCATGGCCTGCGGCAGGGCCGCTGTGGTGAGTTCACGCGTCGGGTGCTCGGTGGACATGGTCGACGCGTCCTGCGGTGCCGAGTTCCCCGCGGACGACTGGCCTTCGCTTACGGCTATCGTGTCCCGGTTGGTCCGGGACCCCGAACGGCTGCGTCGGATGGGACTCGAGGCAGCGAGGCGCGCGGCGAAGTTCGATATCGAGGCGACGGCAACGACGACGCTCAACTGTGTCCGGGACGTGCTGCGGCCGCGGTCGCCGCACGCCGGGCCGCGATTCATTTGCGTCGGTTTCTTCGGGCGGCCGAATTTCGGCGATGAATTGCTGTGCTGGGTGGTCGACCGCGAGTTGCGTGAACTGTTTCCGGGATCGCAGTTATCCTTCGTCACGCACGATTGCGCCACAAGCGCCCTATTCACTGGCCCGTGGGCGGGCTTGATCGAAGGGGCCTTTCCGTCGCCGCGCTTTTTCCTGAACCTTGCAGAGCAGGTGCGTGCGGTGCGACAGGCAGATCTCGTCGTTGTCGGCGGCGGCGGCCTCGTCAACGACTACTATTCGTGGACCGCGATTCCCCGCTTTGCGATCCTCGCTTGCCTCGCCTTCCTGTTCGCGAAACCAGTCGTGTTCGTCGGCCTGGGCGTGGCGGGCGTGCGGCGGGCGTGGCTCGCGAGACTTGCCCGCTTCGCGCTTGCGGGGGCGAGGGGCGTCTATTGCCGGGATGCGGAATCGCTGGATCGCGTGTCGCGATGGCTGGCAGCCGGTGAACCGAAGCTGGTGGCCCCCGATCTCGCGGTGCTCGCCGTAAGTCGTCTCGACGAGATTAGCGGCAGCGGTGGCACCCGACCTGCAGTGCCGTACCTACTCGCGAATTTTCGTGATCATCCGGAGGTGCCGCTTGCGACGCTGGTCGGAATCTGTCGCGCCGCGTTGCAGCGCTGTCCCGAGCTCGTGCTGATGGCGAGCGAAGTTCACGATCTCGCGCTGTACCGGCGAATTGCCGGCGCGCTCAATGCGGAGGAGCGTGCGCGGACGGTGATTGAGTTCCCACGCTCGCTGCGTACGGCGTTGGTGCTGATTCGCGCGGCGAGCTGGGTGGTCGCGGAACGCCTGCATGTGAATCTGGCCGCAGCGATGGTGGGGTGCCCGGTCTACGCGATCGAGTACGAAGACAAGGTGACCGCGCAGATGGCGGGGGTTCTGCGTCACCCGCTGCGCTGTCGCCTCGATGCGCTGAGCACTGCCTGTGTGGACGAGGTGATCCGGGGGCGTGCAGCGTCGGATGGGGAGCTGATCCGCGAGGCCGAGTTCTACGCGCGGGAGGCGCTGCGGCAGGTTGTCGCGCACGGGCTGGAGAAACGCGGTGCCGCCAAGTCCGTGGCGGATCGCGCCGCCGCGCTGCTGTGCGCCAGCGGGCTGGTCGCTATTGGGTTCGCGTGGTCTGCGACGCTGGTGGCGAAGCGCGCCGTCGCCAGGCTGCTGGTCGCCGTCTCGCTATCCGGAAGCGCTGGGGCGCGGAGGAGTCGATGAAGGACGTCGCGCGGTCTTGTGGCAAATAGAAGTCCGGTGAGGATGCGCAAGATTTTTCATTCGATCTGCGATGAGACCGATCCGCGCGCCCTCGCACTGGCCGAGCGCATGATCGCGTTCTACGCGCGCACGGAGGCCTACGACGCGTTTCGCGAGCCCAGCCGGCACCCGCAATTCTGGAGCCACGTGCTCGGCCGCGTCCGGGCGGTGGTCGCCGAGCAGGGGCGTTGCCGCGTGCTCGAGTTCGGCGCCGGCATGACCAGCTTCGCCGACGTCCTCGCCGAGTTGCGGCCGCGCATGGCGTTCGAGGTCCAGGACGTCACGACGCGGAACCGGGCGTACCTCGACGCGCGGGCGGACCGCGCGCACCTTGGCGACATCCTCGCCGTCAGCGGCCGCTACGACGTGATCTTCTCGACCTTCGCGTGGGAGCACGTCACGCGACCGCGCGCGATCCTCGAGCACCTGCTGTCGCTTCTCGGAGCGCAGGGCAGGCTGTTTCTCGCCTGCCCTCGCTACGATTTTCCGTTCTACCTGAGCCCCTCGGCGCGCCACTTGCCGGGCGCGACGCGCGTCGCGCTGTCGCTCTGGCTCCTGTGGTGGCGGCTGAGGACGCTCACGACGCGCCGCGCGGCGTTCCTGCTGCACACCGAGCCTGCGGCACTGCACGGCCCCTGGTTCCGCGATGCGGACGCGGTGCACTGGGCATCGCTGTGGGATTTGGAGTGCGCGTTGCAGCAGGGCTGGCAGCTCAAGCGGCTGAGGATCCGCGCCACCGGCCTGCTCGGCCGGTTCTGGGAGAAGTACCTGGTCATGTTCGTCGAGATCTCGCGGCGCGCGCCGGCGGGGGGTGCTTGAGCCCGGCCGCGCGACCGGGGCGCGGCGCCGACGGCGGACCGCTGAAGATCGTCCAGGTCGTTGCCAGCATCAACCGCGACGTCGGCGGCCCGGCGACCACGGTGCCGATGCTGGCGGTCAACCTGCAGCGCCTCGGTGTCGCCTGCACGCTGGCCTCCATCGACGATCGCCAACTGGGGCCACCGCTCGCGCTGGAGGGGCTGCGCTACGCTGGCGTCCCCGCCGATTTCATGGCGCGCCGGCTGCGCGGCTGGAGCCCGGCGTTCGCGCGCGCGCTGGGCGAGCTCGTCGCGGCGGGCGCACACGCGGTGCATAACCACGGCCTCTGGATGTTCCCGAATTTTCACGCCCGGCGCGCCGCCGAGCGCGCCGGCGTCCCGCTCGTGATCTCGCCGCGCGGCATGCTAGATCCCTGGTCGCTCGGTCGCGGGGTGCTCAAGAAGGGCATCGCGTGGCACGCCTTCGAGCGCCGCAATCTTCAGGCCGCGACCGCCTTCCACGCCACCAGCGAGGCGGAAGCTGCGGCGATCCGCGCGCTAGGGTTCCGCCAGCCGATCGCGGTGATCCCGAACGGCGTGGAAATCCCGGCCGGGACGCGCGCGCCGCGCAGCCTGCTCGAGGCGCGGTTTCTCAGGCTGCGCGGGCGGCGCTGGCTGCTGTTCCTTTCGCGGCTGCACCCGAAAAAAGGAGTGGAAGAACTGCTGCGTGCCTGGCGCCGCCTCGAGGCGGCGCACGGCGATTGGCAGCTCGTCGTCGCGGGCCCGGACCTCGACGGCTATGGCGAATCGGTCCGCAGGCTGTCGCGGCAGCTCGGGCTGGAGGAGCGAACCACGTTTACCGGCCCGCTTGCCGGGGACGCGCGCGCCTGCGCGCTCGCCAACGCCGAGCTGCTCGCGTTGCCGACGCACTCCGAGAACTTCGGCATCGTGGTCGCCGAGGCGCTGGCGCACGGCACGCCGGTGGTCACGACCCGCGCTGCGCCCTGGGGTGCGCTGCAGGAGCACGGCTGCGGCTGGTGGATCGACGACAGCGAACCGGCCCTCGCGGCAGCTCTCGACGAGGCGATGTCGCTGGCGCCCGCGCCGCTCGAAGCAATGGGCGCGCGCGGCCGGAAACTCGTCGAGGCCCGCTTCTCGTGGGACCATGTCGCGCGCGAGATGAAGAGCGCGTACGAGTGGCTGGTCGGCTCGGGTCCGCGACCCGCGTGCGTGAGGGAGCAGTGAAGATCACGATCGCGACCGGGCCCCTGCTGCCGGTGCCGGCAGTGCGGGGCGGGGCGATCCCGCGAATGTGGTCCGGGCTGGCCGCTGAATTCGTACGGCGCCAGCATGAGGTCTGTTTGGTCGCGCGAGCGTTTCCTGGGCAAGCCGGGGGGGAGACGGTGGATGGCGTGCGCTATGTGCGATTTGGCGGATTCGCGCAGAGCCGGTCGATCACTCTCGATCTCGTTCGCGATTTCGGTTACGCGCTGTCCGTGGTATGGCGCCTGCCCGAGGCGGACATCCTAGTTACCAACGATTTCTGGCTACCGGTGTTATCCGCCCGGATGAGGCGTCGGGCAGGCCTTGTCGTCGTCAATGCCAACCGCTATCCGAAAGGACAGTATTTTCTGTATAGCGGCGCAGTCCGGATTGCAGCGGCATCGAGCGCTGTGCGCGCTGCAATCGCGGTGCAATCCCCTGCGTTGGCGGACCGCATCCGCGTAATTCCCAATCCGGTGGATACCGCAATCATGTATCCCGATAAGAACGCCCGCGTCGACAATCCGCGCCTCCTGCTGTACGTGGGGCGATTGCATCCTGAGAAGGGTGTCCATCTCCTTGCAGCGGCATTCGGGCGAATCGCGCCACGCCACCCCGGGTGGCGGCTGCGCATCGTCGGCCCGTGGTTGCCGGATGAAGGTGGGGGCGGCCTGGACTATGTTGAGGAATTGAGAGCAACATTGAAAGGTGTGCCGGGGGAGATCGTCGGACCCCAGTTCGATTCGGCTTTGCTTGCGAAGGAATACAGGACGGCGACCCTGTTCTGTTATCCATCGCTTGCCGATAGGGGCGAGTCTTTCGGAGTGGCGGCGCTGGAGGCTATGGCCTGCGGCACGGCGCCGCTGGTGTCGTCTCTCGACTGTTTCCGCGACTTCGTGACCGAGGGGCGGACCGGATGGGTATTCGACCACCGAGCTCCCGACCCGGAGGGAGCGCTTGCCGCGGCGCTCAACGTCGCCATGGCGAATCCCGCGCGGGCGCTCGAAATTGGTCAGCATGCCGCCGATGCGGCTCGGAAATTCGGCTATGCAGAGGTAGCTGTAAGCTATCTCGCGGACTTTCGCGAGCTTCTGCAACGAGCGAAGCGCGATGCTTGACCGGATCACGCCTCTCATCCTCACCCGCAACGAAGCGCCCAATATCGGGCGCCTGCTCGACTGCCTCGTCTGGGCGAGGCGAATCGTGGTCGTGGACAGCCATAGCGACGATGCGACCGAGGAGATCGCGCGCCGCCGCGCGGGCGTGGAGGTATTCAAGCGGCGCTTTGATACCCACTCGGAGCAGTGGAACTTCGGGTTGCGTGAAACGGGCATCGATACCGAGTGGGTGCTCGCACTTGATGCCGACTACGTGCCGACCCCGGCGTTCGTGGCCGAGTTGCGCGGGCTTGCTCCCGCGCAGGACGTGGACGGCTTCCAGGCCCGCTTCCGGTATTGCATCGACGGCCAGCCCCTGCGCGGCGGCTTGTATCCGCCTGTGACGGTGCTGTTTCGCCGCTCCGGAGCGCACTTCGAACAGGATGGGCATACGCAGCGCGTCCAGCTCGCGGGGCGGGTCAAAGCGCTTGCACAGCCCCTCCTGCACGACGACCGCAAGCCGCTCAGCCGCTGGTTCTCCTCGCAG
>JADLES010000219.1 GCA_020845995.1 Burkholderiales bacterium | reverse complement strand
TCGTGCAGGTCGTCGCAACCGCCCACGTGGCGGCCGCCGATCCAGATCTGCGGCACGGTGTGCCGCCCGCTCCTGCGCGTCATCTCCTCGCGCCGGGCGGGCTCCAGGTCGACGCGGACGCGTTCGACGTCGGCGACGCCCTTGCGCTCGAGCAGCCGCTCGGCCGCCTGGCAATACGGGCAGGACGCCGTGGCGTACATGAGCACCCGCGCCGCAGGCCGTTGCGCGTCCACGCGCTTACTTCTTTTCCACGGGCAGGCCCGCCTGCTGCCAGGCCGCGTAGCCGCCGGCGAGGTTGACCACGTTGCCGAAGCCGTTGCCGCGCAGCAGCGCGACGCCGTTGCCGGAACTGTTTCCGGTAGCGCAATGCACGATCACCGGCTTCGCCTTGAACTTGTCCAGTTCGCCGGCGCGCCGGACAAGATCGGCGAGCGGAATGTTGCGCGCCCCGAGGATATGTCCCTGCGCGAACTCGGCGGCCGGCCGCAAATCGACGACCAGCGCGTCCTCGCGGTTCATGAGCTGCGTCGCCTGCAGCGTGCTGACCCACGGGCCGCCCGCGCTCTTGCGCACCAGCGGCCATAGCAACATGCCGCCCGAGACCGCGGCGATGAGCACGAGCGCCCAGTTCTTGAGAATGAAATCCATGCGGAGCGGAGCATTATAATTCAGCGCATGCACAGGCTCGTGCTGCTGCGGCACGGCGAGTCCGCCTGGAATCGCGAGAACCGCTTCACCGGCTGGACCGACGTGGACCTGTCCGCGCAGGGCGTCGAGGAAGCGCGCGCGGCCGGGCGGCTGCTGAAGGACGCGGGCTGGGGCTTCGACCTCGCGCTCACCTCGCTTCTGAAACGCGCGATCCGCACCCTGCACCTGGTGCTGGAAGAGCTCGACCAGCTCTGGCTGCCGGTGTGCAAGGACTGGCGGCTCAACGAACGCCACTACGGCGCGCTGCAGGGCCTGAACAAGGCCGAGACCGCCGCCAGGTTCGGCGAGGCGCAGGTGCTCGCCTGGCGGCGCAGCTACGACACGCCGCCGCCCGCCCTCGCGGCCGCGGACGAGCGCTACGAGGCGCGCGACCCGCGCTACCGGGGGGTGGCCGTGCCGAGGACGGAGTGCCTGAAGGATACGGTGGCGCGCGTGCTGCCTTTCTGGGAGGAGGCGATCGCGCCGGAGATCCGCGGCGGCAAGCGCGTGCTCGTCGCCGCGCATGGCAATTCGCTGCGCGCGCTGATCAAGCACCTGGACGGCGTCTCGGACCAGGAGATCATCGGCTTGAACGTGCCCACCGGCGTGCCGCTGGTCTACGAGTTGGACAGCGCACTGCGGCCGCTCCGGCACTACTATCTGGGCGACGCTGCCGACATCGAGCGGCGTCTCGCGGCGGTCTCGGCGCAGGGCAAGGCGAAGCCCTGAGCAGGGGGTTCCTTCTCGGCCTTGCGCTTGCCGCCGGCGCCGCCGGCCCGGCCGCGGGAGCCACGCGCGAGGAAGACCTGGCGGCGCTGCGCGCGCGCATCGAGTCGATGCGCGCCGAAATTGAGGGCCGTGAGACCGATCGGCGCGAGGCGCGCGAAGCGCTGCGCGCTTCCGAAGTGGCGATCTCCGCGGCAAGCCGCGAACTGCTCGCGCGCGAGGCCGAGGCGCGCGAGGCGCGCGCGGCCATCGGCGAGCTCGGCGCGCGCCGCCGCGAGCAGGAGCGCGCGCTCGAAGCGCAGCAGGCCGCACTCGGCCGGCTGCTCGCCGCGCGCGCCATCATGCGGCTCTCTGGCGACGCGCCCGCCAGCACCGGAGGTGCTCCTGACTTTGTGCGCGTCGCGCTCTCGGGCGAGGACCTCGCCGATGCGGCGCGCCGGCTCCAGTACCTCGCCTACGTGTCGCGCGCGGCGGCGCGCGCGCTGGATGCGCACCGCGGCGGCCTCGCCGAGCTCGCCGCGCTCGGAAGAAACTCGGAGGCGAAGGCCGCAGAGCTGGCGGAAATCGAGGCGCGCGGCCGGGCCGAGCGGGAGCAGCTGCTCAAGGAGCGCCGCGAGCGGCGACGCGTGCTCGAGCGCATCGCGGCCGAGATGCGCGATGCGAACAAACGCATGCAGGCCCTGGTCGCGGACGCGAACCGCCTGTCGCGCCTGATCGAGGAGATCGACAAGCTGCTGCAGGCGCGCCCCGGGGCCGGATTTCGGCGGGCGCCATCCGCGCGCCGCGGCACGGCGGACACGCCCGGCGAGGCGCTCGCGGCGCCGTTTTCGGCGCTGAAAGGCCGCCTGCGCACCCCCGTGCGCGGGGAACTTGCGGGCCGCTTCGGTGCCCAACAGGCGGGGCTCGCCGGCTACGGCAAGGGCGTCTTCATCCGCACCGCGGAAGGCGAGCGCGTGCGGGCGATCGCCCCCGGGCAGGTGGTCTATGCCGACTGGATGCGGGGCTTCGGCAATCTGCTCATCGTCGACCATGGGGAAGGGTTCCTGTCGATCTACGGGAATAACGAATCCTTGCTGAAGCAGGCGGGCGATCCGGTTACGCTGGGCGAGCCCCTCGCGGTTGCCGGACAGAGCGGGGGCAACGAGCAAACGGGTCTATACTTCGAGCTTCGGCATCTGGGAAAGCCCTTCGATCCACTGGGCTGGGTGAACTTCAAATGAGCGGCAGATTCAAGAACCTGGGTCTCATCCTGATCGGCGCCGTCGCCGGCATCCTGGTCAGCCTGAACTTCCAGGCGATCGGCCAGCTCGCGACCCGCTCGCCGCTGCCCATCGAAGAGCTGCGCTCCTTCTCCGAAGTGTTCGGTGCGATCAAGCAGAACTACGTCGAGCCGGTGGAGGACAAGAAACTGATCAACGAGGCGATTAACGGCATGCTGGCCGGCCTCGATCCGCACTCGGCCTACCTGGACGCCGAGGCCTACAAGGAGTTGCAGGTCGGCACGCAGGGCAAGTTCGGCGGCCTCGGCATCGAGGTCGGCATGGAGGACGGCCTGGTCAAGGTGATCTCGCCCATCGAGGACACGCCGGCCTACCGCGCCGGCATCAAGCCGGGCGACCTGATCGTCAAGCTCGACGACACGCAGGTGAAGGGCATGACGCTGAATGACGCGGTCAAAAAGATGCGTGGCAAGCCCAACACGCAGATCACGCTCACCATCGTGCGCAAAGGCGAGCCGCAGCCGCTGGTGATCACGCTCACGCGCGCCGAGATCCAGGTACGCAGCGTCAAGTCGAAGTTCATCGAGCCGGGCTACGCCTGGGTGCGCGTGTCGCAGTTCCAGGAAAAATCGGCCGACGATCTCGCGCGCCACATCACCGAACTGTTCAAGCAGGGGCCGGTGAAGGGACTGGTGCTCGACCTGCGCAACGACCCCGGCGGCCTGCTCTACGGCGCGGTCGCGATCTCCTCGGCGTTCCTGCAGCCCAAGGCGCTGGTGGTGTCGACCGACGGTCGCATCGCGGATGCACGCAAGAAGTTCTACGCCACCAACGAGGACTACCTGCGCGGCATCAAGGACGACATGATGCGCAACCTGCCGCCGGCGGTGAAGACCGTGCCGATGGTGGTGCTGGTCAACGGCGGCTCGGCCTCGGCGTCCGAGATCGTCGCCGGCGCGCTGCAGGACCACAAGCGCGCCACGGTGATCGGCACGCAGACCTTCGGCAAGGGCTCGGTGCAGACCATCATGCAACTGGGCAACAACACCGCGATCAAGCTGACCACCGCGCGCTACTACACCCCGAGCGGGCGCTCGATCCAGGCGAAGGGCATTACGCCAGACCTGATCGTGGAAGAGCCCGGCGCGACGCAAACGCGCGTGCGCGAGGCCGACCTGCAGCGGCACCTGGGCAACGTCCAGGACAAGGACGCCGAGAAGAAGGCGCCGCGCGCCCAGCCCGCCCCCGGCACGCCGGCCACGCCCGCCGAGCCGCCCAAGCCGCTGGAACTCGGCTCGAAGGACGACTTCCAGTTGCAGCAGGCGGTCGCTTTCCTCAAGGGCGAGCCGGTCAAGGGCCAGGCGCCGTCGGTCGCGCAGACCAAGCCCCCCGCGACACCGAAGTCCAACTGACACCGCGCGCGGTCCTCTCAACGCGGGCGCGTTCCCTGCAACACTGAACGACCAGCAGCTCCTCCGCTACAGCCGCCACATCCTGCTCGAGGAGATCGGCATCGCGGGCCAGGAGCGGCTGCGCGCCGCGCGCGCGCTCGTCGTCGGCGCGGGCGGCCTCGGCTGCCCGGCGGCGCTCTACCTCGCCGCGAGCGGCGTCGGCCACCTTACCCTCGCCGA
>JADLES010000218.1 GCA_020845995.1 Burkholderiales bacterium | reverse complement strand
CCCGGGCCCTGCAGCCATTCCGAGACCCAGGCCACGGCGATCGGCTTGGGCTGCGAGCGCGCCAGATGCGCGATATCGGTCGCCCGCCTGCTGCCCGTCTCGCGCAAGGACACGCTCATCGCGCACAGCAGCACGCCGTACTGCGGATCTTCCAGCAGCGCCTGACAGCACCTGTTGTAGGACTCCGGGACGCTGAGCACCTGCCCGGTCGGGTCGCAGGGATTGCGCGCCGCGCCGAACTCGGGAACCAGGCTGCGCAGCACGGCCGTCGTCCGCTCGCCGGGCTGAGGCATCGGCACGCCATGGCGCGCCGCCATGTCGGCGGCGATGATGCCCGCGCCGCCGGAGCCGGTGACCACCGCCACGCCCCGCGCGAGCGGCTTGCCGGCCGCGCCGAAGAACTTGACCGTCTCCACCAGCGCTTCGTAGTTGTCGACGGCGACGAATCCCGCCCGATCGAACAGCGCGCGAAACGCCGCCGCCGAGCCGGTCATCGAACCGGTGTGCGAGCGCGCGGCCGCCGCGCCGTCCTCGCTCTCGCCGAGCTTGTAGACGATCACCGGCTTGCCGGCCGCGCGCGCGCGCTCACCCGCTTCCAGCAGCCGCCGTGGCGCGGGCGTTCCCTCGAACAGGCAGGCGATCGCGCGCACGCCCGGGTCCTCCGTCATCGCGGCGATCAGGTCGGCGATGTCGACGTCGCAGGAGTTCCCCACGGAGAAGAAGTAGCGAAAGCCCATGCCGCGCTCGGCCGCCTGCGCGAGGCAGTAGCCGAGCGCCCCGGACTGGCTGACGAAGGCGATCGGCCCGACGACGCGCGGCATCGTCGCGTATTCCGGGATGAAGCTCACGCCGGCGCCGAGCTCGTGGTTCACGAACCCCATGCAGTTCGGGCCGAGCATCGGCATGCGCGCCGCCTGCGCGATGGCCGCGAGGCGCCGCTGCTCGGCCGCGCCCTCCTCGCGCGCCATCTCGCCGTAGCCCGAGGCGTACACGACCACTCCGCCCGCGCCGGCGGCGGCCGCTTCGCCCAGCGCCGCCTCCACGCCTTCGCGCGGCACCACCAGTGCGACCAGGTCGGGCTTGCCCGGCAGCGCCGCGAGCGACGGGTAGCAGGCGCGCTCGCCGATCGTCCCGTATTTCGCGTTCACCGGCCAGATCGGACCGCGGAAATGGACCAGGTTCTCCAGCGTGCGCAGTCCGAACGAGCCCGCGCGCGGCGAAGCGCCTACGACGGCGATGGATTTCGGCGCAATGAGGCGCGCGAGCTGCGCGCGCGTGTAAATCGGCCTGCCGGTTGTTGTTACCATGGAGCCCTGCATACTAGGGGAGCACGCATGAGTGTCAAGAAACTTTTCGACCTGAGCGGGCGCTGCGCCATCGTCACCGGCGGCTCGCGCGGACTTGGCCTGCAGATCGCCGAGGCGCTGGGCGAGATGGGCGCGAAGATCGCGCTCACCGCGCGCAAGCAGGACGAGCTCGACGCGGCGGTCGCGCGCCTTGCCAGGCAGGGAATCGAGGCGGCCGCCTGGCCCTGCGACATCGGCCGGCGGGAGGCGATCGCGCCCGCGGCCGAGGCGATCCTGAAGAAGTTCGGCAAGGTCGACATCCTCGTCAACAACGCGGGCACGACCTGGGGCGGACCCGCCGAGGACCACCCGATCGAGGCCTGGGACAAGCTCGTCAGTCTCAACCTGTCGGGCTTGTTCGTGCTCACGCAACTGATTGCCAAACGCTCGATGATCCCGGCGAAGCACGGGCGCATCATCAACGTCGCGTCGATCAACGGTCTGCAGGCGAACGACCCGCGGCTCGTGCGCACCGCCGCCTACGTCGCCACCAAGCACGGCGTCGTCGGCCTCACGCGCCAGCTCGCGGCCGAGTGGGGCCGCTACGGCATCACCGTGAACGCGCTCTGCCCCGGATTCTTTCCCTCGAAAATGACCAAGGCGCTGTTCGACAAGGACCTGCAGATGATCATTGAAGGCACGCCCACGGGGCGCGTCGGCAACGACCAGGACCTGAAGGGCGCCGCCGTGCTGCTCGCCTCCGACGCGTGCGCGCACATCACCGGTCAGGCCCTCGTCGTCGACGGGGGCGCGACCATCATATGAGCGACGCTCCCGGAATCCCGAGAGAGACCTACGAGTTCACGAAGCAGATCCCGTTCTCGGAGCACCTCGGCATCCGGGTGGAATCGCTGGACAAGGGCGTGGCGCACCTGAGCATGCACGTCAGGCCCGAATTCATGACCAGTTGGGGTACCGCGCATGGCGGCTCGATCCTTTCGCTGCTGGACATCACGCTGTCGATGACCGCGCGCACGCTCTTCGACCCGCCGCGCTCGATCATGACCATCGATCTCAGCACCCAATTCATCAGTACGGCCACCGGCACGCTGCGGGCCGAAGGTCGCGTCATGAAGGCCGGCCAGAGCACCATCTTCTGCGAGGGCGAGGCCAGAGACGCGGCGGGCGAGCTGGTTGCCAAGGCGATCGGCACCTTCCGGGCAATATCACCGAAATAGCCGGCGTCCGCCCCAGAGCCAGGCCAGTCCGCCGAACTGAACGGCCCACAGCAGGCCGAGCGCCCAGGCGTATCCCTCCGGCGCATAGCCGGCCGCGCTCTGCGGCCAGAGGTTGAGCACCGCGCCGACAGCCCACTGTCCGCTGAACATGCCGACGAACGAGAACACGTTGAGCGCGGTGTTCACGCGGCCCGCCATCTCCCTCGGATAGCGGCGGGCGAAGAGCGAGTAGGACAGCACCACCGCCGTCGAGGAAAGGAAGAAGACCGCCCACAGCGCGGGCACGCCCGTCCGCAGCCCGAGCGCGAGCAGCGCGAGGCAAGCGGATGCCACGGCAACGCCGCCGGCGAGCAGCGGCAGCGTGCTGCGGCCGCGCCGCGTCAGGCTGTCCGCGGCACGGCCGAAGATGAGGTACCCGGCCATCATGGCAATGCTGAACGCGAGCAGCGCGCGCGCTACTTCGGCCTGGCTGTAGCCGGCGACATCGCGCAGCCAGGTCGCGACCCACAGCGTGCCCAGCGACACGGCGGCAAGCTGGCTCGAGCCGATACACAGCGCGGCGCGCCAGAACGCCGGATCGCGCGCCAGCCCGGCGAATTCGCGCAACTGCTCGCGCAGCGTTCCTGCGCGCCGGTGCACCTCCTTCTCCGGCACCGCGAGAAAGAGCACGAGGCACACCAGCAGGTTGAGCACAGCGATGCCCTGGAACACCTCGCGCCAGCCGAGACTGCGCAGCGCGACCTCGAGCGGCACCGTCGCCGCGATCGCGCCCAGCATGCCGGAGGCGAAGGCGACGCCGTTCAGCGTCGCCAGGCGCTCGGGCGGGTACCAGAGCGCGAAGGCGGAAAGCGAGGCCATCAGGCCCGCCGATACGCCCAGGCCCATAACGGCGCGGGCAAGCGTCAGCTCGAGCGTCGAGCGCGCGAGCGCGAACCAGAGCGCGCCGCAGGCTGCGACGAGCAGCAGCGCGGTATTCACCCGCCGCGGGCCGTAGCGGTCGAGCAGCACGCCCAGTGGCAACTGGAAGAGGGCAAAGGCAAAGAAATAAATCCCGGAAAGCAGACCGAGGCCCGCCGCCGACAGGCCGAACTCGCGCGCCAGGTCCGGCCCGATGATCGCGTTGATCGAGCGGTAGACGTAGGAAACGAAATACCCCGCCAGGAACGGCAGGGTCACTCTGAAAAATAGGGTCAGAGTGAATTTTCCCGCGATGAATTCGCTCCGGGCCAGATCGATCTCTGAAAATTCACTCTGACCCTATTTTTCTTTCGGGGTTTCCAGTCCGCCCACGTAGAATCGGTTCCAGGTGGGCGCGATCACCAACTCGTTCACGCAGGTGCGCGCGGGCATGGTGGCGACGAACAGGATCGCCTTGCCGAAGTCCTCAGGCTGTGCCATGCGCGCCATCTCCTCCGCCGAGGGCGGCAGCGGGCGCTTTCTCATGATCGGCGTGGCCACCTCGCCGGGCAAGATCGAGCAGGCGCGGATGCCGTGCATGCACTCCTCCATGTTGATCGACTCGGTGACGGCGATCACGCCGCGCTTGGTCGCGTTGTACGCCGGCCCGGTGAGCACGCTCGCGTAGCGGCCCGCCCAGGAGGAGATGTTGATGATCAGGCCGTCACCGCGCGCGCGCATGCCCGGGATCACGGCAAGGCAGCAATAAAACAGGCCATTAAGGTTGATCCGCACCACCTCGTCCCAGCCCTCGGCGGTCATGGTCTTGAAGTTTCGCCGGGCGCCGGCGATGTTGGTGCCGGCGCTCGCGACCAGGATGTCGATGCGGCCGTGGCGTTTCTCGATGCCGGCGGCGACTCGATTGACCGCGGCCTTGGCGGAGACCTCCAGCTGGATCGCCTCGGCATCGCCGAGCTTCTTCAGCTTCGCTTCGGCCTCCTTGTTCGTCTTCTCGGTGCGGCCCGAGACGACCACCCGTGCACCCGCCTTGAGGAGTTCTTCCGCCCCCGCAAGGCCGATGCCCGAGCCGCCACCGGTGATCCAGGCGACCCTTCCGCTCAGTTCACCTCCTGGCATATTGCGTCGCGCCAAACAGGTTCTCCTTCTGCTGCGGCGTCATTTCGGCGCGGCGGCGGTCGGCGAGCACCTGCAGCGCCTTCCGCACGGCGGGCCGCGCGAGGATCGCGTCGCGCCAGACCTTGAGCGCCGGGAATTCGTCGATGTTCACGCCCTGGCGCTCGGGGAAGCGCAACCAGGGCACGGTCGCCATGTCGGCGATGGTGTACTCGTCGCAGGCGAGGTACTTCGACTCCTTCAGCCGCCGGTCGACCACCAGGTAGAGCCGGTTCGCCTCGTTCCGGTAGCGGTTCATCGCGTACTCGATTTTCTCCGGTGCGTAGCCGAGGAAGTGGTGCGCCTGGCCGAGCATCGGCCCGATGTGGCCCATCTGGAACATCAGCCACTGCATCACCTGCCATTTCTTGCGCAGGTCGGCAGGCAGGAAGCGGCCGGTCTTGGCGGCGAGATAGAGCAGCATCGCGCCGGACTCGGCGAGCGCGAACGGCTTGCCCTTGCCTTCCGGGCCGTCGGTGTCGACCATCGCCGGCATCTTGTTGTTCGGCGAGATCTTGAGGAACTCGGGCTTGAACTGGTCGCCGGCGCCGATGTCGATCGCGTGCACCTTGTAGGGCGTGGCCGTCTCCTCGAGCATGATGTGGACCTTGTGGCCGTTTGGCGTCGGCCAGGTGTAGAGCTCGATCATCGAGTTTCCTTACGCGAGTTTGACCAACTGCTTGCCGAAATTCTCGCCTTTGAGCAAGCCGACCAGCCCGCGCGGCGCCTGCTCGATGCCTTCCAGCACCGACTCGCGCGTCTTCAGCTTGCCCGCGGCGGCGAGCTCCTGCAGCGCCTTGTTGCCCTCGGGGTAGCGCTCCAGCCAGTCGAACACGATCAGTCCCTGCACGCGGACGCGGTTGACGAGGATCGAGCGGAACATCTTCACGCCGTAGGGCTCGGTGGCGTTGTAATCCGAGATCAGGCCGCAGACGGCGACGCGCGATTTCAGGTTCATCATCGCGAGCACCGTGTCGAGAATCGCGCCGCCGACGTTCTCGAAGTAGCAATCGATGCCCTTGGGGCAGGCTTCCCTGAGGTCGCGCCGCAGGTTGCCGAGCTTGTAGTCGACGCAGGCGTCGAACCCCAGCTCCCCGGTTACGTAGTCGCACTTCGCCTTGCCGCCGGCGATGCCGACCGCGCGCGCGCCCCAGGCCTTGGCGAGCTGGCCGACCACGCTGCCGACCGCGCCGGAGGCCGCGGAAACGACGAGCGTCTCGCCCGGCTTCGGCTGGCAGATGTCCTTCATGCCGAAGTAGGCGGTGCGCCCGGGCATGCCGAGGCAGCCGAGGTAGTAGGACAGCGGCACGCGCGAGTCGTCGACCTTCGTCAACAGCTCGCCCTGCAGGCAGCAAAAGAGCTGCCAGCCCGAGGGCGCGCAGACCTTGTCGCCGGTCCGGAAGCCTGGATGCTTCGACTCGAGCACTTCGCCCGCGGTCTCGCCGGTCATGACCTCGCCGATGCCGACGCCCTTCACGTAGCTCTTCGCCTGCGAAAGGCGGCCGCGCATGTACGGGTCGAGCGAGAGCCACAGATTCTTCACCAGCACCTCGCCATCCTTCGGCGAGGGCGACGCCGATTCCACGAGCTTGAAGTTCGATTCGCTGAGCGGTCCCGTCGGCAGGCTGGCGACGGTCCAGGCCTTGTTCTGCGGCATTTATTTGTCCAAGGCCGCGAAGCGGGCAAGATGATGATCGGCGTCGCCGAACTGCTGCGCGATCATGGTCAGGCGGCGGAAACTGTGACTCACCTTCAACTCCTCGGTCATGCCCATGCCGCCGTGCAGCTGCACCGACTCCTGGCTGATCAGGCGCGCGTTGTCCGCGATCTTGATCTTCGCCGCCGACACCGCGCGCGCGCGGTCGCCCGCGCCCGAGTTCGAGTCCACCTTGCTGCAGGCGAGGCAGGCCATCGAGCGCGCCTGCTCGTGCGCCACGTACATGTCCACCATGCGGTGCTGCAGCGCCTGGAAGGTGCCGATCGGCACGCCGAACTGCTTGCGCGTCTTCAGGTATTCGAGCGTGGTGTCGCAGGCGAACTTCATCGCACCCACGGCTTCCGCGCAGACCAGCGCCGTGGCGAAGTCCATCACCTCCTCGATCACCGGCAGCGCACCGCCCTCGGCGCCGAGCAACTCGCCCTGCGCCTTCGCAAAGCCGACGTCGCCCGCGCGTTGCTCGTCGAGAGTGACGTAGGGCCTTACTCTTAGAGATTCTCTGGAAACCAGAAACAAGGACAAACCCTTGTCCGTATTCGCGGACACCACGATCCTGTCGGCCGCCTCGGCGCCGAGCACGACCAGCTTCTCGCCCGTTATCTCCCAGGCGGATCCAGCCCCGCCGGTTGACCTGCGCGCGCTCGCGCCGACCCTGGCGAGGTTGTAGCGCGCGCCCTTCTCGCTGTGCGCGAAGGCGAGCTTCAGCCTGCCCTCGACGACCGCGGGCAGCAGCGCCTTCTTCTGCGCGTCGCCGCCCGCGCGCGCGACGAGCAGGCCGCCCATCAGGGTCGGCAGGTAGGGCTCGACGAGCAGCGCGTCCCCCGCCGCCTCCATCACGCCCATCAGGTCGACCGCGCCGCCGCCGAAGCCGCCGTAGTCGGTCGAGAAGGGCAGCCCGGTGAGCCCCATCTCGGCAAGCTGCGTCCAGACTTCCGCGCTCCAGCCCTGCTTCGAGGCGACGATCTTCTTGCGCGCTTCGAACCCGTAGTTCTTGGCGAGGAAGCGGCGGACCGAATCGGCGAGCAACTGCTGCTCTTCGTTGTAATCGAAGTTCATCGGTCCCTCCTACAATCCCAGGGTCATCTTCGAGATGATGTTCCTCTGGATCTCGTTGGATCCGGCGTAGATCGTGGTCTTGCGGTAATTGCAGTAGCGTGGCGCGAGGCCCGCGGTGAAACGGTCGAACGCGCCGTCTTCGAGATCGGTCCCGGTGGCCCTGAAGGGTTGCGCGAGCGGTCCGACCGCCTGCATCGACAACTCCGTGAGTCCCTGCTGGATCTCCGTGCCCTTGATCTTCAGCATCGACACGTCGGCGCCGGGCGGCTGGCCGCTGCGGCGCATCTGGTCCAGGAACCTCAGATTGGTGATTTCGAGCGCCATCAGCTCGACCTCGACCCGCGTCAGCCGGTCGCGGAAGCGCGCATCCTCGATCAGCGGGAGGCCGTCGTCGCCGGGCTGCCGCGCGGCGAAGTCCTTGAGCTTCGCCAGCTCGCGCTTGGAGGCGCCGATGCGGCCGGTGTTCATGCGTTCGTGTCCGAGCAGATACTTGGCCACCGTCCAGCCCTTGCCTTCTTCGTGGACGAGGTTCTCGACGGGGACCTTGACGTTATCGAAAAACACCTCGTTCACCTCGTGACCGCCGTCCATGAGAACCAGCGGCCGCACGGTGATGCCCGGCGTCCTCATGTCGATGAGCAGGAACGAGATGCCTTCCTGGCGCTTCGCCAGCGTGGAATCGGTGCGCACCAGACAGAAGATCCAGTCCGCGTAATGCCCGAGCGTGGTCCAGATCTTCTGGCCGTTGACCACGTAGTGATCGCCGCTCTTGTCCGATGCGCGCTCGGCTTTCGTCTTCAGGGACGCCAGGTCGGAGCCCGAGCCGGGCTCCGAGTAGCCCTGGCACCAGAAGTCCTCGCCGTTGTACATGCGCGGCAGAAAGCGCTTCTTCTGCGCCTCGGTGCCGAAGCGCAGCAGGACCGGGCCGCACATGTGCATGCCGAAGGAGACGATCGGCGGCGTGCCCGCAAAACCGCACTCCTCCTCGAAGATGTAGCGCTGCACCACGTTCCAGCCGGTGCCGCCCCACTCCTTGGGCCAGGCGGGCGCGACCCAGCCCTTTTTCGCCAGGATCTTGTGCCAGCGCAGCAGGTCGTCGCGGGTCAGCTCCCCGTAGTTCACCACCTTGTCGCGCAAATCCTGCGGCAGGTTGGCCTTCAGCCAGCCGCGCACCTCGTCGCGGAACGCGGACTCTTCCTGGGAATAGTTCAGGTCCATGCTTCCTCCGATGGAAGCTGAAAGTGTACTGCGGCTCTCCCGCGCGGGGCAGTCCCGGCAGTCCGTTTCAAACAGCCCGCGCCCGGCGTCTGCATCGCGCGCGGGCGGCAGCGACTCCGCGAGCGGCCGCAGCGTCCGGGGGACCGCCAGGAGCTTGCGCGGCCTTACCGCGCGCCGCGCCTTACGGCCCGCCCGCCTGCGACCACGTGGAGTCACATCGCCATCAGACGGTCATGCCCCCATCCGCGACGATGACCTGGCCGGTGACGAAGGCGGCGGCCTCGGAAGCGAGGAACACGGCGATGCCGCCGATGTCGCGCGGCTGGCCGAGGCGCCGCAAGGGCGTCTGCTCCTCGCGCTCTTTGCGACGCTTTGCGTCCTCCCAGAGCGCTTTCGCGAAGTCGGTGACGATGAGGCCCGGCGCGATGGCGTTGACGCGCACGTTTTTCGTTCCCCATTCGGCGGCGAGGCAGCGAACCAGGTGATGGTCCGCGGCCTTGGAGATGGCGTAGGCGCCGAGCACCGTGCTCGCGCGCAGGCCGCCGATCGAGCCCACGGTGATGAAGCTGCCGCCGCCGCGCTCGGCCATGCCCGGCAGCGTAATGCTCGCGAGCCACAGCACGCTCTTCACGTTATTGTGAAACACCTTGTCGAAGGCGTCCTCGGGAATCTGCGCGAGCGGCCCGTAGTAGGGATTCGCCGCCGCGTTGGCGACGACGATATCGATGCGGCCCCACCTGGCGACGGTCTTGTCGACGAGCGTCTGCAGGTCCTCCTTGCGCGACACGTTGCAGGGCATCGCCAGCACGTCGAACCCTTCCTTCTCGAACTCCGCGCGTACCGCTTCGCAGGCATCCGCCTTGCGGCTGGACACCGCGACTTTGCAGCCGGCACGGGCCAGTTCCTCGGCCATCGATTTGCCGATGCCCTTGGTGGAGCCCGTGATGAGCGCCACTTTGCCGCTCAAATCAAACAAAGACTTGCGCATGGATGTTTCTCTATGTGAAATGCGATACGACTAAGTTGACACGCCACCACCCCGGATGGAATATCGAAACGCGAAACATTCCGCAGGTCCGATCCAGGAGAAGTCCGATGGGTGCTTCCGAGCCCACAGTATCACTATCCCCGCCGCCCGGCCCGTTCAGCTACGAGCACGAAGGCGACCGGCAATTCGCCACCACGCTCGCCCGCGGACTGGAGGTGCTGCGCTGCTTCACGCCCGCCGAACCGATGCTCGGCAACAAGGAGATCTCCGTGCGCACCGGGCTGCCCAAGCCGACGGTGTCGAGGCTCACCTACACGCTCACCAAGCTGGGCTACCTGCGGCATAACATGCGCCTGGGCAGGTACCAGCTCGGCTCCGCGGTGCTCTCCATCGGCTACCCGCTGCTCGCCTCGATGAGCATCCGCCAGATCGCCCGGCCGTTCATGAGGGAGCTCGCCGACTACGTCAACGGCTCGGTGAACATGGGCGTGCGCGACCGCCTGAACATGGTCTACGTGGAGTCCTGCCGCAGCGGCAACCTGACGACGCTGCCCGACATCGGCACTTCCGTCCCCATCGCGCAGTCGGTCATCGGGCGCGCGTTTCTCTACGCCTGCACGCCGCCCGAGCGCGAGGCCGTGCTCAACCAGATGAAGGTCAAGGAGCCGGAGATGCTGCGCAAGTACCAGACGGCGATCTCCAAGAGCCAGGAGGACATCCGCGCGAAGGGCTACTGCTTGGCCAGCGGCGATCTTCGGCGCGAAGTGCATGCCGTGGGCGTGCCGATGCGGCGGTTGGTGGACGGCGAAATCGTCACGTTCAACTGCGGCGTGCCCGCGTTCATGCTCAAGAAGGGCCAGCTCGAGGAGGACGTCGGGCCGCGCCTGATGGCGATGGTACGCAATATCGAGGCGGCGCTGGGCATTCACTGATATCCGGTACGCTGGCGGCGCTTCCCGGACATGGCGGCGAGCGGCCTGCTGGCGCTGATCGACGACGTCGCCACATTGCTGGACGACGTGGCGATCCTGACCAAGGTCGCGGCGAAGAAGACGGCGGGCGTGCTGGGCGATGACCTCGCACTCAACGCGCACCAGGTGGCGGGAGTCGCCGCAGAGCGCGAGCTGCCGGTGGTCTGGGCGGTCGCCCGGGGCTCCTTCGTCAACAAGCTGATCCTGGTGCCTGCGGCGCTGACCATCAGCGCGTTCGCGCCGTGGCTGGTGATCCCGCTGCTGATGGCCGGCGGTGCTTTCCTCTGCTACGAAGGCTTCGAGAAGGTCGCGCACCGCTTCCTGCACGGCGGTGAGGAGGACGCCGCCCAGCACAGAGGACTCGTCCGCGCGGTCGCCGACCCCGCGGTGGACCTGTTGACCCTCGAGCGCGGCAGGATCAGGGGCGCGGTGCGCACCGATTTCATCCTCTCCGCGGAGATCGTCGCCATCACGCTTGGCGCCGTGGCCGCGTCGCCCTTCCTGACCCAGGTGGCGGTGCTCTCCGGCATCGCGATCCTGATGACCGTTGGCGTCTACGGGCTGGTGGCGGGTATCGTGAAGCTGGACGACGCGGGCCTGCATTTGAGCCGCAAGGAAGGCGAGCTTGCGCGCCTGGCGGGAACGGCAATTCTTGCGACCGCACCCTGGCTCATGAAAGCCCTCTCGGTGGCGGGCACCGCAGCCATGTTCCTCGTCGGCGGGGGCATCCTCGTCCATGGTATTCCGGCCCTGCACCGCCTGATCGAGAATGCCGGATTGCTCGCCTCCCTGGCGCTGGACGCCGTTGCCGGCGTCGCCGCAGGCGGACTCGCGTTGGGCGTGGTGCTGCTTGCGCGGGCTATCATTGCGCGATGGGACCGCTCAGCGAACTGAGGATTGTCGAATTCGAGGCCATTGGCCCGGGCCCCTTCTGCGGCATGATGCTCGCCGACATGGGCGCGGACGTGCTGCTCATCGACCGGCCGGAGGACCCGCGCCTCGGGCTCGGGCGCGACCGCTGGTTCGACGTGATGATGCGCGGCCGGCGCTCGGCGACGCTGGACCTCAAGTCGGAAGGCGGCGTCGCCGCGGCGCTCGCCCTCGCGAACAAGGCCGACGCCATCATCGAGGGCTTCCGTCCGGGCGTCATGGAACGCCTCGGCCTGGGCCCCGAGGTGCTGCTGGCACGGAACCCGCGGCTGGTTTACGGCCGCATGACCGGCTGGGGCCAGGAGGGACCGCTCAGCGCCCGCGCGGGCCACGACATCAACTACATCGCGCTCACCGGCGTGCTCAACGCGATCGGCCGGGCGGGCGGCGCGCCGGTGCCGCCGCTGAACCTCGTCGGCGACTTCGGCGGCGGCGGCATGCTGCTCGCCTTCGGCATCGCCTGCGCGCTGGTGGAGGCGCAGCGATCGGGAAAGGGCCAGGTCGTGGACGCGGCGATGGTGGATGGCGCCTCGCTGCTCGCAACGATGTTCTCGGGAATGATGGCCGCCGGCCGCTGGCACGAGACGCGCGGCGATAACCTGCTCGACACCGGTGCGCCCTGGTACGAGGCCTACGAGACCGCGGACGGCAAGTACGTCGCCATCGGCGCCATCGAGCCGAAGTTTTATGAGGAACTGCTCCTCAGGCTGGGCGTGCAGGGCGAGAAGCTGCCGGCCCAGCACGACCGCAAGGGCTGGCCGGCGCTGCGCGAACGGTTCGCGGAGAAGTTCAGGGAACGAACCAGAGACGAATGGTGCAGGGCGTTCGATGGCTCGGACGCCTGCTTCTCCCCCGTGCTCAGCTTCACCGAGGCGCGCGCGCACCCGCACAACGCCGCCCGCGGCACGTTTACGCGCTTGGGCAAGGTCGACCAGCCCGCGCCCGCGCCGCGCTTTTCGCGCACGCCCGGCGCGATCCGGCGCGCGCCGCCCGAGCGCGGCGAAGGCGGCGCGCAGGCGTTGATGGATTGGGGGTTTTCCGCGGAAGAGATTTCATCGTTGAAGATGCAGGGCCTCGGCGTCCGATGAGCGCCGCCCTCGAGGGCCTGAAAGTCCTCGATATCTCCAACGTGATCGCCGGCCCCTTCGCGGCGGCGCTGCTGGGCGATTTCGGCGCGCAGGTCCTCAAGGTCGAACTCCCCGGGGGCGGCGACCCGCTGCGCGCGCTGCCGCCGCACAAGGAGGGCAAGCCGCTCCTCTGGAAGGCGGTAAACCGCAACAAGCGCGCGGTGACGCTGGATCTGCGCAAGAGCGCGGGCCAGGCGCTGTTCCTTAAACTGCTGCCGAGGTTCGACGTGCTGATCGAGAACTACCGCCCGGGCACGCTGGACCGCTGGGGGCTCGACAAGCAGGCGCTGTGGCAGGCGCAGCCCCGGCTCGTGATCCTGCGCGTCACCGGCTTCGGCCAGACCGGCCCCTACGCAGGCTACGCGGGGTTCGCGCGCCTGTTCGAGGCCTACGCGGGCCTCGCCTACATCACGCGCGCCCCCGGCGAGGCGCCGGTGCACCCGGGCTATCCGATCGGCGATCCGATCGCGGGTGTGTTCGGCGCCTTTGGCGTTCTCGCCGCCCTCCTGCACCGGGCGAAGAACCCCGATGCCCCCGGCCAGGAAATCGACCTGTCGTGCACCGAGGCGATGCTGCGCCTGCTCGAAGTGCTGCCGATCGAGTACGACCAGCTGGGCCTGGTCCACGAACCGGCCGGAGGCGGCAACGCCTACGTTTCGCCCTCCGGCATGTTCCGCTCCGCCGACGGCGCCTGGATCAGCTTCACCGCCGCGACGCAGAATGTGTTCCAGCGCCTGTGCCGCCTGATCGGCCGCGAGGACCTGCTCGCAGATCCCCGCTATGCGACCAACCCGCAGCGCATGCAGCACCAGCCGGAGCTCAATGCGATCGTCGCGAACTGGATCGAGGCGCGCCCGGCAGGCGAAGCCGTGCGCGAGCTTTCCGAGGCGGGCGTGGCGGTGGCGCCGGTATACTCCAACCGCGACATCGCGCGGGACGCGCATTTCGCCTTCCGGGAGTCGATCACGCGGGTGACGGACGCGGACTTCGGCTCGGTGGCCGTGCCCTGCGTCGTGCCGCGTCTCTCGGCCACTCCGGGCGAGGCGCGCAGCGCCGGCCCCGCGCCGGGCGCGCACAACGCGGAGGTGTACGGCGGCTGGCTCGGCCTGCCGGAAGCCGAGCGGGCCGCGCTCGCGCGCGAAGGCGTGATATAAGCACGGCGGAAAAGGAGATCGCATGCTGAGCCGGCTGATGCCGCGGGAAGGCAATTTCTTCGAGCTGTTCAACGGCCATGCCGAGCTCATCGTCGAGGGCAGCCGCGAGTTGCTGGCGATGATCTCCGCGTTCCAGGACGTCGAGGCCCACGCCCAGCGCATCGACAACGCCGAGCGCGCCGCCGACAAGATCACGCACGAGGCGATCACGCTCCTGCACAAGACCTTCATCACGCCTTTCGACCGCGACCAGATTCACAAGCTGATCACCGCCATGGACGACATCCTGGACCTGATACAGGACGTCGCCCAGTCGATCGTGCTCTACGACATCCGCAGGGTGACGCCGGAGTCGCGCCAGCTCGCCGAGATCTGCCAGATGTGCTGCGAGCGGGTGCACGGCGCCGTCGGCCTGCTGCAGAACGTGAAGGACGCGGAGGCGATTCTCAGGACCTGCCAGGAAATCGACCGGCTCGAATCCGACGCGGACCGCGTGATGCGCGCGGCGATGTCCAAGCTGTTCCGCGAGGAGGAGGATGTAAAGCAGCTGATCAAGCTGCGCACCATCTACGAGCTGCTGGAGACCATCACCGACCGCTGCGAGGACGTCGCCAACCTGATCGAAGGCATCGTGCTGGAAAATTCCTGAGCGACGGATGGAGGGTCCGCAACTCGCGCTCTGGATCGTCGTGGTGCTGGTCGCGGCCGCGCTCGCCTTCGATTTCATGAACGGCTTCCACGACGCCGCGAATTCCATCGCCACGGTGGTTTCGACCGGGGTGCTCAAGCCGCACCAGGCGGTGGCGCTGGCCGCGTTCTTCAATTTCCTGGCGCTGTTCGTTTTCCAACTCAAGGTCGCGAGCACCGTCGGCAAGGGCATCGTCGACCAGGGCGTCGTCGACCACTACGTGATCTTCGGCGCCCTGGTCGGCGCGATCGCCTGGAACATCATCACCTGGTACTACGGCATTCCCTCGTCGTCCTCGCACGCGCTGATCGGCGGCATCGTCGGCGCGAGCGTCGCCAAGGCCGGCACCGGGTCGCTGATCCCGGCCGGCATCCTCAAGGTGGTCGCGTTCATCTTCATCTCTCCCCTGATCGGCATGGCGCTGGGCGCGCTGCTGCTGGTCGCGATCTCCTGGCTGTTCGTGCGCTCCACGCCCGCCCGCGTCGACCGGCTGTTCCGGCGGCTGCAGCTGTTCTCTTCATCGCTGTACAGCCTGGGGCACGGCGGCAACGACGCGCAGAAGACGGTCGGCATCATCTGGATGCTGCTGGTCGCCGCCGGCTACGTCGGCGCGAATGACCCGCACCCGCCCTACTGGGTGGTCGTCGTCTGCTACGTGGCGATCGGCATGGGCACGATGTTCGGCGGCTGGCGCATCGTCAAGACCATGGGCCAGCGCATCACCAAGATCCGCCCCGCCGGCGGGTTCTGCGCCGAGTTGTCGGGCTCGATCTCGCTTTTCCTCGCGACCGGACTCGGCATCCCGGTCTCGACCACGCATACCATCACCGGCTCGATCGTCGGCGTAGGCGCCGCACAGAACGTCTCGGCGGTGCGCTGGGGCGTCGCCGGCAACCTGCTCTGGGCCTGGATCCTGACCATTCCCTGCTCGGCCTTCGTCGCCGGCGTCGCCTGGTACGCCGGGCGCATGCTGCTCGCGCCGGCGCACTGAGCGCTCAGGCGTAGCTGAGCGCGCCGCCGCGGTCGGGCCGGTCGAGGTGCGGCACGTTATTGAAGCTGACGACCTGCGTGCGGCTCGGGCCCGCCTGCAGCTCGGTGATGCCGGTATTGCGCGTCTGCAGATTGAGGTCCACCATGCCCCGCGCGGGCATGCGCAGCACATCGGCGATGATCGTGGCGATCGGCCCGCCCGAGCTGACCACCAGCACGCGCTTTGCCGTTCCCGGTTGCAGCGCCGCCAGCACGTCCAGCACGCGCGCGCGGAACTCCGCGAAGGGTTCGTGGGGGAAAGCCGCGGCCGTCCCCGCCAGCCTGTCCTCGGTCCAGGCATACATGACTTCGCGCAGAAGGCGGAAATGCGCGCGCCGGTCGGCGGCCTTCGGCGGCGGCCCGCCCTGGAAATGCGCATTGAACAGGGCCTGGCTGTCGTATTCGTTCAAGCGGACGTCTTCGGCGCCGTCGAGCGCCCGGCCCATGCCCTCGGCGATGCCCCTGAGGGTCTCGGCATGGCGGCGCAGCGAGCCGCGCACGACGAGATCGAAGCTCGCGCCGCGCTCGGCGAAGTATTCCCCCAGCCAGCGCGACTGCCGCCAGCCCAGGTCCGAAAGGCGGTCGTAGTCCTGCGCGCCGAAGGACGCCTGCCCGTGCCTGACCAGGATGAGTTCCGCCACAGGCCGCGATTGTATGGAACAATCGGCGCGTGCAGATCAGGGGCAAGGTCGCCGTCGTCACCGGCGCCGCCAGCGGCATCGGCAAGGCGCTGGCCGCGCGCTTCTCCGGGGAAGGAGCGCGCGGCGTTGTCTGCGCGGACGTCAATGAATCCGACGCGAGGGCGGTCGCGGAGAAGATCGGCGGCCTCGGCCTGCGCTGCGACGTCGGCCAGGAAAGCGACATGAACGCGCTCGTCGTCTCCGCGCTCGAGAAGTACGGCACGGTCGACATCTTCTGCTCCAATGCCGGCATCATCGAGCGGCACGGGCTGGACGCGTCGCTCAAGGAATGGCGGCGCGCCATGGACGTGAATTTCATGGCGCACGTGCTCGCGGCGCGCGCGGTGGTGCCGGTCATGCTCAAGCAGGGCGGCGGCACGATCGTCGCCACCGCTTCGGCGGCGGGTCTGCTCATGCAGGTGGACTCGGCCACCTACACCGTGTCCAAGCACGCGGCGGTGGCCTTCGCGGAATGGCTTTCGGTCGCCTATGGCGAGCGCGGCATTCGCGTCTCCTGCCTCTGCCCGCAGGGCGTGCGCACGCCGATGCTGCTCGGGCCCACCGGCGAGCGCAAGTCGTTCCTGCGGGCGGGCGCGGTGAGCGCCGAAGAGGTCGCCGGCAAGGTGATGGAGGCCATCGAGGCGGAGCGCTTCCTCATCCTGCCGCACGCCGAAGTCGCCGAGCACGAACGCCGCAAGGCTGCCGATCGCGACCGCTGGCTCGCCGGCATGCGGCGATTGCGGACGGCGATCCTCAACGATCCGGACTTGCGGGGCGCCGACTGACTCAGTGCTTGTGCCGGGCGGCCGGCGCGGCGGACTCCCCCAGCCGGCCGACACGGAATTGCGCGCGCACCTCGCCCGCCTTCGCGAACTTCAGCGTCACCGGCACCTCGTCGCCTTCCTTGAACGGCTGCTTGATATCCACGAACATCAGGTGCGCGCCGCCGGGCTTGAGCTCGAACGAGCCCTTTGCCGGGACATCATAGCCGGGCACCTCGCGCATCTTCATCACCCCTCCCTCGTTGAGGTGCACGTGCAGCTCGACCCGCGCCGCGGCAGGGGAAGAGGCGGCCACCAGCCTGTCGGCCGCGCCCAGGTTGCGGATCAGCAGGTAGCCGCCGGCGACTTTCGCCCCCGGCGCAGTAGCGCGCGCCCATGGTTTTTCGATTCGGACCTGAGCCTGCACGCAGGACGAAAAGGCAATGCTGATCAAGAAAAAGGCCAGTCTCATCGCTCGCTCCTTGGTCCCCTGGCAGGCAAAATGGCGGCCGAAGAAGCTCAAGCGAGGAACCTCCGCACCGCCTTCTCATTCCATCGCATCCCGAGGCCCGGCGCGGCGGGGCCGACCGCGTGGCCCTTCACGATGCGCACCGGCTCCTCGAGAACCGGGTTCGCCCAGTCCACATGCTCGAGCCAGTGCGCGGTCGGCGTCACCGCGAGCAGCTGCACGCTCGCCTCCGGAAACAGGTGGCTCGACATCTCCAGCCCCGCGCCTTGCGCCAGCGCGGCCGCGCGCATCCAGCCCGTGACCCCGCCGATGCGCTGCGCGTCGGGCATCACGTAGTCGCAGCAGCCGGCGGCGATCGCCTGCGCCGCCTGCTCGGGCCCCATGAAGTTCTCGCCGATCTGGATCGGCGTGGCGACTTCCCGCGCCACCTTCGCGCAGCCGGCATAGTCGTCGGCGCGGACCGGCTCCTCGATCCACAGCACGCCGCCCTCCTCGTCGATCCCGCGGCCGCGCCGAATCGCCTCCGCCACGGTGAGGGCCTGGTTGAAGTCCACCATCAGAGTGACCCCGGGACCGATGACCCTCTTCACCGCCCGCAGTGCCTCGAGATCATCCTTGGCGGCGGGCCTGCCCAGGCGCAGCTTCACGGCAGGAAACCCTTCCGCGACAAGTTCCTCGGCTTCCTTCGCGAGCGATTTCACCCCCTGTATTCCCAGGCCGTTGGAGTTGTAGGCGGGAATCGGCCGCGGCTCGCCGCCCAGCAGGCGCGCCAGCGGCCGATCGAGCGCCTGTCCGAGCGCGTCCCATGCGCACATGTCGATCGCCGCCATCGCGAACAGCACGATGTTGTGAACGCCGAGCAGCGCGTACCGGGCGCGCAGTTTCCTCTCCAGCTCGACCGGCGCCACCGCGTCGCCCCGCACCATTTCCCCCATCGCCCCGAGCACCGCCGCGATCGGCTTCAGGTGCTGCCTGCCGAGGGCAAAGAGATACGAGCGCCCGATGACTCCGCCGTCGGTCTTCAGGTCGACCAGCAGCAGCGGCGCGACGTCCACCGCGCCGACGCTCGTCTGCAGGGGGCGGCGCATCGGCACAACCACGGCGCGCGCCGAGAGCTCACGGATTCGCAGGACGGGCTTCACGGCCTGGCGCCGTCGCCGGCGCCGAGTGCGAGCTGCATGTAGACGCTGTCGACCCAGCGGCCGAACTTGTACCCCGTGGAGCGCAGCACGCCGACGCGCAGGAACCCCAGGCTCGCGTGCATCCGGATGGACGCGGCATTGGCGCTGTCGCCGATCACGGCGATGACCTGACGGTAGTTGAGCGCCGCGCAGCGCGCGACCAGCTCCCCGAGGAGGGCCTTGCCGATTCCCCTTCCCTGCCGGCCTTCGCGCACGTAGACCGAATCCTCGAGCGTGTAGCGGTACGCCGAGCGCGAGCGGTAGGGCGAGCAGTAGCCGTAGCCAAGCACTTCGCCGCCCTCTTCCGCCGCGAGATAGGGCAAGCCCTGCGCGCGGACATCCGCGTAGCGGCGCCGCAGCTCGTCCACGGCCGGCGGGACTTCCTCGAAGGAAGCCAGGCCGTGCAGCACGTGATGCGCGTAGATCGATTGAATGGCGGGCAGGTCCTGCTCCGCGGCGTCTCTTATGATCACGGAACGATTATAGTGACTGGATGACAGTTCCGCGCCGGAGGTGATCGTCATGAAACGCGTGCTTTTCCTCGCTGGTTTGCTCGCTTGCGCCGGCCCCGCCGGAGCGCAGGACGCAACCTACTCGGTACGCCTGCTCGCACCGGAGACCGCGCTCGCCGCCGCGCAGGCGGCGCTGAAGAAATGCCGCGACTCGGGCTGGCAGGTCGCGGTGGCGGTGGTCGATCGTTCCGGCGTCGTCCAGGTGCTGCTGCGCGACCGCTACGCGGGCGCGCACACGCCGCGCACGGCGGCCGGCAAGGCATGGACGGCGGCGAGCTTCCGCACGCCGACCACGGAACTCGCGCGCTTGAGCGAAGCCGGGCAGCCGCAAAGCGGCCTGCGCAACCTGCCCCGCGCCGTCCTGCTGGGCGGCGGGATGCTCATCGAAGCACAGGGCTCGTTGCTGGGCGCGATCGGGGTCTCGGGAGCGCCGGGCGGCACGGCCGACGATGCCTGCGCGCAGGCGGGCATCGACGCCATCCGCGACAAAATCGAGTTCTAGGCGTGGCGATCCTCGGGCAGCGCGCCCCGGACCGCAGGCTCCGCGGTCCTTGATCCGTTTCTCCAATCTCAGCCTTGCGCGCGGCGCGAAGCTGCTTCTCGAAGGCGCCGATGCATCCCTCAATCCCGGCGACCGCATCGGCCTGATCGGCGCCAACGGCTCGGGCAAGTCGAGCCTGTTCGCGCTGCTGCGGGGCGAGCTGCACGCCGACAAGGGGGACGCCGACTTCCCGCCCAACTGGCGCATCGCGCACGTGGCGCAGGAGACGCCCGCGCTCGAGCGGGCTGCGGTCGACTATGTGATCGACGGGGACGTCAATCTGAGAGCCCTGCAAGAGAAACTTCTGCACGCGGTACAGGCGAACAACGGCAACCTGATCGGCGAGCTGCATGCGCACCTTGCCGACGCCGATGCCTACACGGCGCGCCCGCGCGCCGAGCAGCTGCTCATCGGCCTGGGGTTTTCCATCAGCGAACTGAGCGATCCGGTTGCCGGCTTCTCCGGCGGCTGGCGCATGCGCCTCAACCTCGCGCAGGCGCTGATGTGCCCCTCGGACCTCTTGCTGCTCGACGAGCCGACCAACCACCTCGACCTGGATGCCATCCTCTGGGTCGAGGACTGGCTGAAGCGCTACGCCGGTACGCTGATCGTCATCTCGCACGACCGGGATTTCCTCGATGGCCTGGTGAGCACGATCCTGCACATCGACCAGAGGAAGCTGCGCCGCTACGCCGGCAACTACTCGGCGTTCGAGGCGCAGCGCGCGCAGGCGGTGGTGCTCGCCGAGAGCCAGCGCGCCCGGCAGGAGCGCGAGCGGGCGCACCTGCAGTCGTTCATCGACCGCTTCCGGGCGAAAGCCACCAAGGCGCGCCAGGCGCAGAGCCGCATGAAGATGCTGGCGCGCATGGAGGACCTCGCTCCCCTGCATGTCGCCGCGCCTTTCTCGTTCGAGTTCCGGGAGCCGCTGCGCGCGCCCAATCCGCTGCTGGTGCTCGAAGGCGTTGCCGCCGGCTACGGCGCGAGGACGGTGCTGTCGGGAATCGATTTCTCGCTGCAGTCGGGCGAGCGCTACGGGCTGCTCGGCATCAACGGCGCGGGAAAATCGACCTTCATCAAGACCATCGCCGGGACGCTCGCGCCGCTCGCGGGCACCGCCACCTTCAACAAGGGACTCGCGGTAGGCTACTTCGCGCAGCACCAGCTGGAGATGCTCGACGATGCGGCCTCGCCGCTGCTGCACCTGCAACGCCTTGCGCAAGGCCCGGAAAAAAATGGGCCGCGCGAGCAGGAGCTGCGCAACTACCTCGGCATGTTCAACTTCCCGGGCGACATGGCGCTGGGCACCATCGCCGCCTTCTCCGGCGGCGAAAAGGCGCGCCTCGCGCTCGCGCTCATCGTCTGGCAGCGGCCCAACCTGCTGCTGCTCGACGAGCCGACCAACCACCTCGACCTGGAGACGCGCGAGGCGCTCACCGTGGCGCTCGCTCAGTTCGAGGGCACCCTCGTGCTCGTGTCGCATGACCGGCACCTGCTGCGCGCGACCACCGAGCAGTTCCTGATCGTCGCCGACGGGCGCCTGCGGCCCTTCGACGGCGACCTGGACGACTACCGGGAATGGCTGCTGAAGACCAAGGCGGGCAGGACGAAAGAACCCGCGCCACCCCGAAAGGCGCTGAAGGAGGTCCCGCAGGGGGCGAGGAGAAATCTTCTGTCCCGCCTCGAGCGCCTGGAAGAGCTGATCGCGCGCGCCAGCGCGCGCAAAACCGAGGTCGAGGCGCGCCTCGCCGATCCGGCGATCTACCAGGACCCTGCGCGCACGGCGCTGGACGCCGCGCTCGCCGACCGTGCCTACATCGACCGCGATCTGGAGCAGCTCGAGAGCGAATGGCTCGAGAAGCAATCGGCGCTGGACGCGGATCGCCGCTCGGGCTAGCCCGGATTTCTCACAGAAACCCATGTCGAAGCGCTCGCCCGGCCTGACCGGTTCGTTCAGGTCCTGGTGCCGGAACTCGATCGCCTCGCGCTGGCGCGGCGACGATTGCGGGACCTGGTTGCGCAGGTCCCTGCACTGCCTGAACTGCCGCTCTGCGAGGTGCTGGCGGGCCTGCCGAATGGCCTCGTCGACCGTCACCGCCCGCCCGCGTCCTCAACCGCCCCCGGCCGTCGCCTCCGCCGCGGGCGCCGGCGCTTCCACCACCGGCAGATCCAGCACCGGGGGTTCGTTGGCCTGGTCCTTGCGGATCTTGTGGTAGGCCATGCCGGTGCCCGCCGGGATGAGCCGGCCGACGATGACGTTCTCCTTGAGGCCTCTCAGGCCGTCGCGCTTGCCCATGATCGCCGCCTCGGTCAGCACGCGCGTGGTCTCCTGGAAGGAGGCCGCGGAGATGAACGAGTCGGTCGACAGCGACGCCTTGGTGATGCCGAGAAGCATGTAGGCGTACTGCGCGGGCTTCTTGCCCTCTTTTTCCGCCTTCTCGTTCTCCTCCAGCACGTCGGCGCGCTCGGCCTGCTCGCCGGTGATGAAGGTCGTATCGCCCGGATCGGTGATCTCCACCCGGCGCAGCATCTGCCGCACGATCACCTCGATGTGCTTGTCGTTGATCTTCACGCCCTGCAGGCGGTACACGTCCTGCACCTCGTCGATGATGTAGCGGGCGAGCTCCTCCACGCCCAGGAGGCGCAGCAGGTCGTGCGGATCCACCGGACCGTCGACGATCATCTCGCCCTTGTTGACCACCTGGCCGTCGTGCACCAGCAGGTGCTTGTCCTTGGCGATCAGGTACTCGTGCTGCTGCTGGTCGAGATCGGTGATCACCAGGCGCTGCTTGCCCTTGGTGTCCTTGCCGAACGAAACGGTGCCCGTGACTTCCGCCAGCATGCCGGCGTCCTTGGGCGAGCGCGCCTCGAACAGCTCCGCCACGCGCGGAAGACCCCCGGTGATGTCGCGGGTCTTGGAGGTCTCCTGCGGGATCCGCGCGAGCACCTCGCCCACCGATACCTGCTGGCCGTCGCGCACCGCGATCACCGCGCCCACCGGGAAGCTGATGTTCACCGCATGGTCGGTGCCGGCGATCTTCACCTCCTCGCCCTGCTCGTTGATCATCTTCACCGAGGGGCGCACGCCCTTGGCCGCCGCGCTGCCGCGGCGCTTGGGGTCGATCACCACCAGGGTCGAGAGGCCGGTGACGTCGTCGATCTGCTTGGCCACCGTCGTGCCCTCCTCGACGTTCTCGAAGCGCACGGTGCCCGCGTACTCGGTGACAATCGGCCGGTGGTGCGGATCCCAGGTGGCGAGGTTGTTGCCCGCCCTGACCGCCTTGCCGTCGGTAACCGACAGCTGGGCGCCGTACGGTACCTTGTGGCGCTCCCGTTCTCGGTGGTTGTCGTCCTCGACGACCACCTCGCCCGAGCGCGAGATGACCACCTTGTCGCCCTTGGCGTTGGTGACGTAGCGCATGGTCGCCGTGAAGCGCACGGTGCCCGCCGACTTCGCCTCGACGTGGCTCTGCACCGCGGTCCGCGAGGCCGCGCCGCCGATATGGAAGGTCCGCATGGTGAGCTGCGTGCCGGGCTCGCCGATCGACTGCGCGGCGATGACGCCGATCGCCTCGCCCACGTTCACGAGCGAGCCGCGTCCCAGGTCGCGCCCATAGCACTTCGCGCACACGCCCCAGCGCGTGCCGCAGCTGAGCGCCGTGCGCACCTTGACTTCGTCGATGCCGAGGTTGTCGATGGCGTCGACCGCTTCCTCGTCGAGCAGCATGCCGGCCGGGAACAGCCGGTCCTGCGTCTCCGGGTGCGGGATCTCGACCGCCAGCACGCGGCCGAGGATGCGCTCCTTCAACGCCTCGACCACCTCGCCGCCCTCGACCAGCGCCTTCATCGACACGCCGTTCTGCGTGCCGCAATCCTCCTCGGTCACCACCAGGTCCTGCGTCACGTCGACGAGGCGCCGGGTCAGGTAGCCCGAGTTCGCGGTCTTTAACGCCGTGTCGGCGAGGCCCTTCCTCGCGCCGTGCGTGGAAATGAAGTACTGCAGCACGTTCAGGCCCTCGCGGAAGTTCGCGGTGATCGGCGTCTCGATGATCGAGCCGTCGGGCTTGGCCATCAGGCCGCGCATGCCCGCGAGCTGCCGGATCTGCGCCGCCGAGCCGCGCGCGCCCGAATCGGCCATCATGTAGATCGAGTTGAAGGCCTCCTGGCGCACCTTCCTGCCCAGGCGGTTCTCGGTCTCCTCGGTGCCCAGCTGCTCCATCATCACCTTGCCGACCTGCTCGCCGCAGCGCGACCAGATGTCGACCACCTTGTTGTAGCGCTCGCCGACGGTCACCAGGCCAGAGGTGTACTGCGATTCGATTTCCTTCACCTCGCCCTCGGCGGCCGCGATCATTTCCTGCTTCACGGTCGGGACGCGCATATCGTTCACGCCGAACGAGATGCCGCCGCGCGTGGCCATGGCGAAACCCGCCTGCATCAGCTTGTCGGCGAAGATCACGGTCTCGCGCAGCCCGCAGCGCCGGAAGCCGACGTTGATGAGGCGCGAGATTTCCTTCTTCTTGAGCGGCTTGTTGAGCAGGTCGAAGGAAAGCCCGGGCGGCAGAATCTCGGAGAGCAGCGCGCGGCCCACCGTGGTCTCGTAGCGGGTGACCTTGTCCTTTTTCTCGCCATCGGCGCTGATCTCGATCTCGCGGATCCGCACCCAGCACCTGGCGTGCAGATCCACCTGCCGCGATTCGTAGGCGCGCGACACCTCGGCGACGTTCGCGAAGCTCATGCCTTCGCCCCGGGCGTTGATGCGCTCGCGGGTGGCGTAGTACAGGCCGAGCACGATGTCCTGCGAGGGCACGATGATCGGCTCGCCGTTGGCGGGCGAGAGGACGTTGTTCGAGGCGAGCATCAGCGCGCGCGCCTCCATCTGCGCCTCCAGCGACAGCGGCACATGCACGGCCATCTGGTCGCCGTCGAAGTCGGCGTTGAACGCCGCGCACACGAGCGGGTGCAGCTGGATCGCCTTGCCCTCGATCAGCACCGGCTCGAAGGACTGGATGCCGAGGCGGTGCAGCGTGGGCGCGCGGTTGAGCATCACCGGATGCTCGCGAATCACCTCCTCGAGGATGTCCCAGACCTCGGGCACTTCCTGCTCGACCAGCCTCTTCGCCGCCTTGATGGTGGTGGCCAGGCCCAGCAGCTCGAGCTTGTTGAAGATGAACGGCTTGAACAGCTCCAGCGCCATCTTCTTCGGCAGGCCGCACTGGTGCAGCTTGAGTTGCGGCCCGACCACGATCACCGAGCGGCCCGAATAGTCGACGCGCTTGCCGAGCAGGTTCTGGCGGAAGCGCCCGCCCTTGCCCTTGATCATGTCGGCGAGCGACTTGAGCGGGCGCTTGTTGGCGCCGGTCATCGCCTTGCCGCGGCGGCCGTTGTCGAGCAGCGAATCCACCGCCTCCTGCAGCATGCGCTTCTCGTTCTTGACGATGATCTCCGGCGCCTTCAGTTCGAGCAGGCGCTTCAGGCGGTTGTTCCTGTTAATGACCCTCCGATACAGATCGTTCAGGTCAGACGTGGCAAACCGGCCTCCATCCAGCGGCACCAGCGGGCGTAGCTCGGGCGGGAGCACCGGCAGCACTTCCATCACCATCCAGTCGGGCTTGATATTGGAATTCTTGAAGCCCTCGAGCACCTTCAGGCGCTTGGCGAGCTTCTTGATCTTCGCGTCGGAGGAAGTTTCCTCGAGATCCTTCCTCAGCGTGTCGATCTCCTTCTTCAGGTCGATCGCTCGCAGCAGCGCGCGCACGCCTTCGGCGCCCATCGCCGCGGAGAAATCGTCGCCGTATTCCTCGACCTTGGCGAGGTAGTCGTCCTCGGTGAGCAGCTGGCAGCGCTTGAGCGGCGTCAGGCCCGGGTCGGTCACTACATAGGCCTCGAAGTACAGCACCCGCTCGATATCGCGCAGCGTCATGTCGAGCACCAGACCCAGGCGCGACGGCAGCGACTTCAGAAACCAGATATGGGCCACCGGGCTGGCGAGCTCGATATGCCCCATTCTTTCCCTTCTTACTTTCGCAAGTGTGACCTCAACACCGCATTTCTCGCAGATCACGCCGCGATGCTTCAGGCGCTTGTACTTGCCGCACAGGCACTCGTAGTCCTTGATCGGCCCGAAGATCTTGGCGCAGAAGAGGCCGTCGCGCTCCGGCTTGAAGGTGCGGTAGTTGATGGTTTCCGGCTTCTTCACCTCGCCATAGGACCAGGAGCGGATCTTCTCGGGCGAGGCGAGCCCGATCTTGATCGCGTCGAATTCCTCGACCTGCTGGACCTGCTTGAAAAGCTCGAGCAGCGCTTTCATCGCTTAGTACCTCTCCAGGTCGATGTCGATCCCGAGGGACCGGATTTCCTTGACCAGCACGTTGAACGACTCGGGCATGCCGGCGTCGATCTTGTGGTCGCCCTTGACGATGTTCTCGTAGACCTTGGTGCGGCCGTTGATGTCGTCGGACTTTACCGTCAGCATTTCCTGCAGCGTGTAGGCCGCGCCGTAGGCTTCCAGCGCCCACACCTCCATCTCGCCGAAGCGCTGGCCGCCGAACTGCGCCTTGCCGCCCAGGGGCTGCTGCGTGACGAGCGAGTACGGGCCCGTCGAGCGCGCGTGCATCTTGTCGTCCACCAGGTGGTGCAGCTTGAGCACGTGCATGTAGCCCACCGTGACGGGGCGGTCGAACGCCTCGCCGGTGCGCCCGTCATACAGCGTCAGCTGGCCGGACACGGGCAGGCCCGCGAGCTCGAGCATGGCGTTGATCTCGGCCTCCGAGGCGCCATCGAACACCGGCGTGGCGAAGGGCACGCCTTCCTTGAGATTGTTCGCGAGCTGCACGACCTCCTCGTCGGTGAGCCGGGAAAGATCCTCCTCCCGGCCCTTGCCGTCGTAGATGCGCTCGATGAACTTACGCAGCTCGGCGATCTTCTGCTGCGCCTTGAGCATCTCGCCGATCTTGATGCCCAGGCCCTTTGCGGCCCAGCCCAAATGCACTTCCAGGATCTGGCCGACGTTCATGCGCGAGGGCACGCCGAGCGGGTTGAGCACGAGGTCCACCGGCGTGCCGTCAGCCGCGTGCGGCATGTCCTCCACCGGCACGATCTTCGAGATCACGCCCTTGTTGCCGTGCCGGCCCGCCATCTTGTCGCCGGGCTGCAGTCGCCGCTTCACCGCCACGTACACCTTGACCATCTTCAGCACGCCCGGCGGCAGCTCGTCGCCCTGCGTGAGCTTCTTCCGCTTCGCCTCGAACATGGCGTCGAATTCCTTGCGCTTCTGCGCGATGGAATCCTTGAGGCCCTCGAGCTGGGCGGCGGCGTCCTCGTTGGCGAGGCGAATGTCGAACCAGTCGAGCTTCTCCAGCGTCTCCAGGTAGCCCTTGGTGAGCTTGCTGCCCTTGGCGAGGCGCTTCGGCCCGCCGTTGGCGGTCTTGCCCGTGAGCAGGCGCTCCAGGCGCTCGAAGGTGTCGGCCTCGACGATGCGCATCTGGTCGGCGAGGTCGGTCTTGTAGCGCTTCAACTCGTCCTCGATGATCGAGGTGCTCCGCTTGTCGCGCTCGATGCCCTCGCGCGTGAACACCTGGACGTCGATCACGCATCCCGAGATGCCCGAGGGCACGCGCAACGAGGTATCTTTCACATCACTTGCTTTTTCCCCAAAGATTGCACGGAGGAGCTTTTCCTCCGGGGTGAGCTGGGTCTCGCCCTTGGGCGTGACCTTTCCGACCAGCACGTCCCCTGCCTCCACTTCCGCGCCGATGTAGACGATGCCGGACTCGTCCAGGCGCGAGAGCTGCGCCTCCGAGAGGTTCGAGATGTCGCGCGTGATGTCCTCGGGCCCGAGCTTGGTGTCGCGGGCGACGACCGTCAGCTCCTCGATGTGGATCGAGGTGAAGCGCTCGTCGGCGACCACGCGCTCGGAAATGAGGATCGAGTCCTCGAAGTTATAGCCGTTCCAGGGCATGAACGCGACCAGCATGTTCTGCCCCAAGGCCAGCTCGCCCAGGTCGGTGGACGCGCCATCGGCGATCACGTCGCCCTTGGCGATGCGCTCGCCCGGCTTCACCACCGCCCGCTGGTTGATGTTGGTATTCTGGTTGGAGCGCGTGTACTTGGTCAGCTTGTAGATGTCGACGCCGACATCTCCAGGCACGGTTTCGTCGTCATTGACGCGCACGACGATGCGGTTGGCATCCACGTAGTCCACCACGCCGCCGCGCAGCGCGACCACGCAAGTCCCGGAGTCCACCGCCGAGGTGCGCTCCACGCCCGTGCCGACCAGCGGCTTCTCGGGCCTGAGGCAGGGCACCGCCTGGCGCTGCATGTTGGAGCCCATCAGCGCGCGGTTGGCGTCGTCGTGCTCGAGGAACGGGATCAGCGAGGCCGCCACGGAGACGATCTGCGACGGCGCCACGTCCATGTACTGCACGTCCTCCGGCGCCTTCAGTTCGAATTCGTTCTTGATGCGGCAGGAGACCAGGGTGTCGGTCAGCTTGCCGTGCTTGTCGATCGCCGCGTTCGCCTGCGCGATCACGTAGCTGCCTTCCTCGATCGCCGACAGGAACTCGATCTGGTCGGTGACCTTGCTGTCCTTCACCTTGCGGTACGGCGTCTCGAGGAAGCCGTACTTGTTGGTGCGCGCGTACAGCGCGAGCGAGTTGATGAGGCCGATGTTCGGGCCTTCCGGCGTCTCGATCGGGCAGACGCGGCCGTAGTGGGTCGGGTGCACGTCGCGCACCTCGAACCCCGCGCGCTCGCGCGTGAGTCCGCCCGGCCCCAGCGCCGACACGCGCCGCTTGTGCGTGATCTCGGACAGCGGGTTGGTCTGGTCCATGAACTGCGAAAGCTGGCTGGAACCGAAGAACTCCTTGATCGCCGCCGAAATCGGCTTGGCGTTGATCAGGTCGTGCGGCATCAGGTTTTCCGATTCCGCCTGGCTCAATCTTTCCTTCACCGCCCTTTCCACCCTCACCAATCCGGCGCGAAACTGGTTCTCCGCCAGCTCGCCGACCGAACGCACGCGGCGGTTGCCGAGGTGGTCGATGTCGTCGATGTCGCCGCGGCCGTTGCGCAGCTCGACGAGAATCCGGATCACTTCGACGATGTCCTTGGGGCTGAGCGTGAAACGCGGCTCGATCTTCGCCTCCAGCTTCTGCCGGTCGACGCCCTTCGCCTTCAGCTCCTGGTACATCCTGTCGACCAGCGCGAGCGCCTCGGCCTCCCCCGCCACGCCCTCCAGGCTCACCTTGCCGAGCGAAAGCTCGGGCGCGCCCTTCCAGTACTCGCGCAGGTCGGCCTCGACTTCCCTCGGCAGAGCGATGTTGCGCAAGCGCGCCTGCCAGCTGGTCTCGCTCGGGGCGTTGATGCGCCGGTTGAACTTCATGCGCCCGACGGCCGAGAGGTCGTAGCGCTCCTCGGCGAAAAACAGGCCGTTGAACAGCGTCTCGACCGCGTCCTCGGTCGGCGGCTCGCCCGGGCGCATCATGCGGTAGATGGCCACGCGCGCCGCGGTCCGGTCGGTGGTCTCGTCGGTGCGCAGGGTCTGCGAGATGTAGGCGCCCTGGTCCAGGTCGTTGGTGAACAGCGTCTGGATCCTGCCGGCCTTGGCTGCGCGCAGCTTGGCGAGCAGCTCCTCGGTGATCTCGTCGTTGGCGTTGGCGACGATCTCGCCCGTATCGCCGCTGACGATGTTGTGCGCGAGGGTGCGACCGAGGATGAACTCGTCCGGCGCGGCGATGCGCTTGATGCCGGCCGCCTCCATGTCGCGGATGTGCTTGACGGTGATGCGCTTGTCCTTGGCGACGATGGTCTTGCCGGCCTTGTCGGTGATGTCGAAGCGCGCGACCTCGCCGCGCAAGCGCTCCGGCACGATCTCGAACAGCACGCCCTCGGGCTCGATGTGAAAGGCGTCGAACGCGAAGAATTCCTTGAGGATGCGCTCGGGGGTGTAGCCGAGCGCCTTCAGCAGGATTGTCACCGGCATCTTGCGGCGGCGGTCGACGCGGAAGAAAACGATGTCCTTCGGGTCGAACTCGAAGTCGAGCCAGGAACCGCGGTACGGAATGATGCGCGCGGAAAAGAGCAGCTTGCCCGAGCTGTGCGTCTTGCCGCGGTCGTGCTCGAAAAATACGCCCGGCGAGCGATGCAGCTGGGACACGATCACCCGCTCGGTGCCGTTGACCACGAACGAGCCGGTGGTGGTCATGAGCGGGATCTCGCCCATGTAGACCTCCTGCTCCTTGACCTCCTTGGCGACCGGCTTGGGAGACTCCTTGTCGAGGATCACCAGCCGCACCTTGGCGCGCAGCGGGCTCGCGTAGGTCAGGCCGCGCTGCTGGCACTCCTTGACGTCGAACGGAGGCTCGCCCAGCTGGAAGCTCACGAACTCCAGGCGCGCGGTGCCCGAATGCGAGGTGATCGGGAAGATCGAGGTAAACGCCGCCTGCAGGCCCTGGTTCCTGCGCGCTTCGGGCGGCACGTGCGCCTGCAGGAAATCCGTGTAGGACTCGAGCTGCGTCGCGATCAGGTACGGAACAGCCTGCACGTTCGCGCGCTTGGCGAAGCTCTTGCGGATGCGTTTACGCTCGGTCAGGGAATACGTCATGCAGGCTCCTTGGCTATCAAACCAAACCCCCGGGAAGGGCGCGAAGACCCGGCCCGGGGTTCCGAAATGCCACTACTTGATTTCGACCTTCGCGCCCGCGTCGGTCAGCTTCTTCGCGACCGCATCGGCGTCGGCCTTGGAGATGCCTTCCTTGACCGGCTTGGGCGCTCCGTCGACCAGGTCCTTGGCTTCCTTCAGGCCCAGGCTGGTCACCTCGCGCACCGCCTTGATCACGTTCACCTTGTTGTCGCCCACCGCGGCGAGCACCACCGTGAACTCGGTCTTCTCCTCGGCCGCGGCGCCACCCGCGGCCGCGCCGCCCGCCGCCGGCGCCGCCACCGCCACCGCCGCCGCGGCGGACACGCCGAACTTCTCCTCCATGTCCTTGATGAGCTGCGAGAGCTCGAGGACCGTCATTTTCGATACCGCTTCCAGAATTTGTGCTCGTTCCATTGTCATCTCCTGATTTCGAAAAGGTTCCTGATCTTTTCCTGCCTTACGCGGCCTTCGCGGTTTGCGCGTCGCGAACCGCGGCGAGGGTGCGCACGAACTTGCCCGGCACCTCGTTCATGGTGCGCACCAGCTTGGCGACCGGCGCCTGCAGCGTGCCCACCAGCATCGCCAGCAGCTCTTCCCTGCCGGGCATCGTCGCGAGCGCCTTGACCTCCGCGACCGACATCAGGGTGTTCGGCATCGCTCCGCCCTTGATAACGAACTTGTCGTTATCCTTGGCGAAAGCCGCGAGCACCTTGGCGCCCGCCACCGGATCCCGCGCGATGCCGTATATCAGCGGCCCGGCCATCTGGCCGGAGAGCTGCTCGAACGGCGTGCCCTTGACGGCGCGTCGCGCGAGGGTGTTCTTCAGCACCCGCAGGTAGAGGCCGGACTTGCGCGCTTTCAGGCGCAGGTCGGTCACCGCGCCGACGTCGAGGCCGCGGTACTCCGCGACGATCACCGCCTGCGCCTCGCCGAGCTGCGCCGCGATCTCGCCCACGACCGCTTGCTTCTGCTCTAGATTAAGACCCAAGGTCACGCTCCTTTCTTGCGTTGCACGGTGACCTGGAAATCAGGAACACCGTCTGCGTAGGCTGCAGCACGATTAAGCCCGGAAGTCAGGCGCCTACGGTCTTCGACAGCTACAAGAACGACACAAGCGCCGTCATTGCTACGCCTGCGCCGAGAACGAGGCCGGGTCGACCTTCACGCCCAGCCCCATCGTGCTCGACACCGACACCTTCTTCAGAAAAATCCCTTTCGTGCTGGCCGGCTTGGACTTGTTGAGCGCATCCAGCAGCGCACCCAGGTTGTCGCGCAGCTGCTCCGGCGTGAACGAGGCGCGGCCGATCGTGCATTGCACGATGCCGGTCTTGTCGGCGCGAAACTGCACCTGGCCGCCTTTCGCGTTCTTCACCGCCGCGGCCACATCGGGCGTCACCGTGCCCACTTTGGGGTTCGGCATCAGGCCGCGCGGCCCCAGGATCTGGCCCAGCTGACCGACGACCCGCATGGCGTCGGGCGCGGCAATGACGACGTCGAACTCCATGCTGCCGCCCTTGATGGTCTCTGCGAGGTCCTCCATGCCGACCAGTTCCGCGCCGGCGGCCTTCGCCGCCTGCGCCTTGTCGCCCTGCGCGAATACCGCCACGCGCACCTTCTTGCCGGTGCCCGCCGGCAGCAGCACCGAGCCGCGCACCGTCTGGTCCGATTTCTTCGCGTCGATCCCGAGGTTGACGGCGACGTCCACCGATTCGTCGAATTTCGCGGTCGCGGTTTCCTTGACGAGCTTCATCGCGTCCAGCGCCGCGTAGGCCTTGGTCCGGTCGACCTTGTTCGCGAGCGCCTTGCGGCGCTTGGAGATCGTGGTCGTCATCTACAT
>JADLES010000217.1 GCA_020845995.1 Burkholderiales bacterium | reverse complement strand
CTCGCGGCGCTGGGCGGCCTCGCCGTGGCGGCGCGCCATGTCTGGCTGCAGCACCTGCCGCCGGAGCGGGTGCCCGCCTGCGGCCCGGACCTCTTCTACATGATCGAGAACCTTCCCTTCGGACGCATGCTGGAGAAGGTCTTCATGGGCTCCGGGCAATGCGCCGAGTCGAGCTGGCGCCTGCTCGGCCTCTCGATCGCCGAGTGGTCGCTCGCCTGGTTCGCGGCGCTCGCCGCGTACGCGCTGTGGCTGGCGGCGAGACGCCTGCCGCGGTCCGGCCCCGCCGTCTAGGCGTGCCTGCGAATGAAGTCCCGCACCTTCGAATAGATTCTTTCGCGCCAGCGGCGTCCGGAAAAAATGCCGTAGTGGCCGGCGCCCTGCGCGAGGTGGTGCTCGCGGCGCTCGCGCGGGATGGAGAGGCACAAGAGATGCGCGGCCTCGGTCTGGCCGTTGCCCGAGATGTCGTCGAGCTCCCCTTCGATCGTCAGCAGCGCGGTGTCGCGGATCGCCTGCGGCCGCACCAGCCGCTCGCCGATGAACATGCGACCCCTGGGTAGCGCGAAGTCCTGGAACACGGCGCGGATGGTGTCCAGGTAGTACTCCCCCGGCAGATCGAGCACCGCGTTGTACTCGTCGTAGAAGTCGCGGTGCTTGTCGGCCGAATCGCCGTCGCCGTTGAGCAGGTGGTGGAAGTAGTCCCAGTGCGCGCCCATGTGGCGGTCCGGGTTCATCGCCACGAAGCCCAGGTGCTGCAGGAAGCCCGGGTAAACGCGGCGCATGAAGCCCGGGTAGTTTTCCGGCACGCGCTGGATGACGTTCCGCTCGAACCAGGAATAGGGCTTGCGCGTGGCGAGGTTGTTCACCGCGGTGGGGCTCTTCCTCGCGTCGATCGGCCCGCCCATCATCACCATGGTCCTGGGCGGATGGACTTCGCCTTCCTCCGCCATCAGCGCCACGGCACACAGCACCGGCACCGTCGGCTGGCAGACGGAAATCACGTTCAGGTCAGGACGGCGCGGGTCGGTGAGCAGCGCGATGAACTCGCGCACGTAGCCGACGTAGTCGGCGAGGTGGAACGGGCCCGCGGAGAGCGGCACCATGCGCGCATCGACCCAGTCGGTGATCCAGACTTCGTGCTCGGGCAGCAGCGCGCGCACCGTGTCGCGCAGCAAGGTCGCGTGGTGGCCCGACAGCGGCGCCACCAGCAGCACGCGCGGGTCGGGCCGGCGGCCATGGCGCGGGCCCTCGAGCGCGCGCCGGAAATGGATCAGCCGGCAGAACGGCTTGTCGAGCTCGGTGACGATCTGGACGGCGACGCGCCTGCCGTCCACCACCGTACTGTCGATGTTCCAGGCGGGTTTCTGGTAGCGCTGCGTGACGCGCAGGAAGAGGTCGCTGGAAGCGGCGATCCGGCGCGCGATGGGGGAGTAGGTCAGCGGGCTGAACGGGTGGGCGTACCAGCCGAGCGCCGCTTCGGCGGCGACCCGCCAGGGCCCGAGCAGCATGTGCTGCGTTTCATACCATTGGTACAGCATCCGCCCCTACCATAGCAGAATTGCGGCGGTGCGGCATCGCGCCCTCCCGGAGTCCAGCCACCGGTTCGCGGGTATTCTTCGCGCCATGCACAGATTCTTGCGCCGGCTGCTGCGCGCTTCGCTCTGGCTGGCGGCGCTTCTATGCCTCGCCGCGGCGGCGGCCTACGCCTACCTGAGGCAATCCCTGCCGAAATCCGAGGGGGAGATCCAGCTCTCCGGTCTCGCCGCGCCTGTGCAGGTGTTGCGCGACCGCTATGGCGTCCCCCACATCCATGCGGGCAGCGCGCCGGATGCGAGCTTTGCCCTCGGCTTCGTGCACGCGCAGGACCGCCTGTGGCAGATGGAGATGAGCCGGCGCATCGCCGCGGGCCGGGTGGCGGAAGTCGTCGGGCCGGCCGGGCTGGAGACCGACCGGTTCATGCGAACGCTGGGCGTACGGCGCGCCGCCGAGGCGAACCTGCGCACGCTGGATGCGGAGACCCGTGAGCTGCTGGAGAGCTACGCGGCCGGGGTGAACGCCTTCCTTGCCACCGGCCCGGTGCTGCCGGTGGAATTCTGGCTCACCGGCGTGCGCCCGGAGCCCTGGAGCCCGGCCGACTCCGTGGGCTGGATCAAGATGATGGCCTGGGATCTCGGCGGCAATTGGCGCGACGAACTGATGCGCATGCGCCTGGCGAAGACGCTGCCGATGGCGCGCATCCATGAGTTCCTGCCGCCCTACCCGGGCGAGCCGCCGCCCGCGCTGCCGGACCTGAAGGAACTGTACGGGTCGCTGGAGCGCGACGCCGTGCGCCTTGCCGGGGAAAGATGGGGTCAGACCCCCTTTGTTTTGCATTCGGGGTCTGACCCCATTTTCCCGGGGTCTGACCCCATTTTTCCCGGGGCGAAAATTGACTCTGACCCCATTTTTCAGGCCAACGAAGGACTGGGCTCGAACAACTGGGTGGTCGCGGGTGCGCGTAGCGAAAGCGGCAAGCCGCTGCTCGCCAACGACCCGCACCTGGGGCTCACCGCGCCGCCGGTCTGGTATTTCGCGCAGCTGAGCGCGCCGGGAATGAACGTCATCGGCGCCACGCTGCCGGGCGTCCCCGGCGTGATCCTCGGGCGCAACGAGCGCATCGCCTGGGGCTTCACCAACACCGGGCCCGACGTGCAGGACCTGTACCTGGAGAAGCTCGACGCCGCCGGCGGCTACCTCGCCCCCGGCGGCGCGCGCCCCTTCGAGGTGATCGAGGAGACCATCCGCGTGAAGGGTGCCGAGCCCGAGCGGTTGCGCGTGCGCGTCACGCGCCACGGCCCGGTGATCTCGGATGTCCTGCGTCCCGCGCAGGAACTGACCCCGCGCGGCCACGTGCTCGCGTTCTCCTGGACCGCTCTCCTCGCGGACGACCGCAGCATGCAGGCGGCGCTCAAGATCGCGCGCGCCCGCGACTGGGAAAGCTTTCTCGCCGCGGCGAAGGATTTCCAGACCCCGCAGCAGAACATGGTCTACGCCGACATCGAGGGCAACATCGGCTTCGTTGCCGCTGGGCGCGTGCCGCTGCGCAAGGCCGACAACGACCTCAAAGGAATGGCGCCGGCGCCGGGCTGGCTGGAGAAGTACGACTGGGCGGGCTTCATCCCCTTCGAAGAGCTGCCGCGCAGCTTCAACCCGCAGGGCGGCGCGATCCTCACGGCCAACCACCGCATTACGCCGCCGGGGTACGCGCACCTGATCAGTTCGAGTTGGGAGCCGCCGTTTCGCGCCGACCGCATCCAGGCGCTGCTCGATGCGACGCCGAAGCACAGCGTGCCCAGCTTCGCGCGCATGCAGGCGGATGTGACCTCGCTCGCGATGCGCGAGCTGCTGCCGAAGCTGCTCGCGACCCGGCCGCGCAGCGAGCCGGCGCGCAAGGCGCTCGAGACGCTGCGCAGATGGGATGGCGCGATGGCCGCCGAGCGCGCCGAGCCGCTGATCGCCTGGGCCTGGTGGCGGGAACTCACGCGCGCGATCTACGCCGACGAGCTGGGCGAAGCCTTCCGCCAGAACTGGCTCGCGCGCGCGGTGTTCCTCTCGAAAGTGCTCTCCGGCGACGCGGAAGCGGCGCGCTGGTGCGACGACGCGCGCACCCCCGCGCTGGAGACCTGCGAAGAGCAGCTCTCGCAGTCGCTCGATGCCGCCCTCGCCGACCTCGCCAGGCGCTACGGCGACGACCCTTCGCGATGGCGCTGGGGCGAGGCGCACGCCGCGCGCCACGAGCACCGCCCGTTCGGCCGCCAGCCGCTGCTTGCGCGCCTCTTCGACATCAGCGTGCCTTCGCCCGGCGACACCTACACCGTCAACGTCGGCCGCAACCGCATGGCCGACGAGGCCCTGCCCTACGCCAACCGCCACGCCGCCAGCCTGCGTGCGATCTACGACCTCTCCGACCTGGAAAAGTCGCTCTACATCCACTCCGGCGGCCAGTCCGGCAACGTCCTCTCGGACCACTACCGCGCCTTCAGCGAGGCCTGGGCGAAGAACGAGTACATCCCGATGCGCGCCGAGCGTAAGATCCTCGAGGCCGAATTCCACCGGAGGCTGCGCCTCGTGCCGGCGGCGAAATAGCCGCGCCTACGCGCGCCGCGCCCGGTAGCGCGCGCGTGTTTGCTCCGCGCGCGGCCGAAAGGGCGAGACCACGCGCAGGCGCCCGTCGATCAGGAGCCCGTCGTGGAGATCCTCGGAATAGAGGGTCTCGGCGCCCGCGGCGAGCGCCGCCGCGACGATCTGGCCGTCGAAGAAGCTCAGGCGATAGCGCTCGCCGATGCGCAGCGCCTCCAGCACGATCGATGCCGTGACCGGCAGCACCTCGCAGCGCTCGGCGATCTCGGCGACCCGCAACCGCACCTGCACCCGCTCGAGGCCGAACTTGCGCAGCAGAACATTCGCCAGTTCGCTCAGCACTTGCGCGCTGACCGTTGCGCCGGATATCTCAACGAGAGCGCGCGCACGCTCGCGCCGCGGCGGATCCGAGGCCGAGTAGGCATACACGAGGACATTCGAATCGAGGAATACCCGTCCCGCCGGGGCGCCACGACGCATCGCTCAGCGCCGGTTGGCCTCGTCCCGGTCGAAGCGGAACCGGCTGGTGTCGAGCACTGGCGCGCTCCAGGCCGCCCTGCGCCGGCGCCCGAGGATCCTGCGATAGCCGCTCTCGGAGAGCACGCGCGCCACCGGCTTCCCCCGGCGCGTCACGGTCACCACCTCGCCGCGCTCGGCCGCGCGCACCAGCGCCGTCAACTGGTCCTTCGCCTGCGCGATCGACATCCGCTTGTCCATGCGGTCTTCCTCAAATGGCCATTTGATGCGGCCATTATACCGGATCGACCGAATCGAGACGCCGCGCCCGCCTCAGCGGCGCGCCTTCCTTTCCTTGCCCGCGCACTCCGGCTCTTCGGCCTCGAGCGCGCGCCGCAGCCTGTCGTAGTCGCGCCGAAAGAGCCTCACCGCACGTTTCGCGTTCTCAAGATTCCTGAGCACCTTGTCGTGCTCCAGCCGCCCCGGGTAGTTGTGGCGCATCACATGGCGAAACCCGCGCAGTTCATGCAGGATCGGCCGAAGTTCTTCGGACACCATGGCCTCGCGCACGCCCTCGACCTGCACGGCGAGCTGGTCGATGAGCTTTTCGTGGAAGTTGCCGCCCTTGATCTTGTAGTCGTCGATCTCGCTGACGATCGACTCCATGATTTTCTCCATGCCGCCGTAGACGGCCGAGATCCCCTGGCCAAGCGCGCCCGAGTGCACGTACTCGGTGTAGAAGCGGGGGCCCTCCTTCTTTGCCTTCTGCTGCGTCGAATGGCCCTCGAGGAGCTTCTCCAGCTCGGCGTCGATTTCCTGAAATTGCCCCGTCAGCCGGGCGAAGACTGGGAGCGCCACGCGGCGACCTCCTTCTGAATCGTGTCCCGGGCCGACGGAGTCAGCCGATCGAGATACAGGACGTCAAACGGCAGGTCCTGCAACCGGTCTCTGATTGCTCGCTCGATCTCGGCATCGGCAAGCGAAGCAGAGTCCTCGATCAGGAAGTCGATATCGGAGCTTTGCTTGAAAGTGCCCCGCGCAAGCGAGCCGATCACCCGGACCTGCACCCCGCGCGATCGAAGCTCGGCCAATGCGCGCCGCGCGGCATTCGCTGCCGCTTGAAATCGATCCAGCGCCCTCTGGTGAAGAAGCTTCTCCAGCCGCGAACGCCCCTTGGGCGGCCGCGGCTCGGGGAACGAATCTCCCGCCGCCTCGGCGCGAGCGGGCGCCCGCTCGGCCGGCACAAGGCGAGCCAGCGCGCGTCCATGACGCTCGATACTGATTTCCCCGCCCGCCAGAACGGTCTCCAGGAGCGCGGCAAAGTTCTGCCGCGCGTAACTCGCGCTCACTCGCATGGCGGCAATCTAGCAGGTTTGTACAAATATAGCAATTAATACTCTTTGTACGAATAATCGATTCTCCACACAATCCGGCGCACGCCCGTGTTCACCCCGACAGGCGCCGCTCGGCGGCATCAATTTCCCGCCAGCCGAACACCGGGTTCTCGCGGCGCGGCTGGCCGGCATCGCCGCCGTAGATGACCGCGCCGGCGGCCGGCGTCACGCGCGCAAGCCGCTCGAGCGGACCGAACCAGTCGGAGGCCACTGTGCGTCCCGCCTTGATCTCCAGCGCCCGCAGGCGCCCCGCGCGTTGGTGGACGACGTCGACCTCGACGCCGTTCGAGTCGCGCCAGAAATAGAGGTCCGGCGTCCGGCCGGCGTTGAGCCTGGCTTTCAGCAGTTCGGCGACCACCCAGGTTTCGAACAGTGCGCCGCGCATGGGATGGACGGCAAGTTCCCGGGCGGTGCGGACTTCCGCCAGCGCGGCGGCAAGGCCGGCGTCCGCGAAGTAGAGCTTGGGCGTCTTCACCAGCCGCTTGCCGAAGTTGCGGTGGTAAGGCGGCAGGAGATGCACGAGGTAGCTCGCCTCGAGCACCGAGAGCCATGCCTTCGCCGTGTTGTGCGTGACGCCGCAGTCGGCCGCCAGGGACGAGAGGTTGAGCAGCTGCCCGGTGCGCGCCGCGCACATGCGCACGAATCTGCGGAACGGCGCAAGATCGCGCACGTTGACGAGCTGGCGCACGTCGCGCTCGACGTAGGTGGCGACGTAATTCGCGTACCAGTTCGCCGGCGGGAGTCCCGGCTCGATGACCGGCGGATAGAGCCCGCGCCAGAGCAGCTCCTCCAGCCCCGCCGGCCGGTGGCCGCGCCCGAGCTCCGCGAGCGTGAATGGCAGCAGGTGCAGAATGCCGACGCGCCCGGCGAGGCTTTGCGTGATGCCGCTGAACAGGCCGAACTGCTGCGAGCCGGTGAGGATGTAGCGGCCGGGCCGGCGTTCGCGGTCCACCTCCCCCTGGAGGTACGAGAACAGTCCCGGCGCGCGCTGCGCCTCGTCCACGATCGCGCCGGCCGGAAACTGGCCGAGGAAGCCGCGCGGGTCGCGCTCGGCGAACTCGCGCGCGTCCAGCTCCTCCAGGTTCGCGTACGGCTTGCGCGGGAAGGCGGCGCGCGCGAGGGTGGTCTTGCCGGACTGGCGCGGCCCGGTCAGCGCGACCACCGGATAGTGGCGCGCCAGCCGGCGCAGGGTCGGTGCGGCGGCGCGCGGCAGCATGCGGTACCCTAGCCGTCGCTATGCAGATTGTCAATTCAATTTACAATCTGCATGACTCGGACTGAGTGATTTCCGTTCCCCGCGCCCGGCCGCACGACGCTTTCCGCTCAGCGCTCGCGCGCGGCCTCGTGGAAGGCCTTCTGCACGGGCGAGAGCAGGTACTCCATGACCGTGCGGGTGCCGAGGTGGATCTCGCCCGCGACCTGCATGCCGGGCTGCAGGCGGTAGCGCCGACCGTCGGCGGCGAGCTCCTGGCTCGTGAGCTCGACGAGCGCACGGAAGGCGAGCGGCCCCATCGGCCGGTCGCGCCCGGAGAGCGCGTCGGTGCGCGTGTTGGGCGAGGGCGCCTCCGTGGCATCCGCGTTCACATGCAGCACCCGGCCTTCGACCAGGCCGTACTTCTGGAACTGGAAGGCGGCGAGCTTGAGCTTCGCCTCCTGCCCGGGGCGCACGAAGCCCACGTCCTGGTTCGACACCCACACTTCGGCCACCAGCTTGTCGCCCTCGGGCACGAGCGTCATGAGGATCGTACCGGGGGCGACCACGGTTCCGGCGGTATGCGTGGCGAGGTCCTTGACGATGCCAGCCTGCGGCGCATGCAGCTCGAGCAGCCCGTGCCGGTGCGCGAGCTTGGCGAGCTCCTGGCGCGCTTTTTCGTACTGCGCCGCGAATTCCACGCGCTCGGTCTGCAGGATCCTCCGGTAGTCGGCGGTGATCTGCGCGATCCTGCGCTCGGACTGCTCGATCAGCGCCTGGCTCGACAGGATGGCGGATCCTTGCGCGCGCAGGTCCTGCTCCTTCTCGATCCGCTCGCGCTGCTTGTCGGTGAACATGATGCGCCCGGCGAAGCCGTCTTTCGCCAGCTTCGCGAACGCCTTCTCCTGCTCCACGTAGTGCGGCAGCACCTGCTCTAGCTTCGCTTTAGTCGCCTGCGCGCCGGCAAGATCGTGCCTCGCCTTGGCGAGCACCGAGCGCTCCTGCGCGAGTGCGCCCTCGTGGGCGCGCACGTTGGCGGCGTGCTGCGCCTCGACCTGAAGAAAGAGCGCCTCGGGATCCTCCTTCTCGCGCGCGAGGCGCGCGCCCGAGAGCTGCGCGTCGATGCGCTTGAGCGCGAGGCGCTTGTTGTCGTGCTCGGTCTGGATCGCCTTCACGTCGGCCTCGGTGAGCACGGTGTCCATGCGCGCGAGCACCTGGCCGGCGCGCACCGACTGACCTTCGCGCACGAGAATCTCTTTTACGATGCCCTGCTCGGCGGGCTGCACGATCTTGAGGTAGCTCGAGGGCACGAGCTTGCCGTCGGCCACCGCGACGATATCGAGGCGCCCGAACGATGCCCAGGCAAGGAGCAGCGCGAAGAAACCGAGCGCCGCCCACAGCATGCGCCGCCCCAGGGGGCTCGGAGGCGAATCCTCCAGCCGCACGATGGCGGGGCGGAAGTCCCGGGGGTTGGCGTGGTGGCGAAGGGCGGGCATCGCGGACTCAGGACGCGCGGCCGAGCAGTTCCGCGACCCGGCGCCGCAGCGCGGGCAGATCCTGCTGCACCACGTTCCAGACGATCTCCAGCTTGACGCTGAAGTAGCCGTGGATCAGCCGGTCCCGGGTCGCCGCGATCTCGCGCCACGGCAGGTCGCTCGACGATTGCTTGAGCGCATCCGACAGCCGCTTGCTCGCTTCGCCGACAATCTCGAGCTCGCGCATCACCGCGCTCTGTGTCTTCTCGTCGGCGAGGAACGCTTCACGCCCCTCTGCCGTGAAGCGCCCGATCCGGTCGATCGCCGCGGCGATGTGCTGGAGATAGAGCCGGTCGCGCTCGTTCACACCGGGCGCGCTTCGCGCAGAATGCGCTCGCGCAACTCCGGATGCAGCTCTTCCTGCGTGCAGACATCCACCCTGACCCCGAGCGCCTCCTGCAGATCGAGCTGAAGCCCCACGTAGGTGTAAAGGGAAACATCCGGAGCCACGTCCACCAGCAAATCGAGATCGCTGCCGTCGCGGTCCGCGCCGCGCGCCACCGAACCGAAGACGCGCACGTTGCTCGCGCCACGCGCTTTCGCGATGGCGCGGATTCGCTCCCGATGAGCAGCCAGGGCAGCGGACGGTCGCATCGGGGAATTATGCCCGAAGCGCGCATCTTCGCTCCCGCCATCAGAGCTTCCTGAAGCCCTCGTCCAGCCCGCAAAAGCTGTCCATGCCGCCCCAGGCGCGCTGCTGGCCGGTCGAGCCACCGTGGCCCCAGGCGCGGCTCCAGCCGTGGCCGCGCTCCTCGCCATCGCCCCAGCCCCAGCCGTCGCCGTGGTGGCCGCCGTGCCCGCCGCGTCGGTCGTTCGTCGCAAGCGACGCCCGCCGCCGTGGACAACTCTACACCGTTCAACCCGCCTGGAATCCACTTATAAATCGGGGAAAGTTGTTCAAACAACCGGGGCCACTTCTCCAAATCCTGAGCCTGCTGCGCTAGACCGATAGTCAAGTTGTTGCCAAGCGCCCGGCAACGGGGTCACATTGGGTGCGCCGCGAACATCCTGATAGACAAGTACGGAGAGTGCGGCAAGATCGGTAGTGTCTGCCATGGGGAACCTTTAGTTCTTCTCGCGATAGAAGTTGCTTCGCATTGGAACGATCGTCATCGATTCTTTGGAAAGATACGGATCGCCGTTGAATTGGCGACTCTCTTTTTCCACCAGAGTCAAGAACGTCATGCCTGCAGGCAATCTGTGTTTGACTACCAAGTTTGTGTCATAGATTTCTCTGGGAATTTCTTCGAACTTCATCCTTTGCCACGATCCATCTTTGTATTTAAGTGCAATTTGAATCGGCTCTTGCTTGCCATATTTGTCGTATTCAAGCGAAGTCGGCGGATCACCGACAATGACGAGATTTCCTTTCCAAGCGTCCAATCTCCTGGGAATTAGATTCTCGTGCCACTCAATCTCTTTGTTGCCCGTCTCTGCAAGCTTTACCTTGATCCACGCCTCACGAACAATTTGTGACAGGTGAACAGACCCTCCTGCGTACGCGCTCTCATAGCGCCTCTTCTGCATGACGGTGACGACGCGCCCGTCGTAGAGTTTTACCTCTTCCTGCCATTCCGCCGTATCGCTGCTACAGCCGAAGACGAGGAATGACATCACGACAATGGAATAGAAGCCCGCTGCGAATCTACTCATAGCTCTGTCCTCCGTCGACGAAACTCGCAGGCACTTGCTGACCGTTGGACGGCAGCAATGAAAGGGCGTACGGGATGTTCGCAGCTCATCCAAAGGCGGCCCAATCTGGGAGCCGGTCCGGAACGCCCGGAAATCGTTAAGACTACGTTCGAGACGCTGTGCTTGGATCGATAGTCGGAGTACCGCTTGGCGAAGGCTCGCGCACTTCCGTCTTGCGTCTTTTCCGCGAGGCGGCGCTCGAGCTTCTCTGCCAGCTCAGCACCGACTCTCGCGCGTGAGATCGCAAGCCCCGCTCCCATCTGCGTCACGCGCCGGGCCGTGAGGACCTGCTCCAGATTGCCGGGGATGATCACGCAGGGCACGCCGGCGAGGAGGGAGGCGGAGACGAAGCCTTGGCCGCCCACCAAGTTATAGAGCCGGCGCGCGTCGAATTGCGGCCCCGACGCGGTCAGCCCGATCAAGTCCTCGCCCGCCCCGCCCGCGAGGATGTCGTCCCCCGCGCCGCCGATCAGCGTGTCGTTGCCCGCCCCGCCAAAGAGCGTGTCGTCGCCCCGCTTGCCGTCGGCGCGGTCGTCGCCTGCGAGCAGGTCGAAGCTGTCGTCGAACGGGTCATCGAGCGGCGCCAGGTCGTCGTCGCCCTCGGTGGGCTGCACGAAGTCCTGCAGGCGCGCGAGCGTGCCGTCGTCGAACAGGAAGCGCTCGACGGTGCTGGTGGAATGTTCCGCGGCGCCGAGGCTGCCGCCTTGCGGCGAGGGCACCCAGTTCTGCGGCGCGGGAATGACGAGCGCATCGTCGGTGCCGGCGATCCGCAGCTCGAAGGCGCCGTCGGGCGTGCGCCGCACGAGGAGGTACTCGCGCCTCAATCCCGATCCGAAGAACACCGTGTCGATGCCGTCCAGCTCCTGGATCGTGTCGCGCCCGCTGCCGCGCCGGAATACGTATACGTCGTTGCCAGCGAGGCCGCCGGTCGCGTCGCAGGCGAGCATCTGTCGCCGGTCCATCTGCCAATCAATGTTTCCCATCTGTCGCAAGTTTTCCGAATCTCGCGCTCCGTTTTATCTATCTGCGACAGGTATTGCAGTCTTTGGGCGTCGGGCACGTTGGCTGCGTCCGCCCTGTTCTTGGCCAACAGTGCCAATTCTTTGTTGCACTCCGCCTGAAGCGTGCGGCGTTCGTCGGCGCGCCGGGCGGCGTCCGACGCCATGTCGCGCTGCCGCTGCTCGACTCCGCAGTCCAGCTGGTACTTGGCGTCGGCGTTGCGCGTCGCTTCGCGAGCGGCGTCGATCTTGGCGCGTATCTGGTTCATGAGCTTGTCGTTCTGCTTGTCACCCGCGTCGTCGTTCGGCCATAGGAAACCGTACTTCTTGCACGTAGCGAGGAAGCGCGCCCCCTCGGCCTCATCCTGCTTCTTCTCCTGCGCCGCGCCGGCTGCCGAGGGGCCCTTGCCCTTGGCACGCAGGTCCTTGAGGAGCTCGCGCCGACTGTAGCGGGTCGAGCCGACGATGTTCCAGGTCTCGGCACAGTCGTTCATTTCCTGGTTGGCGACCGACAGTTCCTGCCCCGTACGCGGCGCCGGCACCGTGCTGCGGGTAGCCTCGAAGCTGGCGGGCGGCGGCGCCTTTTCGCGCTGCTCGGTTTCCCAGGCCATGCGGCGCTCGTAGGCCGACTTGTAGTCGGCGGAGATCTTGGTCGCGAGCTCGTCGTTCTGCCGCCACTGCTCAGGCTTCTCGGCGACGATGAAGCCCGCCCGCTTGCAAGGGCGGAGAAAATTGACCATCTGGTCTGCCGCGCGGTTCTTCATCTCGAAGCGCCGGCCAGGTTCGGTTGTCTTCGCGATTTCCTTGTTCCACTGCGCGTTCCAGGTCTTGAACGAGTTCCAGTTCTCGGCACACTCTTTGGCGGCGTGGTTCGGCATTGGCGGGGCCCCGCCCGGCGCAGCGGTGGCGGCCGCTGCTGCCTGCTTCCCGGCAGGCGCAGGCCGGGCGGTGGGCGCCGGAGCGGCTGCCGGCTGCGCTCCGGGACAGGCCTGTTGCTGGTAGGTCACCTTGCCGCCCGCGTCGACGCACTTGTTCATCTGACCCAGGGCGCCAGAAGACGCAAAGCAGAGCACTGCCACAGTGTGCTGCATAAGGAACCGGCTAGCTGATCCGCTCATCGCTTCTCCTTTGCATTCGCAGTTGCCGCCCGCAATCCTGCGAGCACGCGCCCGAGCTGCTGGTGCAGGTCAGCCGCCGCGTCGTAGCCCATCGCCACCCGCACCGCGAGCTTGCCGTTCAGCGATTGCGGCAGCTTGACGCCCTGCTTCGCGGCTCTTGGCAGCGCGGCGAGGAGCGCGGGTTCGAGGAAGCCGAAATCGATGAAGGCCATGCCGGGCGCGGGGCTGATCGAAGTGTAGTTGGCGAGCACCGGCTGATCCGAGTTGTCGACAGGCGCGAGGCGGATGCCCAGGCGCGCTCGGTCGGGTG
>JADLES010000216.1 GCA_020845995.1 Burkholderiales bacterium | reverse complement strand
CGCAGGGGCTCGACCCGGCCGGCGGCGGAGCGCAGGCCTTCGGCGAATTCATCCGCGCCGAAAGCGCCAAGTTCGCGCGCATCGCGAAGGCGGGCAACATCCGCGTTGAATAGCGATCGCCCGGAACAAAGGGAATTCTTGGGGAGTGAGAACAATGACGACGAAGATGTTCGGCAGCCTGTTATCTGCGGCGATCGCGTGCGCGGCGCTGCTCGCGGCCGGTGTCGGTCGAGCCGAAGACTATCCGGCGCGGCCGATCAAGCTGATCATTCCCTTTGCCGCCGGCGCGACCCTGAAGGAGGACGAGGTGAAGCAGCGGCTCGCCGACGTGGGTACCGATCCCGGCGGCGCAGCGGGCGTCGAAGCCGAACGTATCATCGTCGAGGACGCGGCCCGCTGGACGGACGTGGTGAAGAAGTCCGGCGTGCGGGTCCAGTAAGCTCGCGCGGGAGATGCCGATGAATTCGATCTCTAGAAGACTTGCAGCGTTTGCGCTCGCGTCCGCCGCCTCGGCGGCCATCGCGCAGGCGCCGATCCGCCTGCTCGTGCCCCTTTCGGCGGGAGGGGCGACCGATAGCGCGGCGCGCATCGTCGCCAAGCCGCTCTCCGAGGCGCTTGGCCAGCCGGTGCTGGTGGAGAATCGCCCAGGCGCCGACGGCAGCATCGCGGCGATGGCGGTGATCAACGCCCCGCCGGATGGCGCCACGCTCTTCTTCGCTTCGACCACGCCGATCTGCGCGGTACCGACGATGCGCAAGAACCCGCCGTACGATCCGGCCAGCGCGTTCGCGCCGGTGTCGCTGGTTGGTCCGCTCGAGATGATGCTGCTCGCGCATCCGTCGGTGGAGGGCAGAACGCTTGCCGACGTGCTTCGGTACGTGAAGATGAATCCCGGCAAGGTGAACTTTGCCGCACCCAACAATACCGCGCTGCTCGCCTCCATCGAGTTGCAGCGCGGCGCCGGGCTGGAGGCGACCAATGTGCCCTACAAGGGCGATGCCCCGGGGCTCGTCGATCTGGTGGCCGGCCGCGTGCAGCTCATGTACGCGAGTCCGGGTGCGCCGCAGCAGTTCATCGAGCAAGGCAGGCTGCGCGCGGTGGCGGTGCTCTCGCCGTCGCGCATCGCCTCGCTGCCCGACGTGCCGACGATGACGGAGGCCGGCATGCAGGGCCTGTCGATCATTCCCTGGGTCGGCATCCTCGGCCCGGCGGGCATGCCGGCCGATCTGACCGATCGCCTCTCCGTCGAGATCCGGAAAATCGTCGCGCGTTCCGAGGTGCAGCAGCAACTCGCGCGCTTCGGCGTCAAGGCGCAAGGCTCCGATCCGGGGGCGTTCGGGCGCTTCATCCGCGAGCAGATCGCGAGCTGGCGCGAGGCGGTGCGCGCCGCGGGCATCGAGCCGCAGTAACAGCTGCGGCGTGACGCTGCGGGTGCATTTCGAGAGTCTGTCGTCGCGCCCGATATTTCGCATCACCGCGCCCGTGCTCGACGCCGCGTTCGCGCGCCATCCCGGCATCCGCGCGCGCCTCGATGCGAGCCGCGGCGAGGACCTCGAGGAACTCGCCCCCGCGCTCGCCGAGGCCGAAGTGCTGATCGCTTCCGAGTTCGTGCTCGCGCACGAGCGGTTCCCGCGCGCCGAGCTCGCGAGAGCGGCGCCGCGGCTGCGCTGGATGCACGTGACGAACGCCGGGATCGAGAAGCTGCTGCCGCTCCACTGGATCCCCCGCGGCGTGAAGCTCACCAACAGCGCCGGCGCGCACCTGCCGAAGGCAAGAGAGTTCGCGGCGATGGCGCTGCTCATGCTGAACGCGGGACTGCCGCGCATGCTCTCGAACCAGGCGCGGCGCCGCTGGGAAAAGGTGCACAGCCCGACCATCGCCGGCAAGACCTTGTGCGTGGTCGGCGCCGGCAGGCTCGGCCTCGCGTTCGTCGCCGAGGCGCGCCGCCTGGGCATGCGCGTGGTCGGCGTGCGCCGCTCGGGCAAGCCGCGGGCGGGCGTCGAGCGCATGTACGCGACGGCCGAGGCGGGCGAGGCGATGGCCGGGGCCGATTTCGTCGTCGTCAGCCTGCCCCTCACCCCGGATACCGAGGGATTGGTCGGCGCCGAAGCGTTCGCGCGCATGAAGCGCGGCGCGGGGTTCGTGAACGTCGGGCGCGCCCGGGTGGTCGACTACGGCGCGCTGCAGGCGGCGCTCGAAAGCGGCCAGGTCGGCGGCGCGATCCTCGATGTCTTCTCGCCCGAGCCGCTGGCGGCGGATTCGGGCCTGTGGGCGGCGCCGAACCTGGTCATCCTGCCGCATGTCGCGATGGACGACAGCGAGCACTTTCTCGGGCGCTGCCTGGATATCGGCTTCGAGAACCTCGCCCGCGAGCTCGCGCACCGCAGGCTGAAGAACGTCGTCAACGCGAAGCGGGGCTATTGAGGGACAATGCTGACCAGGGAACGGATCACGAACCCAAGGTCGGTGCGCGAATGGCTCGGCGTTGAGCCGGGCGACCGGATCGAGTTCACCGAGGAGGAGAAATGTCGCGATGAAACCTGACCTGTGGCGCTGGACGGCAACGGATCTCGCGCGCGCGATTGCCTCGAGGGAGATTTCCAGCCGCGAGGCGGTGCAGGCCGCGCTCGCGCGCATCGCGCAGGTCAATCCGGCGCTGAACGCGATCGTGCAGGTGCTCGCCGAGGAGGCGCTGGCCGCCGCCGATACCGCCGACGCCGCGGTGCGGGCGGGCTACGAGCTCGGGCCGCTGCACGGCGTGCCCGTGACCACCAAGGTGAATGTCGACCAGCGCGGCTGCGCCACCACCAACGGCGTGGTCGAATTCCGCGATGTCATCGCCGCCGAGGACAGCCCGGTGGTGGCGAATCTGCGCAAGGCCGGCGCGGTCATCGTCGGCCGCACCAATACGCCCGCCTTCTCGCACCGCTGGTTCACCGACAACGACCTGCACGGCGCGACGCACAATCCCTGGAGCAGGGGCCTGACGCCGGGAGGCTCGAGCGGCGGCGCCGCCTCCGCGGTCGCGGCGGGCATGGGCGCCATCGCGCACGGCAACGATTTCGGCGGCTCGATCCGCTATCCCGCCTATGCCTGCGGCGTCGCCGGCCTGCGCCCCACCCCGGGCCGCGTGCCCGCCTTCAATCCGTCGGCGACGGCGGACCGGCCGATCACCGCGCAGTTGATGTCGGTGCAGGGGCCGCTCGCCCGCTCGGTCGCGGACGTGCGTCTCGCGCTCTCGGCGATGGCGCGGCCGGACATGCGCGACGGAAACTGGATGCCCGTGCCGCTTGCCGGGCCGCCGCTCGAGCGTCCGCTCGGGGTGGCGATCGCGCACTCGCCCTTCGGCGACGAGGCGCCGGAGGTGGCCGCGGCCGTGAAGACCGCGGGCCGGTGGCTGGCGGAAGCAGGCTACGCGGTCGAGGAAGCCGCGCCGCCGCGGCTGGCCGAAGCGGCCGACCTCTGGCACCGCCTGGTGATCAACGAGGAGCGGCGGACGCTGGCGCCGCTGATCCGCAAGTTCGGCGACGCGAAGTGCCGCTACAACCTCGATTGCCATCTCGCCTACGCGCCCGAGCTCGACGGCGACGCGGTGCTCGCCTGCTTCGAGCAGCGGCTTGGCATCATCCGCGCCTGGCAACTCTTTCAGGAGCGCTACCCCGTCCTGATCCTGCCGGTGTCGGCGCAGCTGCCGTTCCGCTTCGGGCAGGATCAGGAAGACGACGCCGTCGTGCGCGCGCTGCTCGACGCCCAGAGGCCGTTGCTGGCGGTCCCGGCGCTCGGCTTTCCGTCGCTGGTGGTGCCGACCGGGATCGCCGACGGCAAGCCGGTCGGCGTCCAGGTGATCGCGGGGCGCTTCCGCGAGGATGTCTGCCTCGCCGCCGGCGAAGCCATCGAGGCGCGCGCCTCGACCTTCACGCCGATCGATCCGCGCTAGCACCCCGGCGCGGACAAGGCGCGCGGGCGCATCCCGCCTCTATGGCGTGAACCAGGTCGAAGCCCACGCCAGTTCCACGCGCTCGCTGCCGGTATTGCGCAGGCGGTAGCGCTCGCCGCGGGACAGATACGCCATTTGCCCGGCGCGCACGGGCAGCACCTTGCCGTTCCAGTGCAGCTCCGCCTCTCCCGCCATGATGAAATAGACCTCGTCGAGGTATCCTACGTGGCGGTAGGTCGAATCCTCGGGAGCTTGCTTCTCGAACGAAAACGAGATCATCTTGCCGGGGTCCAGGTAGGCGAAGCCGCCGCGCAGGCGGGACGGTTCGGCGTGCGTGATCAGATAGGCGACGTGCAAGGCCGAGCCCGCCTTCCAGGCGTCCTTGTCGGCGACGGCCGGAAATTGCAGGACCCGCGGAGTATCGTCCGGATTTTTTTCGCTTCCTGTGTTGGTCATTGCTTGAACTCCGTCATGAAAAAAGTTCGTGATTCCCTCCGCCGCCATGTTGCCATGAGCCATTGGCCCGGTCACGTCGGCAGCCCGTGCCTCGCGTAAAATGACCGGCAACGCGCTGTTCTTCCCGGCGGCGACGCTGTACGCGCTGTTCGTGCTCCCGGCGTCGGTGATCGGCATGCTGGGGTTCGCGCCCGTGCCGCCAGGCATCGGCTCCGCAGCCGGTCACGCGCACGAAATGCTGTTCGGTTTCGCGCTCGCGGCGGTGGCCGGCAACCAGCTCGGTCCCGTGGCCCCGTCGCGCCTGGCGGCGTTCTTCGCGCTGTGGGCGCTCGCCCGCGCGGGCTTTCTTCTCGCGCCCGCGAGCCTCGTGGCGGCGGCCGCGAATGTCGTTTTCGCGGTCCTGCTCGCGGCGAAGATCGTGCCGCGCCTGCTGCACGCCGCGGTCAAGCCGCGCAACAAGGCGCTGCCCGCGGTGCTGCTCGCGATCTGCGTGAGCGAGATCGCGTTCACGCTCGCCGCGCAGGCGGGCGCGGCGGGCCTGGCGTTCCGTATTCTGCTGTTCGCGGTGGTGCTGTTCGCGTTGCTGATGATCTTCATGGGAGGGCGCCTGATCGCCCCGGCGGTCGCCGGCCAGTTCTACCGCCAGGGCGGCAATCTCGATGCCCGCGTGCAGCCGCGCATCGAGGCCGCGCTGATCGCGGTCATGGCGCTCGCGGCGGCGACCTCGCTGGCGCAGAGCCGGCCGTGGCTCGTGGCGAGCGGGCTCGCGGCGATGGCGGCGGGCGCGCTCGCCGCCGTGCGCCTGGCGCGCTGGCGGCTGTGGGCGCTGCGCGGGAGACCCGATCTGTTGTGCCTGGCGGCGGGCTATGGCTGGCTCGCGCTGGGCCTGCTGGCGCTCGGCGCGGCGCTCGCCAGCGGGCACGGGCTGGCCGCGGCGCTGCACGTGATCACCGTCGGGAGCGTCGGCACGCTCACCCTGAACGTGATGGCCATGACCTGGATGCTCAAGGCGCGCAGGGACCCCTCCCGCAGCCGCGTTCCCGTCTGGGGCACGCTGCTCCTTGCCACCGCGACGCTGCTCCGGGTCCTCGCCGACTTCGCCGCCGGCGATGCGCCCGCGCTGCTGCTCGCCGCGGCGCTGTGCTGGGGCGTCGCTTTCGCGTTGCTCGCGGGCCTGCTGTGGCGCGCGCGGAACCCCGCGCTATGATCCGCGTGGCATGAGACGCAGAACGATATCCGCGGCGGGAAGGCGCCTCGCGCTGGCGCTGGCGGCGATGGCGGTGCTGCCGGCCGCGCAGGCGCAGGATCCCTTCGGCAAGCTGCTCGCGGCGCCGCACCGCAGCGAGCGCAACGTCGCGCGCGATCCGTACCGGCACCCGGCGGGGACGCTGGCGTTCCTGGGCGTGCGCGAGGATAGCGTGGTGGTCGAGATCCTGCCGGGCAGCGGCGGCTACTACATGGAGATCCTCGCGCCCTGGCTGAAGGAAAAGGGCCGCTACGTCGCCGCCAATCGCGACGAGCGGGCGGTTTCGCCCTACAAGGAAGATCACCAGAAGCTGCTCGAGCGGCTGAAGGCCGAGCCCGCGCTCTACGGCGCGGTGGTGGTGACGAAATTCAACGCCGACCTGCACGAGATCGCGCCGCCGGGCAGCGCCGACTTCGTGCTCACCTTCCGCAACCTGCACAACTGGATCGAGCGGGGCGAAGCCGAGGGCGCGCTGCGCGCCTTCCACAGGGCGTTGAAGCCGGGCGGGGTGCTCGGCGTGGTCGATCACCGCGGCCGCATGGACCTTTCACAGGAAGCGCAGAGGAAGTCGGGCTACGTGCGCGAGGATTACGCCGTCGCGCTCATCGAGCGGGCCGGCTTCCGGCTGGCCGGCCGCAGCGAGGTGAACGCGAACCCGCGGGACACGAAGGACCATCCCGAGGGCGTGTGGACGCTGCCGCCCACCTATCGCCTGCGGGACCGCGATCGCGCGAAATACGCGGCGATCGGCGAGAGCGACCGCTTCACGCTGAAGTTCGTCCGGCAGTGAGGACCGTAGCGCTGCCATCGGGTGAGAAGATTCCGGCCTTCGGCATGGGCGCCTGGAACATCGGCAACAGCGCCGCCACGCGCGCCGAGGAGATCGCCACCTTGCGCCTGGGCCTGGACCTGGGCGCGCGGCTGATCGACACCGCCGAGATGTACGGCGAGGGGCGCTCGGAGGAGCTGGTCGGCGAGGCGATCGCGGGCCGGCGCGACGAAGTGTTCCTCGTCAGCAAGGTCCTGCCGGAGAACGCGTCGCGCGCGGGCACGGCCGCCGCATGCGAGCGCAGCCTCACGCGCCTGAAGACCGACCGCATCGACCTGTACCTGCTGCACTGGCGCGGCGGCATCCCGTTCGCCGAGACGATGGACGCCTTCGAGGCGCTGCGCAATGCGGGCAAGATCCGCCACTATGGCGTGAGCAACCTCGACCTGGGCGACATGCGCGCGCTGTGGAAGCTGCCCGCGGGCAGGGCGGTTGCCGCCAACCAGCTCCTCTATAACCTGACGCGCCGCGGCATCGAGGTCGACCTGCTGCCCTGGCTGCGCGAGCGCGGCGTCCCGGTGATGGCCTATTCGCCGATCGAACAGGGCCGGCTGCCGGGCGAGAAGAAATTCGCCGAGTTCGCGCGCCGCCACGGCAGGACGCCCGCGCAGGTCGCGCTCGCCTGGCTGCTCGCGAAGGACGGCGTCATCGTGATCCCCAAGACCGGCCGGCGCGAGCGGCTGCAGGAGAACCTCGGCGCGCTGGAAAAACCGCTGGACGCGGCGCAGCTCGCCGAGCTGGACCGCCTCTACCCGCCGCCGGCGGGGCCGCGGCCCCTGGACATGCTCTGAGCCGGAGTTCGTCTTCGTTCTCGCGGCAGGCCTGGTCGCCGGCGCGGCTGCGGCCTGTGCAGCTTACCCGCTCGCCGCCGCTTTCTTCTGAGGTACAGTCGGTCCATGGACAACACTCTTCCCGTCATCGGCCGCGGCTACTGCTACGAGGACCTCGCGGTCGGCTTTCGCTTCCGCACGCACCGTCGCACCATCGCCGAGTCGGACCTCGCCGGTTTCGTCAACCTGACCTGGCTCACCGAGGAGCTGTTCGCGGTCGCCGATGACGCGGACCGCGCCCTCAAGGGCCGGCCCGTGCCCGGGGCGCTGGTCTACGCCTTCGCCGAGGGGTTGCTGCTGCCGAGCATGCAGGACACGGGGCTCGCTTTCCTCAACGCGACGCTGGACGTCAAGGGGCCGACCGTGGTCGGCGACACCATCCACGTGCAATGCGAGGTCGCGGAAGCGCGCCTGACCTCAAAAGGCGACCGCGGTCTCGTGCGCTTCGCCAACAAGGTCGTCAACCAGCACGGCCAAACCGTGCTCGAGTACAACCCGCTCCGGATGCTGCGACGCAGGTGAAAAGGGGACAGACCCCATTTTTCTCATTTGCAAATGAGAAAAATGGGGTCTGTCCCCCTTTACCTTTACCCCGCGAAGCGCGAGGCGATGGCGCGGAACTGGTCCTGGATCAGCAGGAAGGCGTCGGTGATGTCCGGGTCGAAGTGCGTGCCGCGACCCTCCTGGATCATCTGGACCGCGGCCTCGTGCGGCCACGCCGGCTTGTAGTAGCGCTTGGATATGAGCGCGTCGTACACGTCGGCGAGCGCCATCAGCCGCGCCGGCATCGGGATCGCGTCGCCTTTCAGCCCTTCGGGATAGCCGCTGCCGTCCCATTTCTCCTGGTGCGACATCGCGATCTCGCGCGCATGGCGCAGGAAGCTGCTCGGCGCGCCGATCCACTTCTCGGCGGCGAGGATGGTGTCGCGACCGAGCACGGTGTGCGTCTTCATGATCTCGTATTCCTCCGGCGTCAGCTTGCCCGGCTTGAGCAGGATCGCGTCGGGGATGCCGACCTTGCCGATGTCGTGCAGCGGCGCGGACTTGAACAGCGACACGATCGTCTCGTCGTCGAACTCGCCGCGGTAGCGGGGCATGGACTGCAGCTTCTCCGCGAGCGCGCGCACGTAGTGCTGCGTGCGGCGGATGTGGTTGCCGGTGGCGTTGTCGCGCGTCTCGGCGAGCGAGGCCATCGCCATGATGGTCACGTCCTGGACGATCTGCACCTGCTCGGTGCGGCGCGTCACTTCGGCGAGGAGAAAGCGGTTGTTGTCCTTGAGGAAGTCCGCCGCCGCTTTCAGCGACAGGTGGTTTTTCACGCGCGCGTGCAGGATCGGCTGCGACACGGGCTTGGTGATGTAGTCCACCGCGCCGACTTCGAAGCCGGTCTTCTCGTCCTTCGCGTCGTCGAGGGCGGTGAGAAAGATCACCGGCACGTCGCGCGTCTCGGGGCGCAATTTCAGCTCGCGGCAGACCTCGAAGCCGTTCATGCCGGGCATCATCACGTCGAGCAGCACCAGATCGGGCGGCTCGGCGCGCGCCATCGCCAGCGCTTCGGCGCCGCTCGCGGCGGTGCGCGTGCGGTACTGCCCCCGCAGCATGCGCTCGACGATCGCCAGCATCTCCGGCGTGTCGTCGACGATCAGGATCGAGGGCTGCTCGGGCACCGTGTTCCCCTGCCTCGCAGTATTACCACCTGCGGCCGCGCGCGACCAGAGGCAAGACAATCAGATAAATATGAGTTTCACCCCATGTTCCCTCAGTTTCGCCTCGACCTGCGCCGCGTGCGCGCGGTCTCGCGTCTCGAGCACGAACTCCACCTCCGGCGACTTGATCGAGGCGGTGCCGAACAGGCGCTGGTGCTGCACCTCGACGATGTTGCCGCCCGCCCCGCCGATCATGGCCGCCACCTTGGCGAGGCTGCCCGCGGTGTCGGGCAGGGTCACGCGCAGGCGCACGAGGCGCCCGTCGCGCGCGAGACCGCGCATCAGCACCGAGGCGAGCGTGCGCACGTCGATGTTGCCGCCGCAGACGGGCAGACCCACGCGCCTGCCGGCGAAGCGCGCCGGGTGCTCGAGCAGCGCCGCGAGGCCCGCCGCGCCCGCGCCCTCGGCCACCGTCTTCTCGATTTCGATCAGCGAAACGACCGCGCGCTCGATCGTTTCCTCCTCCGCGAGCAGCACCTCGATTGAAAAAGTTTGCAAGATCCGCAGCGGCAGCTCGCCTACGTCCCTTACCGCCAGGCCCTCGGCGATGGTGTCGCCGCCCACCGCGACCGGCAGGCCGCGCAGCCGCTGGTGCATCGCGCTGTAGGTTTTCGCCTCCACGCCGAGTATCTCGATGCCGGGCTTGAGCGCGCGCGCGGCGGTCGCCATGCCGGCGATCAGGCCGCCGCCGCCGATCGGCACCACCAACGCCTCCAGCTCCGGCGCCTGCTCGAGCATCTCCAGCGCGACGGTGCCCTGGCCGGCAATGACCGCCGGGTCGTCGTAGGGATGGATGAACGCGAGGCCCTCGCGTGCCTGCAGCTCACGCGCGTGGCGCGCGGCGTCGGCGAGCGTGTCTCCCTCGACCACCACCTCGGCGCCGAGAACCTGAGCGTTGTGCAGCTTGGTGTTGGGCGTGCCGCGCGGCATGACGATCACCGCGCGCGCGCCCAGGCGCGCGGCGTGGTAGGCCACGCCCTGCGCGTGGTTGCCGGCGCTCATCGCGATCACGCCGCGGCGCAGCGAGGCGGCGTCCAGCGATAGCAGCTTGTTGAGCGCTCCGCGCTCCTTGAACGAGGCGGTGAACTGCAGGTTCTCGAACTTCAGCCACACCTCGGCGCCGGTGAGGCGCGACAGCGTGCGGCTGTGCAGGCAGGGCGTGCGCTCGACGGCGCCGGCGATGCGCTGCGCCGCGGCGCGGATGTCGGCAACGGTGACGCTCATGCCGGTCATTGTTCCATGGAGCGCCTCGTCGCGGCGCGGCCGGCGCGTGCCGCCGGGCATATAATCTGCGCATGGCGGAACTCACGAAGCTCGGGCGCTATCAGCTCAGGCGCGTGCTGGGCCGCGGCGCCATGGGCGTCGTCTACGAGGGGCTCGATCCCTCGCTCAACCGCCGCGTGGCGGTGAAGACCATCCTGCGCAACGCCGCCATCGACGAGGAAACCGCGCAGCACTACTCCGCGCAGTTCGCGCGCGAGGCGCGCGCCGCCGGGCGCCTGAACCACCCCAACATCGTGCAGGTGCACGACTTCGCCGAGGAGGGCGACGTCGCCTACCTGGTGATGGAGTTCATCGAGGGGCGCGAGCTGCGCAGCTTCTTCGAGGCGCGCGAGACGTTCGCGCCGGCGGAGGTCGTGCGCATCATGGGCGAGCTGCTCGACGCCCTCGATTTCGCGCACGAGGCGGGGGTTATCCACCGCGACGTCAAGCCCGCCAACGTGATGCTGGATGCGCGCAAGCGCGTCAAGCTCGCCGACTTTGGTGTCGCGCGCATCCAGGACAGCGAGCGCTCGGCGGCGGGCACCATGGTCGGCACGCCCGCTTTCATGTCGCCCGAGCAGATCTCCGGGGCCAAGATCGACCGGCGCACCGACATCTTCTCCGCCGGGGTGGTGCTCTACCAGCTGCTCACGGGCGAGCAGCCGTTCACGGGCGAGGGCGCCTGGACGGTGGCGAAGAAGATCATGCAGGACGATCCGCCGCATCCCTCGTCGGTGGCGAAGTCCGTATCGCCGGTGTTCGACGGCATCGTGCGCAAGGCGCTCGCCAAGTCGCCGGAGCAGCGCTACGCGAGCGCACACGAGTTTGCCGTCGCCTTGCGCTCGGCGCTCGCGCCGGCGCAGCCCGCCGCGGCGGCGACGATCCCGCCCGCCGCGCCCGCCGCCACGTCGCGGCCGGGCCTGAAGGCGTCCGAAGCCGAGGTCGAGTTCTGGAAGGCCATCCAGAACAGCACCGACGCGGCCGAGTTCGAGTTCTACCTCGAGCAGTTCCCCGAGGGCACCTACGCCGCGCTCGCGCGCCACAAGATCGCCAAGCTGAAGGGGGCCGCGAAGGCGGAGGACACCGTGCGCCTGGAAGCCGAGGCAGCGGCGAAGCGGGCGGCGGCGGAAGAGAAGGCGCGGCGGGAAGCCGAGGAGAAGGCGAAACAGGAGGCGTACGAAAAGGCAGAGCGTGAAGCGGCGGAGAAAGCCCGTCGCGAAGCCGAGGAGAAAGCCAGACGCGAAGCCGAGGAGAAGGCGCGCCGCGAGGCGGCGGCGAAAGCCAAGCGCGAGGCAGAGGAGCGGCTTCGCCGGGAAACCGAGGAGAAGGTTCGCCAGGCGCAGGCGCTCGCGCGGCTGAAGGCGCAGGAAGAGGCGGCGGCGAAAGCAAGAGCGAAGGCCCGGGCGGATGAGGATTCAACTGTCGCGTTGCCGCCGCGCAGTCCCGCGCCCGCGGCGCCAACGCGAGAACGCGAGCCCGCCGCCGCCGCGGCAACCGCGCCGCCGGAGAAATCAAAGTCCATGCCGGTTGCGGCGGCGATCGCCGCCGTGGTGGTGATCGGCGGGGTTGCGGCGTATTTCTT
>JADLES010000215.1 GCA_020845995.1 Burkholderiales bacterium | reverse complement strand
TGGCGCAGCAGCCGGCTGCCCATGCCGGTGGCGCATTCATCCAGCAGCGAGAACAGGGTGGGGGCGGGCTCGCCGCGCAGCGTCTCGGTGATCTCCAGGTTGCGACGCGTGGCCGCGTCCATGCGCAGGTACTCGCCCGCGCGCTCCGCGCGCACCGCGGCGACGTGCGCGAGCGCCTGGCCCTGGGTCGTCCGCGCGTACTCGAGCAGCGCGCCGCAGGCGCCGATCGCCGGCTCGAGGTCCTCGACGCCGAACCCCTGCAGCGTGGCGGCCCCCAGCTGCTCGAGCAGTTTCTTCCTGCCGGCGGCGGCGTCGAAATGCCAGGCGGGCAGGCGGGTGACGGTGTAGCCGGGCAACTCGACGCCGTCCGCAGCGAGGATCTCGGCCGGCGCAATGCGTCGCAGTTCGTTCTGCAGCGCCTGCGGCGCGATCTCGGCGAGCCGAAGGTCGCCGCTCGCCAGCGAGAGCCAGGCCAGGCCGATGGAGGATTTCTCCCCGCAAATGGAAAGCAGAACATTCTCGGCCTTCTCATCCAGCAGCGCGGGGTCGGTGAGCGTGCCGGGCGTGACAATCCGCGTCACCTCGCGCTCGACCGGCCCCTTCGCGGTGGCGACGTCGCCCACCTGCTCGCAGATGGCGACCGATTCGCCAAGCCTGACGAGCTTCGCCAGGTACTGCTCGACCGAATGCACCGGCACGCCCGCCATCTTCACCGGCGCGCCCGCAGACTGACCGCGCGCGGTCAACGTCAGGTCGAGCAGGCGCGAGCCCTTCTCGGCGTCGTCGTAGAACAGCTCGTAGAAATCGCCCATCCGGTAGAACATCAGGGTGTCCGGATGCTGCGCCTTCAGGCGCAGGTACTGGGCCATGACGGGCGTATGCGCCGGGAGGCTCTCGGCGGCGGGCGCTTCCGGCTTCATCGACGGGCAGTATTCTAGTGCCCGAGCATAAAATACGCGCCTCCGATCATGGCCAAACCCGAGGGTTTCCCCGATTTTTTCGTGGTGGGCGCGCCGCGCTGCGGCACCACCTCGCTGTGCCGCTTCTTCGCCAAGAACCCGCAGATCTGCTTCTCGCGGCCCAAGGAACCCCACTATTTCGCGCAGCTGCGCTCGATGCCGTCGCCGGAGGAGCTGCAGCGCGACTACCTCGAGCGCTACTTCTCCCATCGCCACGACGGTCACCGCGCGGTGGGAGAGGGGTCGGTCTCCTACCTGTACGCGCCGGAGGCGATTGAGCGCGTCCGGCAATTCAACCCCGAGGCGCGCTTCATCGTCATGGTGCGCAACCCGATGAGCATGCTGCCCTCCTACCACCTGAAGATGCGGTTTCTGCTGCAGGAGGACGAGGAAGACTTCGCCAAGGCGTGGCGGCTGCAGGAGGCGCGCGCACGGGGAGAAAATCTGCCCGCGCGTTGCCTCGACCCGCGCACGCTGATGTACGGGGAGGTCGCCAGGTACGGCGCGCACGTCGAGCGGCTGTTCGCGATCGCGGGGAAGGAGCGCGTGCACGTGGTCGTGTTCGACGATTTCGTCGCGGACCAGCCGGCCACGTACCGGCGCGCGCTGGATTTCCTCGGTGTCGATTTTGATGGGAGGACGGCATTCAGGCGACGGTACGAGAGCCGGATCTACCGCTACCGCTGGCTGCAGGAGCTGTTTTTCCTGCCGGTGGCGCGCGGCACCCGGATCGATACCGGGCGCCGGGCCGCGCGCAAGGACAAGCAGGCCGGGCCCAAGAAGCGCAGCTGGATCAAGCGCCTGGCGGACTGGAACACGGTCTCCACCTCGCCACGGCCGCTGACGCAGGAGATGCGCGCGACTGTCGCCGACTACCTGCGTGCCGACAACGCGCTGCTGTCCCGCCTGCTGCAGCGCGACCTGGGTTTCTGGCTGGCCGAAACCAGGTGAAGGCTAGGCCTTGAGCGCGGCGAGCAACTGCGGAAAGACCTTCGGCGTGGCCGCGGCGATGTCGCCGTTCTCCAGGTAGCTCGCCTCGCCGGCGAGATCGCCGACCAGCCCGCCGGCCTCCTGGATCATCAGGGCGCCCGCGGCCATGTCCCAGGGGGCGAGACCCATCTCCCAGAACGCATCCAGCCGGCCCGCCGCGACGTAGGCGAGATCGAGCGCGGCGGCGCCCGCGCGCCGAATGCCCGCCGACCCGCGCATCAGCTCCTTCATCTGCCTGAGGTACAGGTCGGCGCGCGACAGCTCTTTGAACGGAAAGCCCGTGCCGACCAGGGCCTCGCTCAGCTGCGCGCACTTGCCGACGCGGATGCGCCGGTCGTCGAGGAACGCGCCGCTGCCCTTCGAGGCCGTGAACAGCTCGTTGCGCGTGGGATCGTAGATCACGCCGTGCACGGTCGCGCCGCGGTGCTGCACGGCGATCGACACGCAATACTGCGGAAAGCCGTGGATGAAATTGGTGGTGCCGTCCAGCGGGTCGATGATCCAGCGGTATTCGGATAGTGCGCCCGCGCTGGCGCCGGATTCCTCGGCGAGGAAGGCGTGGTCGGGGTGCGCCTGGCGGATGACGTCGATGACCGCGGCCTCGGCCGCCCGGTCCACCTGCGTCACGAAATCGTTGGCCCGCTTGGCGCGCACGTCGAGCTGTGTGCGGTCGAGCGAGGCGCGGTTGATGATCGCGCCGGCGCGGCGCGCGGCGCGGACCGCGATGTTGAGCAGGGGGTGCATGGGCCGCGTATTCTAGTATGCGCAATGCACAGCCTACGAATCGTGCTCTGCCGACCCAGCCATCCCGGCAACATCGGCGCCGCCGCGCGCGCGATGAAGACGATGGGGCTGAGCGACCTGCGCCTGGTGACGCCGGAGAAGTTCCCGGCGCCGGAGGCGCAATGGATGGCGACGCACGCACAGGATGTGCTGCAGGGAGCGAAAATTCACGCCGGGCTCGGCGAGGCCATCGCCGATTGCGTCGCGGCATTCGCACTCTCCGCGCGGCCGCGAGAGTGGTCGACGCAGGTGCTGGATGCGCGCGCCGCGGCGGCGCGCGCCGCCGCGCTCGATGGTCCGGTGGCCTTCGTGTTCGGCAACGAGCAGGCGGGCCTGACCAACGAGGAAATGCTCGCCTGCCAGTACCTGGTGCACATCCCGTCGGATCCGGGTTTCAGTTCGCTCAACCTCGCGCAGGCGGTGCAGGTGGTGGCGTATGAGCTGCGGATGACATCAAATCCCGAGGTGGAAAGGTTCAGGAAGGAGAAGGCGGCGACCGTCCGGGACCTGGAGGGCCTGTATGCACACCTGGAGCAGGCCGCTATCGAAAGCGAGTTCTTCGACCCGGCCTCGGGGTCGAAGCTGCGGACGCGCCTGCGGCGGCTGTTCTCGCGCGTGCCGGATCTGGAGCGCGAGGAGGTCAATATCCTGCGTGGCCTGTTGAATGCATTGCAGGCGAGGCGCAGGAAATAGTTGAGAAAATTACTCGGATAAGGTAAAATGCCCTTCATGTTCAAGCAGCTACGTGAAGATGTGGCAAGCGTAATGGCGCGGGATCCCGCTGCGCGCTCGGCGTGGGAGGTGCTGACGTGCTACCCCGGCCTGCACGCCATCTGGATTCATCGCATCGCGCACTGGTGCTGGAAGCGCGGGCTGCGCTGGGCCGGACGGCTTGCCTCGCATGTCGGGCGCTGGTTCACCGGCATCGAGATCCACCCGGCGGCAGTGGTCGGCCGGCGCGTGTTCATCGACCACGGCATGGGCGTCGTCATCGGCGAAACGGCGGAGATCGGGGACGACTGCACCATCTACCAGGGCGTGACGCTGGGTGGAACTTCGCTTTTCCGGGGCACGAAGCGGCACCCGACGCTCGGCAGCGGTGTCGTGGTCAGCGCGGGCGCGAAGGTGCTCGGCGGCTTCACCGTGGGCGATGGCGCAAAGATCGGCTCCAACGCGGTGGTCATCAAGGAAGTGCCGCCCGGGGCCACGGTCGTGGGCGTGCCGGGCCGGATCGTGGAGGGCAGCGCGAAGCGGGAGGAGAAAGGGGCGTTTGCCGCCTACGGTGTCGTGCCAGGACAGGAAGACCCCTACCTGAAGTCACTGCAGTCCCTGATCGAGCACACCCAGGAGCTGGAACAGACCGTCTCGACGCTCGCGGAACGGATGAGCCGCATGGAAAAGGCGCAGGCCGAGACCTCCAGGCCAGACCCGCTCATAATTATCAAGTGATTGAGTTATAAAGAAAAAAATACTTGACTATATTTGTCGGTCTTTGCTATACTTGACAGGAGAAATCGGGTATCGCCCCGACCAAGAGGAAAGGCTCAGGAAAGCCCATGAGACTCACGACCAAAGGTAGGTTCGCGGTGACCGCGATGGTGGATCTTTCGATGCGCCAGACGCGGGGACCGGTGACGCTTGCCGCCATCAGCGAGCGCCAGCACATCTCGCTTTCGTATCTCGAGCAGCTGTTCGGCAAGCTGCGCCGGGCCAAGCTGGTCAATAGCGTGCGCGGTCCGGGTGGCGGCTACTGCCTCGCCAAGGCGACCAGCGCGATCAGCATGGCGGAAATCATCGCGGCGGTCGACGAGCCGATCGACGCCACCCAGTGCGGCGGCAAGGAGAACTGCCTGGACGACCGGCGCTGCGTGACCCATGATCTATGGACCACGCTGAACGAGAAGATGAACGAGTACCTGAGCTCGGTGTCTCTCGCCGACGTGGTGGCGCACCAGCAGGGCAAGCCGGTGCAGGTGATCAAGGCGTTTCGCGGCGGCGCGCCGGCGCAGGGAACGGCCGAGCGCCCGGCGGAGAAGGTGGCAGCCTGATGAGCGCCGCGCCCAAGCTGCCGATCTACCTCGATAACTCGGCGACGACGCAGGTGGATCCGCGCGTCGGGCAGAAGATGATCCCGTACCTGACCGAGCACTTCGGCAATCCGGCCAGCCGCTCGCACGCCATCGGCTGGAAGGCGGAAGAAGCGGTCGAGGAGGCGCGCGAGCAGGTCGCGGCGCTGGTGCGCTGCGATGCGAAGGACCTGGTCTGGACCTCGGGCGCCACCGAGTCGATCAACCTCGCGCTGAAGGGCGCCGCCGAGTTCTACAAGACCAAGGGCAGGCACCTGGTGACTGTGAAGACCGAGCACAAGGCGACGCTGGATTCGATGCGCGAGCTCGAGCGCCGCGGCTTCGAGGTCAGCTACCTCGACGTGGGCGCCGACGGCCTGGTCGACCTGAACCAGCTCGAGGGCGCGCTGCGCAAGGACACGATCCTGGTCTCGGTGGTGTACGTCAACAACGAGATCGGCGTGATCCAGGACATTGCCGCGATCGGCGAGTTGTGCCGCGCGCGCGGCATCCTGTTCCACGTCGATTCCGCGCAGGCCACCGGCAAGTGCGCGATCGACCTGCAGGCGCTGAAAGTCGACCTGATGTCCTTCTCTGCGCACAAGACCTACGGCCCGAAAGGCATCGGCGCCCTGTTCGTGCGACGCCGGCCGCGCGTGCGGCTGGAGGCGCAGATCCACGGCGGCGGTCACGAACGCGGTCTGCGCTCGGGCACGCTGGCCACGCACCAGATCGTCGGCATGGGCGAGGCCTTCCGGCTCGCGCGGCTGGAGATGGCGGCCGAGAACGAGCGGATCAGGGTCCTCCGGGATCGCCTGCTCGCCGGCGTGCAGCGCATGGAGGAAGTGTTCGTCAACGGCGACCTCGAGCGCCGCGTGCCGCATAACCTCAACGTCAGCTTCAACTTCGTCGAGGGCGAGTCGCTGATCATGGCGGTCAAGGACATCGCGGTATCCTCCGGCTCGGCATGCACCTCCGCGTCGCTCGAGCCGTCGTACGTGCTGCGCGCGCTCGGTCGCAGCGACGAGCTGGCGCACAGCTCGATCCGGTTCACGCTCGGGCGCTTCACGACGCCGGAGGAGATTGATTACACGGTGGACCACCTGAACACGAAAGTGGCGAAGCTGCGCGACCTTTCGCCGCTGTGGGAGATGCACAAGGACGGCATCGACCTCGGCAAGGTACAGTGGGCCGCGCACTGAGACGGGCATCGGGAGCGTAAATGGCATACAGCGAGAAGGTCATCGACCACTACGAGAACCCGCGCAACGTGGGGTCTTTCGACAAGGGCGACAACTCGGTCGGCACGGGCATGGTCGGGGCGCCGGCCTGCGGCGACGTGATGAAGCTGCAGATCAAGGTCAACAAGGACGGCGTCATCGAGGACGCGCGCTTCAAGACCTACGGCTGCGGCTCGGCGATCGCCTCGTCGTCGTTGGTGACCGAATGGGTCAAGGGCAAGCGCCTGGACGAGGCCGCGAGCATCAAGAACACGCAGATCGCCGAGGAGCTGTCGCTGCCGCCGGTGAAAATCCATTGCTCGATCCTCGCCGAGGACGCCATCAAGGCCGCGGTCGAGGACTACCGGAAAAAGCACGTGAAGGCGCCCGCCAAGGAGGCGGGCTGATCGTCATGGCGGTCACCCTCACCGAGAAAGCGGCCAGCCGCGTGCAGACGTTCCTCGCCAGGCGCGGCAAGGGCGTGGCGCTGCGCCTGGGCGTGAGCACGACGGGCTGCTCCGGGATGGCCTACAAGATCGAGTACGCCGACTCCGTCAACCCGGAGGACGCGATGTTCGAGAGCCACGGAGTCAAGGTGGTGGTCGACCCGAAGAGCCTGCCCTACCTGGACGGCACGCAGCTCGACTTTGCGCGCGAGGGCTTGAACGAAGGCTTCAAGTTCAACAACCCCAATGTCAAAGACGAGTGCGGCTGCGGCGAGAGCTTCAAGGTCTGACCACTTCGAGCTGTTCGGTCTGCCGCCGGCCTACGCGCTGGACCTCGGGCGCCTGGAGAGCGCGTATCGTCAGGTCGTCGCGAGCGTCCACCCCGACCGTTTTGCGCATGCGGGGGACGCCGAGCGGCGCGCCTCGATGCAGGCGGCGACCGGGGTCAACGAGGCCTACCGCACCCTGCGCGATCCGGTGCGGCGCGGGCAGTACCTGCTGGCGATGCACGGCGTGGAGCTCGGGCTGGAGACCCATACGGCGATGCCGCGCGAATTCCTCATGGAGCAGATGGAGCTGCGCGAGAAGCTGGAAGCGGCGCGCAGCGCCGACGCGCTCGCGCTGCTGGAGCGCGAGCTGGCCGGGCTGAAGGAGACGCTGCAGGCGCAGATCGCCGGCTGCATCGACGAGCGGCGGGAATACGCGGGCGCCGCGGACCTGGTGAGGAAGCTGATGTTCCTCGACAAGCTGGACGAGGACCTCAACGCGGCGTACGAGGCGCTGGAGGCCTGATGGCGCTCCTGCAGATCGCCGAGCCCGGGCAGTCGACCGAGCCGCACCGCCACCGGCTTGCGGTCGGCATCGATCTGGGCACCACCAACTCGCTGGTGGCGACCGTGCGCAGCGGCGCGGCCACGGTATTGCCCGACCTGCAGGGGCGGACGCTGCTGCCCTCGATCGTGCGCTACCTGCCCGGCGGCGGCGTCGAGGTCGGCTACGCGGCGCAGGCGCACCAGTCCGATGACCCGAAGAACAGCATCGCCTCGGCGAAGCGCTTCATGGGACGCGGGCTGAGGGATGTCGCGCACGTCGAGAACGTGCCCTACGACCTCGTCGACGCGCCCGGCATGGTGCAGCTGCGCACCGCGGCCGGCGTGCGCAGCCCGGTGCAGGTATCGGCGGAAATCCTCAAGGCCCTGCGCGAGCGAGCCGAGCTCTCGCTGCAGGGAGATCTCGTGGGCGCGGTGATCACCGTGCCCGCGTACTTCGACGATGCGCAGCGCCAGGCGACCAAGGACGCGGCCCGGCTCGCCGGCCTGAACGTGCTGCGCCTGCTCAACGAGCCGACCGCGGCGGCCATCGCCTACGGACTGGACAACGCTTCCGAAGGCACCTTCGCGGTGTTCGACCTGGGCGGGGGCACCCTCGATGTCTCGATCCTCAGGCTCGCGCGGGGCGTGTTCGAGGTGGTCGCGACCAACGGCGACGCCGCCCTGGGCGGCGACGACTGGGACCACCGCGTGTTCTGCTGGATCATCGAGCGCGCCGGGCTGGCGCCCCTGGATCCGCGCGACACGCGCCTGCTGCTGGTCAAGGCGCGCGAAGCCAAGGAAACCCTGACCGTGCATGGCGAGGCGCGCATCACGGCGAAGCTTTCCTCGGGCGAACTGGTCGACGTGACGCTGGACACCGAGACCTTCTGCGGGATCACCCGGCACCTGGTGCAGAAGGCGCTCGCGCCGGCGCGCAAGGCGCTGCGCGACGCCGGACTGCGGCCCGAGGAAGTGGACGGCGTGGTGATGGTCGGCGGCGCGACGCGCATGCCGCAGATCCAGCGCGCGGCGGCGGAATTCTTCCGCCGCGATCCGCTCAACAACCTCGACCCGGACAAGGTGGTGGCGCTGGGCGCCGCGATCCAAGCCAACGTGCTGGCGGGCAACAAGTCAGCGGGCGGGGATTGGCTGCTGCTCGACGTGATTCCGCTGTCGCTGGGCGTCGAGACGGTGGGCGGCCTCGCCGAGCGCATCGTGCCGCGCAACGCCACGATTCCCTGCGCCCGGGCGCAGGAGTTCACCACCTTCAAGGACGGCCAGACCGGCATGAGCTTTCACGTCGTGCAGGGCGAACGCGAGCTGGTCGCGGACTGCCGCTCCCTCGCGCGCTTCGAGCTGAAGGGGATTCCGCCCATGGCGGCGGGCGCGGCCCGCGTGCGCGTCACTTTCCAGGTGGACGCGGACGGGCTGCTGTCGGTGACGGCGCAGGAGAAGACCACCGGGGCGCAGACCTCGGTGACCGTGAAGCCGTCCTACGGGCTCGCCGACACGGACATCGAGCGCATGCTGCGCGATTCGTTCGACCACGCCAGGGAAGACATGCACGCGCGCGCGCTGAGCGAGCACCGCGTCGATGCGCAGCTCCTGCTGGACGCGACCCGGACCGCGCTCCGGGAAAGTCGGGATCTGCTCCTGCCGCAGGAGCTTTCCGCCATAGAGACGAAGGTGGAGGAGCTCGAGAAGGTCCTCCCGTTGCCGGAGCTGCGCGCGATCCGGGCCGCCAGCGACGCGCTCAACAAGGCGACCGAGGAGTTCGCGTCGCGCCGCATGAACGCGGGAGTGCGCCGCGTGCTCGCGGGCAAATCCGTCGACCGGCTCGATGCCTAGGATCACGGTGCTGCCCCATCCCGTGCTGTGCGCCAAGGGGATGACGTTCGAAGCGGCCGCGGGCGAGACGATCTGCAACCTGCTGCTCGCGCGGGGCATCGACATCGAGCACGCCTGCGAGCAGTCCTGCGCCTGCACGACCTGCCACGTGGTGGTGCGCTCGGGCTACGGCTCGCTCGCCCCTGCCGAGGAGAAGGAGGAGGACCTGCTCGACAAGGCCTGGGGGCTGGAAGCGACCTCGCGGCTGTCCTGCCAGGCGCGCCTGGGGGACGAGGACCTGGTGATCGAGATTCCGAAATACACGATCAATTACGAACGCGAAGGCGGGGGAAGCAGATGAGATGGACCGATTCACGCGAGATCGCCATCGCCCTCCTCGAGCAATATCCGGATCGGGATCCGAGACGGCTGAATTTCGTCGACTTGCGCGAGTGGGTGCTGGCGCTGCCCGGTTTCAGCGACGACCCGAAGCGCTGCGGCGAGAAAATTCTCGAGGCGATCCAGATGGCCTGGATCGAGGAGGCGGAATAGGCGGCGGCTAGGCGGCGCCGGCCGGATCGACCGCCGCGAGCTCGGCTTCCGAGAACACCACCTCGCGCAGCAGGCGGGTGAGGAAATAGCTCTTGCCGGTGCCGCCCGGACCCTTGGCCGCGGCGCGGTCCAGGCGGAAGCTGCGCGCGAGCGCGACCAGGACGCGGTCGATCGGGTTGCCTTCCTGCGTGCCGCTGCTGTAGTACGCGCCGCGCAGCCAGAGAGGCTTGTCGTTCACGCGGGTGCCGAAGGCGAGGGCGAGGAACTCGCCCACCAGCGCGCCCATCGAGTGGAACTGCTGCGGGAAGCGGTAGATCGAGGCGCGCCGCTGCAGGTCCGGCTCCTCATGCAGCCGGGCGAGCAACTCGGCGCCCAGCCGTTCCTCCAGCGCCGCGAAATCCTTCGTGTACGGGCCGGCGATGGTCGCCGGGTCGATTTCGAGCGGGAACGTCGTTCCCCAGACCTGCGCCCGCGCGGTGGCGTCCATGTCGCCGAAAAACTCGACGAAGCCGGCCAGCATGTCGACCTTGGTGACTAGCACGTACACCGGAAAGCGCGTCTCCAGCGCGGCGACCATCTCCGACAGGCGCATGCGCACGTGGCCGGCGTACCGGGCGCGCTCGGCCTTGGTCCACAGCAGCAGGTCCATGACGCTCACGGTGACCAGTGCGCCGTTGAGGGGGCGCTGCGGCCGCTGCTGCCGGAGCAGGCCGAGAAAGCCCAGCCAGGCCGCCGCGTCGGCCTTGCGATCGCTTTCCTGCGTGGTATAGCGGCCCGCCGTATCGATCAGGACCGCCTCTTCGGTGAACCACCAGTCGCAATTGCGCGTGCCCCCCACGCCGGCAATCGAGGGCGAGGCGTCGTTGCCCGTATACAACGGCAGCCGCAGTCCCGAGTTGAGCAGGGCGGTGGTCTTGCCCGAGCCCGGCGCGCCGATGAACACATACCAGGGGAGTTCCTGCACCTCGCGCCCCCTGCCGTCGGCGGACGCGAAGCGCGCCCCGTCGAGATCCTCGGCGGCCTTCTTGAAGCGCGCGCGCACCGACTCCAGCTCCTGCGCGACGCGCTCGCCGGCGGCGGCGTCGGCGCCGGACGCGGTCTCCATCAGCTGCTCGAGGATCGCGGTCACGGCGCGGCCTTCAGCTGGATCGCCACGCGGCGGTTCTTCGCGCGGTTTACCGCGGTGTCGTTGGCGACGAGCGGCTCGGTGTCGCCGCGTCCCTCGGCGGCGACTCGCTTCGGATCGGTCAGCACTTTCGCCATGACCTGGGCGACCACGCGCGCGCGCGCCGTCGACAGCTCCGCGTTCGTACCCCGGCGCGGCGGCCTCGAGTCGGCATGGCCGATCACCAGGATCGTGCCCGGCAGCTTGTCGAGGGCGGCCGCGATCTTGCGCGCCACCGCACGCACTTCCTCCGACGGCTGGCTGTCGCCGGAGGCGAATTGATGATCGTCGGCGATGCGCAGGACGACGTTTGCGCCGCTTTCGCTCGCGGCCACCGGCAGTCCTGCAAGCGACTGTGCCAGCGCGCTGGCGGCGGACGGCGCCGGGGCCGGCGCGAGGGCGGGAGCGGGCGCCGCTCCGTCCGTCCCCTGCGCCTTCATCCGCGCGCCGGGCTTGGCCGGCCCGATCGCGTCTCTCGTTTCCTCATCCTGCAGGCGCAGCCCGGCCATGTAGAGCACGATCGACACGCCGACGAGGCCGGCGACCGCGCTCCAGATGGCGCGCCTCGGCCAGCGCGACAGCGCGAAGCGGCCGGGAGGCGCCTCCACGCGGGGCGCGGCGACGGCAGCCGCGGCCGCCGCGGCGCGCGCCGCGGTCGCGCGCTCGGCAGTCCGGAGCGCGGCATCGACGGCGGCCTGCGCGGCCGGGGTTCGCCAGTGCTCGGAGAGCGCGTCGGGCCGCGGCCGCCGAAAAGCGATGATCGAATACACGCGGTCGCGCACCTGCTGCAGCGCCTGCTTGCCGTCCGCGGCGCCGCGATGGCGGCCTTCGAAGCCCAGCGCAAGGCAGATGTAGAAGAACTCGACCAGGTCGGCGTTCTTCTCGGGTTCGGCGCAGATCCGGTCCAGGCGCTCGTAGAACCCATCGGCGCCGCCGCGCTCGCCGCGCACCTGCTGCAGCAGACCCTGCTCGAGCCAGCCCTGGCCCCAGGGCGTCGCCGCCGCGGACTCATCGAGCAGCGCGCACAGGGCGTACACCGCGACGTCGACCGTATCCTGCGCGATCTCGGCGCTCATCGCGCTCGCTTCCAGGCTTTCGATCTGGTCGCGCAGGCCGTCGAGCAGCGCGCCGGGGTCGGGGTGGCGCAACGTGCGCCGGATCTGTGGAACCGCGGCGAGGATCGGGTTCGCCATCGCCACCAGCGGGTTGATGCCGCCCAGCGAGGAGAGGTTGGCCTGGATGGTTTCCGGCGGCGACTTCGGCGCGAAGGGGTTCCTGCGCGCCGGGCCCTGCGCGCCGGACCTGCGGATCGTCGACTCGGGATCAAAGGCCGGGCGCCGGTCGGTGGCGTCCGGATCGAACGCCGGCTGCCGGTCCGTCGCCCCCGGATCGATCGCCTTCATCGGCTGCGTGATCGTCGCGTCGGGATCGGCGAACATCGCGGGCTGGGAGACGGTGGCCTCCGGATCCGCGCCAGCGGCCCCCGGCTGCGCGACCGTCGCATCCGGATCAAAGGCCTGCTTGGACTTCTCGGACATGCCGCCGCCTCACTCTCCCTGGCCCGCTATTTTATGGTCGGAACCGTCCGGCGGCGAAGCGGA
>JADLES010000214.1 GCA_020845995.1 Burkholderiales bacterium | reverse complement strand
GCCGGCGCGATCGCCTACTGGGAACGCATCCTCAAGCTGGTCCCGCCCGACACCGAGTTCACGCGCGCGGTCCAGGGCAGCATCGCCGAGGCGCGCGCGATGGGCGGCGCCGCGGCGGCGCCGAAGAAGGAGGCGAAGCCCGGCGCCGCGCCGGCGCAGGCCGACCAGGCGCCCGCGCGCGGCAAGTCGGTTTCCGGAACCGTGAGTCTCGAGCCCGCGCTCGCCGGCAAGGCCGCGCCCGGCGACACGGTGTTCATCCTCGCGCGACCCGCCGCCGGTTCGCGCATGCCGCTCGCCATCGCGCGCGTCACGGTGGCGCAGCTCCCCTATAAATTCAGTCTCGACGACAGCATGGCGATGGCGCCGGGCGCCACCATCTCCGGCCAGTCCGAGGTGATGGTGATCGCCCGCGTGTCCAGGGCGGGCAGCGCGACGCCGCAGAAAGGCGACATCGAGGGCAGCAGCGGGCCGGTCGCGCCGGGCGCCACGGGCCTAATGGTCGTGCTGCAGCGAGTGATCGACTGACCTCATTGCCTGGCGTGATAGCTGGCTTTCCACATCCAGATGCACATGGCGGCCAGGAACGCCGCCGCCAGCGCGCTCGGCCACACCGGCATCGGCAGGCTGCCCACGACGACGTCCACCTGCGGGCATGCAAGCTCCCGCGTCAACTGGGCAATGGACATGAGCCCGAAGACGACACCCCCGACGCGCAGCGCGGCGATTTGAGCGTTCATCTGTTCATTCCCTTACCTTCGCGCTCAGCGCAATTTTCTCCACCTGCGCCGCATGCCGCGAAAAGAAAACCAGTCGCGGCGCCATGTAGAGGATGGCGAAGAGCTCCTCCTTGCTGACCACGCCCCAGCCCATGCCGGAAAGCACGACGTTGTCCAGCTTGCGCGTGAGCACGAAATCGAAGCGAAAACCCTTGAGGCCCCCGAATGGCGACGGCTCCAGCCTGGTGAGCTTGAAACTGGATCCGTCCCGGGTCAGCATGCCCTCGTACATCGCGACGATCTCGTCCGGCAGCATGCCGGCGCGGAAAGCGAAGTCTTTTTCCCTGCCGCTGCGGCTGGGCGCGTGCACCAGCTCGCCGTTCTTGATGCCGGAATACAGCAGAAGCTGATCGACGGTCAGTCCTTCCCGCGTCCAGGTCTGCGCCGGCCCGAGTCCCGGCGCCTGCAGGTGGTTCCACGCCCCTTCGATGTTGACCGCGAGGCGGTCGCCCACGGTGCGGTCGCCGGAATCAACCTTGGCCATCGCTGCGCAACCCGCGAGCACCACCACGGACAATGCCAGGGTCAGTGTTTTCATTTTCCCAGTTCTTCCAGGTAGCTCCGGATCATGGCAACGTCGGGCGCCTGCGGCGCAGCCTCGATGTAGCGCTGGAAGCTGGCGCGCGCCTCGGGCAGCTGGTTGCGCTGGCGGAAGATATAGGCGAGGCCGCGATGCGCTTCCGGCGTTTCGCCGCCGAGCGCGACGGCGGCCGTGAAATCCGCGATGGCCGCGTCGAAATCCTTCTCCTGCGCGCGCAAGCGGTAGACCTCTCCCCGCGCCGCGAGGTAATCCGCCTGTTCAGGCCCGCCGGCAATCAACCTCGTCAGCAGCGTGATGCTTTCCTCGCGCCGGCCGCGCTTGATCTCCTCGGCGAGCCACTCGCGGCGATAGGGCCTGATTTTCGCCTGCCAGGCCTCGCGCCCGGTCTCGCCCCCGGGCGCTTCGGCCGCCAGCTTGGCCAGGGTTTCCGCGCGCTCTTCCGCCCCCGGATGCGTCGCGAACAGCGGGAAGTTTGCGGCGCGCTCGGCTTCCGGCCGAGAATTCACCTCGGCGACCAGGTTGGCCCACACCCTCGAAGCTTCCGCCACGTCGAATCCGGCCTTGCGCATGAGGACCGCACCGATGCGGTCCGCGTCGCGTTCCTGATCGCGGGAATAGCCGAATGCGCCGGCGACTGTAGCGAGCTGGCCGACCATGCCGATGAGGCCGAACGCCCCCAGGAATTGCGCGAAAGCGGTTCGCGACTTCACGTCGCGCAGCCGATCGAGGGTGTGGCGCTCAACGTAATGCCCGATTTCGTGGCCGAGCACGGCGGCCAACTGCGCCTCGTTGTCCATGCGCAGCATCAGGCCGGTCCAGACCTGCATCATGCCGTTGGGGGCCATGGTGGCGTTGAACATGGGCGTGCGAACCAGGTGAACTCGGATGTCCGGGCAGTGCGTGCCACCCAGACGACAGGCAATCTCCTGGACGTAGTCGCGCAGTCCGGCGTCGCGGATCGCGAAGGGGCTGCGTTGCAGCCGCGTCTCCTGCCGGTCCATCATGGCCCACAGCCCGCCTTCGTCGGTGCCGACCTCCGGGCGGGCAAAGCGCGCCGGCATTGTCCACGCCTGCTGCGCGTACAGCGCGCGAGCGCTCGCCAGGGCGCAACACGCACCACCGGCTGCAAGAAATTGCCTGCGAATCACTTCGCGGCCGGGAAGTTCTCGAGGAGCGCGTCGAGGGTCTCGGCGGCCTTGCCGGCGTCGCGCAGGTCTCCGCTGGCCCGTACGAGCCGGTTGAACCACAGTATCCGGCCGGTGTTGAGGTCCACCAGGGAGGCATTCCCCATCTGCACGCCGCCACCGAGGCCGACGCCCAGGAGCGCCATGAACACCATCGCCGCGGCGCGCTCGCTGCTCGTGTAGCTGTCGCGTATCCAGCTGAAGAACGCGTAGTCCGCGCCGGTCCTCTTCTTGATCGCCTGCACCGACTCGCCCATCGACCAGTCGAGCTGCCCGTTCTTGGTGGGCAGCGCCATGTTCCCGGGCCCGAAATGATGCAACGCGATCGCGCGCCCCACGGCGGCATGCAGCGCATTGATCTCCGCGATCTCGTCCATGTCCTTGTCGGTGAGCACGACGGTCTTCATGTCGAGCTGCGCGCGCTTGGCGTCCATGGCCGTCTTGAAATTGCGCATCGCCGCCTCGGTCCAGTCCGCCTTGGGCTCGAGGACGCCGCCCGCGCTCAGGCTGAAGAGCTCGATGTCCGACGGCATGATGACGATCGTCGCGCCTTTCGCCATCGTTTCGAAGCCAAGGGCGCGGTTTTTTGATTGCGCGTTCACGAAAAGCGGCTGCGCGAGCGCGGCCAGCAGGAGGACCCGCGCCAGGAATCGCGCCAATGTCGCACCGAACAGCGACAGCACTTTCACGTTCATGATTCTACTCCGGCCTTAGAATCCGCCCATGAACAGCGTGACCGGCATCGTGCTCGCCGGCGGCCAGGGGCGCCGCATGGGCGGCGTGGACAAGGGATTGCAGCTGCTGCACGGAAAATCGATGGTCGAGCACGTGCTCGCGCGCCTTGCGCCGCAGGTGGACGAAATCCTCATCAACGCCAACCAGAACCTGGAGG